>DAOUAY010000465.1:0-11311 GCA_034432995.1 Anaerolineae bacterium | reverse complement strand
GGCTGGTGTCGCTGCGGTAGGGGACGAGCGCCCGCCCGAAGAGCAGCGCCGATCCGTCCGGCGCGAAGTGTGGCATGGCCCACATGCCCGTTTCGGAGGCCATCGCCGCGCTGTATTCGCCCGTCGCCGCGAGCTGCCACACGTTGAAGACGGGGCTTTCCTCCGGGTCGGCGATGTTGGGCGAGGGCGCGTGGACGACGGCGGCGATGAAATTGCCGTCGGGCGACCAGGCGAGCGCCGGGTTCCACGCCCAACTGCTGTACGTGCGGTAGGCCGGGAAGGTGAGCAGCGGCGTGCGTTTGGCGTCGCGCAGCGTGACCACGCCTACCGTGTCCGGCTGGGAGTAGGCCAGTGCATCGTCCACAGGCGACCAGGCGTAGCGTGTGCCCCACCAGCCGTACCCGCCGCCCGCCGCCGGCTTCAGAACTTCCCGCCGCGAAATCAGCGCGTTTTGCAAAGAAAGGACTGCCGTCCAGAGGTCGTTCTGCCCGCGCCAGCCCGGTGCAGCCTCGATGACCTTTGCCGTCGTCCAGGCGATACGCGCGTCTTTGGGATGCCATCCGGCCCACAAGACGTCGTTGACGTCCAGCGGGATGGGGTCGGGATCGGCCTCGCCGATGCGGATCAACCACAGCGCGTTGATGTGGTCGGCTGTGGTGACGGCGCGGGTGAACAGCAGCTTCGTTGCGTCCGGCGAGAGGGTGAACACCCGCCCATCCAGGTCGCCCAACGCGGTGAGACGGCGGCGCGTGCGGTTGCTCCCCCGCAGAATCCAGGCGTCTTGGTGGTTCATGTAGGCCAGCGTGCCGGTGATGATGACGGTGTCGACGTTGGGGCGTGTGCCCACAAGCCGGATCTCATCCTGGGGCTTCTGGGTGATCGCTTCCTGCATCAGCGTGCGCTCCACTTCCACGCCATCTTCCAGTGTGATGCGGTACGCCCGCTCCAAAACGCCGGCCTGTCCCGATTGCAGCAAGCGCGTTTCGCCTTCGGGGACGGTAGCGTCGCGCAGCACTTGCCGTCCAAAAGGCAGCGTCTCGGAGACGGTTTCCGTCAGCCGGACCACACGCACCACAGTGACGGTCATCCCGTTGCGCAGCGCGGCGGTTTCCGGGGGGCTTACTCGGTCGAGGTCGCCGATGGTGACGCCTTCGGCGGTGAGCAGATCACGCACGGTGGCCAACTCGGTGACGATGAGCTGCTGTTTGCCATCGACCACCAGCGTCACCCGGTTCGGCTCCACGGGGATTGGAGCGGTGCAGGCGACGAGTAACGCGCCCACTGTCAGCGTCGCCAACAGGATAGCACTGGATAGACGGCTAAATTTCGATTTCAGAAAGATGTCTAGGTTCATGCCGTGTTTTATACAACGGCAACCCCGAAACGTCAAATGGTAGTCGGTAGACGGTAGACGGGGTTTGCTGTCCCGTCTACTGTCTACTGTCTACTGTATCGCTCCAGAGGAAGGTGTGCGCGCCGTCGAGGGGGCGGCGCACGTCCCAGAATCCCGCGGAATCGGCCACGCCCAAATGGGTGGGGGTGCCCTGCGGGTCGAAGTAGAGGAAAGCCGAGGCATCCGCCGTCCATAGCGCGGAGCCTTCTGCTTCACTCAGCAGCGCGATGGGCTGCGTGACCTCATCCGGTCGCAGAAAATACAGGCCGGGCGCCGGACCTTGACAGTCTGTCCCACAACCGCGGTGGACGAATGCGACCCAGCCATCGGGCAGCGCCTGCGGCGATGTGGGATGCAGCGCCCACGGACCGATCAGGCATTTCTCTTGGGTGATGGCCAACAGGGGTTCACCGATGACCGGCTGAATTTCATAGAGACAGCCGTATTCCGGCGTGTCGGCGGAAACCCAGATGCTCTGCTCGCCCCAACTCAGTTCCAGGCGACAGTTCTCTGTGCAGGAGACATCGACAGGCAGCAGTTGCTCTGTGGCGATGTTGAACAAGGCTAACGCTGTGCCTTGCGCCGACAGGCTTTCCAGGATCAGCCAACGACTGTTGGGCGCCCACTTTGAAAAACGCCAGCTTGCGTCATTCGTAAAGGGCAGCACTAATCGAGGGTCTGGGGTGTCGAGGGTCGTCAGCCACAGACCTGCGCCATCCTCATAGACGACATAGCTGCCATCCGGCGCGAGCGCGAGACCGGCGCATTTCGCATCGGCGGTGCTGTTGCAGAACCCCAGCTTGCGTTGCGGCTGGCGCACATCTGTCAGATTGATAGCGAGGATCGTGCCATAGGGGAATTCGACAGCAACCGCGCCTGGCGTACCCGGTAACGTGGATTGGACACCCCACGCGATGTACACCAGATACCGCCCATCCGCCGTCACGTCGAAATCCATGCCCGGCGGTTCGGCCAACGGCTCGATCAATCGGCCGGCGGTGGGGATGAATTTGTGCTCACGCGACGCGCGGTCGAAGAGGTACAGCTCCCCAGCAGCGGTACCGTAAACGATGAAGCGTTTGTCCGCCGTCACCCGGTAGACGAGGACGGTGTCTGCATCGTCGACCATCGGAATAGCGTCGAGTGTGCCGCCTTCGGCCAGCCATACATAGATGCGCCCTTCGCGCAGGAAGTACATCTCAGCGGGCAGTGCAGGCCAGCTCCGAGGCTCGGTTGCCCGCACCGGCAAGATCAATCCCGGCGGCAACGTCGGCGTGGGACTGGGGGTGATGGTGGGCGTGGCTGTGGGTGTCGGTGTGGCGGTCGGCGTCGGCGTGGGGGTGGGGAGGATGGGCGTGCGCGTCGGCGTCGCCGTTGGCATCGGCGTGTTGGGCATCGCGCAGGCAGACAACACGGCAATGCCGCACAGCAACACCGCAACAAGGGAGATCAGTTTTTTATCAAGCGTGAAAGATTTCAACTAGGATTCTCCGGCAAAGAATTGCGAATTACGGATTACGAATCACATTATGGGACATAGGTGAAATAGGTGCCGCTGTTGACCCAGAGTACCGGCTCGCCGTCGACGGGAACGCACCACAAACTCCGTTCGTCCCGGCCCAGATGGAGGGTGTAGGTTCCGTCAGGTGCCGTGTAGAAAGCAGGGCGGTTCAAATCCGGCGCGGCGGGTTGTGACGCCGTGGCGGCTGGTGTGGGCGTCGGTGTGACGGTAGGGAGCTCTGCTGCGGCGGGACGCGCGTCCCACGGCAACAACTCACCCGTTCGCCAGTTGAGGGCGAAACGTTCGACCGGGTCGGCGCAACGGAAGCCGAAGAGGGCGCAGTTGATGGCGGCGCTAAGGGTGTTGGCTTCCATAGAAAAGGCGCTCTGCCGGTAGGGAATCCGCCGGACTTCGATGAAATCACCCTCCCACGTACAGACTTCGTATGCCGTGCACAGGTGATAGTCGTAGGCCGGATCGTCGAGTAAAATTCGCTGCTCGCCGGTCGCTGCATCAACGACGACGATGTGTTGCGGGCCGAGAGTGAACGCAGGCTTTGCCGGTGTGGTGTAAGTAATCGCGCGTTGTTGGTATAACAGATGATCGCCCGCGGGCGTCCACAAGGGCTGCACATCTTGCGTATTGGATTCCTCCGTATCACGCTCTGTCGGCGGCGGCAGGAAGTACCGTCCCTGAGCCACGTCGTAGCCCCATACGGAGCTTCTCCATTCCGTATAGGGAAGGGCGCTGGCGGCGAAGGCTGTCCGCTGCGGATTCCACTGAATAGAACCGGCCTTGCCCAGGATGGCCTGTTCGCCCGTACGCAGATCGACCATAGCGATGTTGCCGCTTTCGCAGTGTGTGGTACCGGTTACCAGGGTTGCCAGCAGGAGCGTCTCCTCGGAGATGAAAGTGATCTCATAACCACCCGTTGCGGTGAGGACGCGCGTTTCATCACTGCGCAAGTCGAGCGCCGCGATGCCGCGCCCACACGCTTCCTCGCCCCAGAAATAAGCCCCCCACGTTCCCTCCGGGGAGAATTGATACTGGTCGCAAGCCGTGTCCGCGCAATCGGGCAGCAGCTCGTGCTGGCGGACGAAGTCCGTTTCCATCGAATAGGCTTTTGTCACCAGCAATTCGATGGTGATTGCGTCACCTTCAGGGCGGATGAAGAGGGCGCCTTCTCTGATGGAGAGCCGCTCGCTGTGTCGCCCATCGGCAGCGACGCCCCACAGATGGGTGGGTGTGGTGCGCTGACGTAATGCCTGAGGGGCAAACGGTGCGTGGACGGTGCTCGTGAAAAGAATCAAGTCATGCTGCGGTTCAGTCGTGGAAAGCGGGCGCTGCCAGACCGGCGCGCACACCGGGATCGGCGTGGTGGTGACGGTAGGGCGTGGCGTCATCGTCGCTGCCGGGGTGGGGAACGGCGTCGCCGGGAACGCTGTGGCGGTGGCGGTCCAGGTGGGAACCGGGGTGCGCGTCGCGGCTACCGACGTGGGACGTGGCGCTTCTGTCGGCGTGGATGAAGGCGGTGTCGGCTGGCATCCCAGCAGCATCAGGAGCACAACGATGACAATTTCCAATCCATAGCGCCGGAGCGCCACTTCGTGCCCTTTCATGGTTCCGCTCCTATGTGTGTTGCAGTCACGAACTGTTCGGCGGCTTCCCTGGTTGTGATCTCGCCCGCGGCCTGGGCTTCGCGTAGCGCTTCAAGGATGCGTCCCATTTGTGGCCCTGGTCGCAGTCCCAGGGCGATAAGGTCGTGCCCATTGAGCAGCGCGGGCGGCGCAACGATCTCCGTGGGCTGCTCGAAATATGCCTTGAACAATGCCACGGCGCTGCGCAACAGAGCGCGCCAGCGGGTTTGCGTCAATCGCTGACCCCAGACGGCCATCGCGTCGGCCAGCGCCAACAGCGCCACGTCCACACCGGCCTCGCCGGTATCGCGATAGAAACGGTAGACCGCGCGCCGCGTCAGGAGGCCTTGCGTGGCATGGGCCAACCGCATGTGTTCCGCCACCAGCGTGCTGATAAAGGCGATGGCTTTCCCTGGAAAACGCAGCGCCTGCAAGCGCGTTTCCGCCGCTTGCGCGCCGGTTTCTGGGTGACCATAGAAATGCGTGAGGCCATCCTCGCCTACGGTGCGCGTTCCCGCCTTGCCAACGTCGTGAAGCAGCGCCCCCCATTTCAGCAGATCGGCGCGTAGCATCTCCGCATTCACCGGCTCGTCCAGGTGCGCCAGCAGCGCTACCTGAAAGGGTAGCAGCGCTTCGGCGAGGCGCGACCACGCCCAGGTAGGGGTGGGGACCAGGGCGAAGCTTGGGGCGCTGTCGGCGGCGGGCGGGCGCGCTGCGCCTTTGAGGAGCGCGAAGATGCCTTCCACAGCCGAGAGTGTCGCCAGGGTGTGCGCCAGGGTATTCGCGTAGTGATGAGGTGCAGATTGCTGCACAGCCTGCAAAGCATGAACTTCAGGTAAAACGAGGTTCAACAGTCCTACATCGGCCAGCGCGCGCAGGCCGTGCATCGCCGGGACCACGCGCAGCATGTCCAGCAGTTCATCGCGGACACGTTCGGCGCTGACAGTCGTGATGGAGGTAGCCTGCGCCCGCACCGCTTTCGTGGTGACTGTCTCCAGGTGAAACCGCAGTGTGGTGGCGTGGCGGATCGCGCGCAGCAGCCGCGCCGGGTCATCCTTGAAACTGTTGGGGCCGGTCATACGGATCAGCTTTGCCTGGAGATCGGCCTGGCCGCCGGTGGGATCGATGAGCGCGCCCTCCAGCGTGAGCGCCATCGCATTGACGGTGAAATCGCGCCGCCGCAGGTCCTCTTCCAATGTAGCGCCCCGCAGGACGGCGAAATCCAGCATCACCGGGCGGCGCGTGTGCGGGTCGCTGACGACGACGCGGCCGGTATCACGCTCGTCGTCCAGCGGATAGTAGGCCGCGTGCAGCGCATTGGCGACCTTGCGTGCCAGGGCACACCCCTGTTCGGCGACGGCGAAATCCCAGTCGTGGATGTCGCGGCCCAACAGCAGATCACGGACAGGGCCGCCGGCCAGCCATACCCCTTCTTGCGGGAGGAGGCTGCGGAGTTCGGCCAGTGGCCATTCCGGCAGGGGAATGTGGGGTGGATGGGTAGAAATCCAGGCCAGCCGCAGTCGCTCTTTGGGGCGCGCCGTGCGTGCGGCGCAGCGCGTTTCTTCGCGC
This sequence comes from Anaerolineae bacterium, assembly GCA_034432995.1. Lineage (GTDB taxonomy): Bacteria > Chloroflexota > Anaerolineae > B4-G1 > SLSP01 > DSWT01. Next base: position 5,211 of record DAOUAY010000465.1, on the reverse strand, counting down.
GTCGCGCCGACACTCGCTACCGTATTGGTTTCGCTCAAAGCGATCCAGCGACCTGCGTAAGGACTGTAATCCATTGCTGCCTCTTACCCTGGCGCAGGTTGCCGTCGTCACACCTTCACCAGGGTTCAATGATCGTTCAAAAAAGCGTGCGGTACGCTCAGGAGCGCACCGCACGAGAACCTGTTGTGGGAACCAGAGCCACTCACAGCACCGGCATAGAGCTAGACGCGGGTGAGGTATGTTCCGGTGCGGGTATCGACCCGGATCGTATCCCCTACGTTGATGAATAACGGCACGTTGACCTTCAGGCCGGTTTCACATACGATCGCTTTGCTCACACCTGTGGCTGTATCTCCGGCGACGGCCATTTCCGATTCGACGACTTCCAGTTCGATGGACGCGGGCAGGTCGACATCCAGCACTTCACTATCCAGCACGGTGAGTGTGACTTCCATTCCCTCTTTGAAGAAGCCGGCCCGGTCGCCGACCATATCGGCGTTCATGTGGACCTGATCGTAGGTTTGGGTGTCCATAAAGTAGAAGGCTTCACCATCTTCGTAGAGATACTGCACACTGCGTCGCTCGACTGGCGCTTCCTCGAAGCGATCTCCTGACAGAAAGTTACGCGGCACTGTGGACCCCGTGCGCAAGTTGCGAATTTTGGTGCGGATAATGGCGTTTCCCCGCCCCGGTTTGTAGTGTTGGTACTCCAGCACCTGGTACAGTTCCCCATCCAGAATAAAAGTAGTGCCTTTACGAAGCTCATTTGCATCAATCATAGTTCTCTCCTCGATAACTCGCCTGCATTCAGTGCATGGCCGCCGCACTGTGCTAACCTGACATTATAGCTTGGGTATGATTATCGTCAAGCTTCTTTTTTACTTTTTGTGATTTTTATAGTATAATTCTGATAAAGGTCGGCAAAACCTTGTTGCAAAACAGATTAACGTGTATAATATCTGTGAATTTAACAGAAAGGAGATTTCCTATGACGCGCAAATCCATTTTTGTGATGTTGGCTGTTCTGGTGGCGCTTTCTCTCGTCTTGGGAGGATGTAAGAAATCTGCCACGCCTCCGTTGGCAGATATTCAGTCTGAGGATGAATCGACGAAGATGGTGGAAGAAGCCGGATCGAATCCCACCCCGGTCGTGGTACAGCCGGCGACTGAGGAGATCTCTGTCGTTCAACCTGTGGAAGAGGCGACAACCGCGCCTACCCCTGCGGTTACCGAGGTCACCACGACGCCCACGCAGACCGTCGAGGTGGTGCTGCCGGTGGTGGTCAGCGGTGATGCGGCTGCGGCCACGCCAGAAGCTGCCGCAATGCCTGCGGCGACCAGCACACCCGGAAAGCACGTGGTACAGGCGGGTGAAAACCTGTTCCGCATCGCCTTGCGTTATGGCACAACAGTCGAAGCCATTGCCAAGGCCAATGGGATCACCAACGCCGCGATGATCTACGTTGGGCAGACGCTCACGATTCCTGGCGGGACGCCCGGTGGGGGTACGCCGGCGCCAACGCCTGCCCCAGGGACCGGCGGAGAGAAAGTCCACATCGTGCAGCCTGGCGAGAACCTGTTCCGCATCGCGCTGAAGTACAACTACAGCCAGTACTATCTCGCCAAGTACAACGGGATTGCCAATCCCGCTCTCATCTACGTCGGGCAGGCGATTCGCATTCCATAGAGTCTGAGCGGTAGACTCAGTAGATCCAATTTTGCCTGGTCGGGATTGCTAGATCCAGACCGGAACGGGGATCTGGCGATCCCCTCGTAGCATTTTGTGACCCATTGAGTCTTTTACGATGGGCAAGATCGTCAGTCTGAGCAATGAACGTGTGCGGCGAGTGCAGGCGCTCCAGCGCGGCACTCGCCGCCGTTATCAAGAAGGGCTGTTTGTCGCCGAGGGACTGCGTCTGGTTCAGGAAGCCCTCGCCGTGAATATGCCCTTCTACGAAGTGTTTTACACTGCTGCATTTGCCGAAAGCGCCCCTGGCAGCGCTTTCATCGCTGCCTGCATGGAACGCGCGAACTCGTGCTGGGAAGTGCCCGTCGAAGTGATGCAGGCGCTGGCTGACACTGAAACGCCCCAGGGTGTGCTGGTTGTATTGCCGATCCCCGATTTACCGTGTGAAGCCGCCACGCCATTCACGTTGATCCCCGATGCCATCCGCGACCCCGGCAATTTGGGCACTATGCTGCGCACGGCCTGGGCGGCGGGCGTTTCGCGGGTGTTGCTCCCGCCAGGGACGGTGGACCACACAAACCCGAAAGTGGTACGCGCCGCTATGGGGGCGCACTTTCATCTACCGATTCGCCGGGCAGCGTGGGAAGAAATCCGCGCCGGCCTGGAGGAAACCGCCGTCTGGCTGGCCGAGGCTGGGCCAGGAACGTCCTACGACGCGGTAGACTGGCGCGGGCGCGTGGCGCTCGTCGTTGGTGGCGAAGCCGAGGGGGCGAGTCCTGAAGGCCGGGCGCTCGCCGCTGGCCGACAAGCGACCATCCCGATGGCGCGTGGCGTGGATTCGCTCAATGCGGCCATGGCTGCGGTGATCGTGCTTTTCGAGGCCGCCCGCCAGCGCGGCGTGGGAAGATGAGAGGTGCAATTGCCTCACTCGCTAATCCTGTTACAATGCGGGTGAGGTGTCTGAAGGATGAAGCGTTTCTTGTGGGTTGCGTTGCTATTAACTGGTCTCGCGTGTCGCCTGTTTGTGCCCGCGCTGCCGCCGTCCCCGGCTGTTGAGACCGTCACGCCGTCTGCGAAGGCGCCGTTTGCGGTGTCGCCGTCGGCGGTACCCGCCTCTCCTGTGCCGTCCTCCACGCCAACGCCAGTTCCAACCTTCACACCACCTCCCACGCCATCCCCTGTCCCTACGCCGCAGCCCGTTGGACCGGGTTTGGAACTTGATGGTGTGCGCTTTTTCCCGTGGCCGCTGTATCCCGGAGATTGGGCGAGCGTGACTGTCGATCCGCGCATGCCGATCGATGTTACCGGGCCAATGACACTCACCTGGACTCTGGACGACGAAATTCTGACGGTGCCGGTCGGTCCTGATGGATTGGATGCGCGTTTGCAGGCAAGGTTTTACTGGGCGTGGCAGGTGCCTGAAACGGCATCTGCCATCCCGCTGACGTTCACCTTGATCCTGCCGCCGGATGCCTTCGACCCCGACCTGGCGGACAACACGCTGGTTGTGTCCGTTGTGCCACACCCCGTCGAGACGTTCCAGGCCCCGGAGCCGGAAGCCACGTGGGCATCCGTGGAGCAGGGTGGCGTGCGTCTGCACTATCTCACCGGGACTGCCGCCGAACGCGATCTGGAAACCATTGCCGTTGAGGTTGCTGCGGCCTATGCAGATGTCAGTGCGCGCTTCGGTTTTGGCGCAGAAGGCGATCTACTGGACATCTACCTGCTGGATCGGGTCATCGGGCAGGGTGGGTATGCGTCGTGGGATTGGGTCGCCATCACGTATGCCGACCGGCAATACTCGCCGGTAAACCTGGGCATGGTGCTGCGTCACGAGTTGACGCACCGGCTGGATGCGGCGCTGGGATGCCATGCTGCCCCTTCCGTCGTGCGCGAAGGATTGGCGGTCTACGTGTCCGGCGGGCATTACTGGCCGGGATCGTTGGTTCAGGATGCGGCGGCTTTGCGGGCTTCCACGCATTACATTCCACTTTCGCAATTGGCCGACGATTTCTACATCCACCAGCACGAGGTCAGCTATCGGGAGGCAGGCGCTTTCATCAGCTATATCGTCGACCATTTCGGATGGGAAGGTCTGGAGACGTTCTGCCGCGCGACCCTGGAGGGCGAGTGGGAGAATGCTTCGGCGCAGCTCAGTGATGGGCTGCGCGCCGTGGGGGAGGCAGACTGGCAGACATTCGAAAAGACGTGGGAGGCCTGGCTGGATGCGCAGCCGGTGTCGCCCGAAACCCAGAACCTGTTGGGGGTAGAGCTGCGCTTGATGGAGACATTGCGCGCTTATCAACTGGCTTACGATCCCAGCGCACATTTCCTGGAGGGGATTTTGTTCAGCCCGCAGGATGGCGTGCGTTGGAACATCACGGCGGACTTTGTGCGGCGTCCCCGTGAAACCGAGCCGGTGACGCTGGAATTGCTGTTGGTGATGGCGCAGGAAGCGATCGCTGCCGGTGTTGTCGAGGCGGCGGAAAGGCCGCTGGCGGCTGTGGAAGGTGTGCTGGCAAACGGCTTCCCACAACATGGATTGGCAGCCGACGCGCGCGCGATCGTCTCGACGGCGTTGTCGCAGGGCTACGAACCTTACCGCCTGGTCCCTTACTTCGACGGCAGCTACGAAGTCCACGCATTGGTGATGGCCGCGTGGCCTGCGCAGCGGGTTTTGACGGCGGTTCAACTGGGCGCGGCATGGTCGGTGAAGCCATTGCCGTTGAGCAATTGATTACAATTCGGTGTAGCGAGGACGGCGGATTGTGCTCCGCCTTAAGCGTTGAAGTCAGGGTATTTTCGAGGAGCTGTGGGATGGAGCATTGTGTGTGTACGCCGACATCGACGTTGCTGGGACCGGTGTGGGTCTGCGCGACTGCCCTGGGCGTTTGCGGCCTGGGCTTTGGCGAGCAGCCAAGTGATAGTGAAATCCGCCGCATGGCGCGCTATGGGATTGCGTGTGATAATATCACCCGACCGGAGCCGGGGAGCAATCCCGTGCTGGAAGCCGTCGTCGCGCAACTGGCCGACTACTTCGACCGGAGACTGAAAGCCTTCGACGTCCCTCTCGACCTGCGCGGTACGGACTTCCAGCGGGCGGTATGGCAGGAACTGTTGACGATCCCCTACGGCAAAACGCTGACTTACGGTGAGGTGGCTATGGAAGTCGAACACCCGCGCGCCTTCCAGGCCGTGGGGCAGGCGAATGGCGCGAATCCGGTGGCGATCATCGTCCCCTGCCACCGGGTGGTGGGGCGCAACGGCAAGCTCACCGGCTATGCCTACGGCGTGGATCGCAAGGCGGCGCTGTTACAACTGGAGCAGGCCGGGCTGCAATTGCGGCTTTGAGTCAACGGATGACAATGCCCGGTGTACCACCAGAGATAAAGTTCCTCTGTAACTATTCAGCCGTCTGCCGTGAGAGGCGGCAGGCAGGCCGGTCGAAATGGCGTACCGACTAAAGCCAGCCGTAACGCTTCCAGAATGTTCTGGCCATTTTTGCGCGCAGTGGAGATGTAGCT
>DAOUAY010000464.1:0-5228 GCA_034432995.1 Anaerolineae bacterium | reverse complement strand
TCTCCCCTCTCCCCCCGTCTACCGTATACCGTCTACCGTCTACCGGCAATACCACCAACGGCAACCATGCCAGCGCCTGCAACTGGTTGAGATGCTCCACGTGGATGCCCAGATAGCCGCTTCCGGCGTACAGCAGGCCACTCAGCGCCGCGCTCCACGGCCTCAGGCCCAGACGGCGCGCGAGAATGGCGGCGTTCAGCGCCGCCAGGGTCAGATGCAATAGCACGCTCCAATGCAAGGAACGCGCCATCCCTGCCAAAGAGGGACCAGAAAGGAGCCACAACGGCCAGTTGAGCGGATAGAAAACGCCCACCTGGGAATTGGCGAGCAGCGGCGCGCCCGCGAAGAGGTCGGGATTCCACAGCGGCAAACGTCCAGCCTGGAAAGCGCGCGCAGCAACGGTCCAGTAGGGGAAAAAATAGGTTTGCAAATCACCGCCGGCCAGCACCCATCCGGCCACCAACCGGCGATAGAGGAACAACACACCAAGCACCATCAAGAGGTACGGCGCGAAAGTCGAAAGTCGAAGGTCACAAGTCGAAAGTCGAAGGTCACAAGTCGAAAGTCGCCAACACCTACCGCTTTTAGCCACTGCGGAGCGTATCCTATTCACCATCTACCCTTCACCATTCGCCAACTCGCTGATTCGTTCATTCGCTGATTCGCCCATTCGCTACCGACACAGTTGTCGCGCCTGAAGCGCGTTTGCATCTTCGGGATCGATGCGCAGCGCGGCGTCGATGTAGGGGCGGGCTTCGTTGCACTGGTCCAGGAGATAGTACGAGAGCGCCAACGTGTAGTAAGTCTCGATGGCCGGGCCGCGGACCCGCCCAATATCGCCCGAGGCCTGGACCCGGCCATCCGGCGCGGGGAAAATCGCCTCGGTGCGCACGAGCTGGCGTTCCAGGGAGCGCAACGGCAAAAACCAGCCCACGTAAATCTTTCCGGCAGGCGCGGGAGGCAAGCCCTGCATCTCCAGCGCATATCGTCCACTCAGCACATCGAAGCGCGCCTGCCCGGTGATCTCTGTCCCCACCATCTCCCCCTTGATGATCCCGCGCAGCGGCGCTTCGAAGTCGAACGGATGCACGAACTCAGCGCGCGCTATCTCCCTTCCCCCTGGCTCCACACCGACCGCGTTGGTATCCTCCATCGTAATGACCAGGTAAACCGTCCGCCTGCGGGAGCGCGCTTCGCCGTAGCGAACGGCTAGTTTCAGGTTTTCGATGGCGTCCTCATAGTTGCGCTGCTGGAAATAGAGCGTCCCCAGGTGAGCGTAGGCGTCGCCGAACGTTGGATCGAGCTTGATCGCTTTGGTGAGATGCGCCTCCGCCTTGTTGTAGTCGCCGGTGAGCAAGAGCACCAGGCCCAGACGCGCGAGCGCCGGAACGTGATTGGGATCGGCTTCCACGGCGTCGGTGTACGCCTGAACCGCCAGCGTCCAGTTGCCGAGCGCATTGGCATTGCGGCCAATCGCCATGTGCAGGTGGACCAGCTTGTCGTGAATCGCCAGCGCTTCCCGATACGCGCCAATCGCGCCGTAATAATTCCCCTGCGTTTCCAGCACGTAAGCGCGGTTGCGCAGCACATCGACGTTGTTCTCGCCCAATTCCACCGCCGTAACGATCGTGCTGTTGGCGGCGTACCAGTTCCCGGCGTCGATGTACGCTTCGGCCAGATAGGCATACGCCTCCGGCAGGGTAGGATCGAACGAAATGGCTTTCTGACACGCCGACACCGCCTCCAACGGCATCCCAATCCAATCGTAAGCCAGACACAACACCGCCCAGGCGCGGGCGTTTTCCGGTTGGCGGCGCAGCGCTTCGCGGGCCATTTCCAGGCCGCGTTCGGGCTGCGCCTGGAACGTCAACAGCCGCGACAGCGCCACGTACAGGTCGAACTGGTTCGGCTCGATATCCAACGCGCGCTGGTAAGCGTCGATAGCGCCTTCCACATCGCCGGCCCAGTAGGCGTCTTCGGCCCTGGCGACGTAGATGGCCGGAGATGGCGTGGGCGTCGGCGAGGGGATGGGCGTGGGTGCATACGCCGGCCCAGCGCCGGGCCGCTCCTGCATCACATCCGTAATGGTGTTGACCACGTAAACGCCCGCTCCGACCAACGCAAGCAGCGTCAACAGGCGCAGCCAGGGGATGCGTCTGCGGCGGCGGTACAGGTCACGGTCGGACTTCAGGTACAAGACCGCACTCCTTCATAGGTAGACGGTAGACAGGGCGCGAAGATTCGCGCGACGGTAGACGGAGGAGGATACATCGGCGCGCTCCTTTTATAATAGATCGTGCTCATTGTACCACGCCCAGGCTTCCGCTACTGCGGCGCGGGCTGAACCACCGGCAAAGCCCAATTCGCGTTCGGCTTTGCTGCCGTCGAAGTACATATCGCGCGCACTTAAGTGTAGCTGGCTGCCGTCGACCAACGGTGTGGCGCGGCGGACGCGATTCAGCAAATCCACCAGCGCGGCAAGCGGCGCCATCAACACGCGCGGGATCGTGATCCACGGCGCACACCCGCTCGTCGCCTCGGCTGCCAGTGTCATCAGTGCGCGGTGCGAGATGTTCTCGCCGTTGAAGATGTAACGCTCGCCGGTGCGACCGCGCTCCGCCGCCAGCACATGCCCCTCGCCGGTCGCCTGCGCCGAGACGATGCCCATTCCACCCGGCGGCGCGCCGATCAGCAACCCGCGCTTTGCCGTCCGCAGGATTTCTCCGCCCACGAAATGCACGTCGCGCTGCCCGATCACCGACACGGGATTGACGATCACCACGTCCAGTCCCTCCGCCACAGCGCGCTGCACCTCCGCCTCGGCCAACACCTTGCTATGCCCGTAGTGGAACTGCGCCGGGCGCAGGTTGAACACAGCCGACTCATCCAATAATTGCCCGCGCTCCGCAGGGACGCCCAAAACAGCCACCGAACTCGTGAAGATCACCCGCTGCGCACCCTGCGCCAGCGCCGCCCGCAGCACATTGCGCGTCCCCGCGACGTTCGCCGCGTAGATCGCCTCCGGCCCGTTGCGCCAGTACTGCGAGACCGCCGCCGCGTGGAAGACCAGCGCGCAGCCATTCATCGCCGCGAACAGCGACGCCTCGTCCAGCACATCGCCAATCGCATACTCCGGATCCAACCCGGTGAGCGCGTCCAGCTTCGACGTGGCCCGCCGCAGCGCCCGCACCGCATACCCGCGCGCGGACAGCGCCTCGACGATGTTCGCGCCGACGCAGCCGGTTGCACCTGTAACTAATGCACGCATAATGAATCAAGAATCAGCGAATCAAGAATCGGCGAATAAGAATCAGCGAATCAAGAATCAGTGTTAAGACCTCGACAAGCTCTGGCCGGTCTCCAACCGCGCCACCGCAAACCCAGGCGTGGTGCGGGCACGGTCGGAGACCGGCCCAAGCACGATAAGCGCAGGAAACTCCCAACTATCCCGTTCTGCCTGGATTTGCGCGTCGATTTCTTCCCGGCTACGAAAGCGATACCCGCCCTGGCGCAACGCCTGGCGAATTCCCTCTAGCTTTTCCAACCAACACTCGCTCACACCAACCTCTCGTAATAAATCGCTAATCTCAGTAGATCACAAATTGCTTCGAGGGGATCGTCAGATCCCCGTTCCGGTCTGGATCTGGCGATCCAGACCAAGCAAAATTAGATCTACTGGGAATCCTACCTGCAGCCTCCTGTAAACCCTACAACTTACCATCTACCGCCGCGACCAATTCGCCGCTCGCTACCAGCTCGTGAACCGCCTCGATCAACGGTGACAGCGGCGCGTCGTGTTCCAGGAAGGGGACGCGCGCGCGGATCGCCGCGTAGGCTGCCGCCGTGCCCTGCCCCAGACGGACGGACGCGCCCAACTGCTGACGGCGGAAATCGATGCCCTGCGACGCCGCCAGCAACTCGATAGCGATGATGCGCTCGACGTTCTCCACCACCTGGCGGGCGTGATGCGCCGCGTTCGTCGCCATGCTCACGTGATCCTCGGTGTTGGCGGATGTGGGAATTGTATCCGCAGTCGAAGGATGCGCCAGTACCTTGTTCTCCGACGCCAGCGCCGCCGCCGTGTACTGCGCGATCATGAAGCCGCTCTCCAACCCGCCGTGGCGCGTGAGGAACGGCGGCAGCCCGTGGCTCAACGCCTCATCGACCAGCCGCGCCGTGCGCCGCTCGCTGATGTTGCCCAAATCCGTCAGCCCCAACTTGAGGTAATCCAGCGCCAACCCCACCGGCTCCGCGTGGAAGTTCCCGCCGGACAGCACCACCGGATGCCCATCCGGCTCGAAGAAAATAAGCGGGTTATCGGTGACGGCGTTCAGCTCGATTTCCAGCGCCCAGCGCGCGTAGGCGACCGTGTCGCGCACCGCCCCGTGGACCTGCGGGATACAGCGCAGGCTGTAGGCGTCCTGAATGTCGCGGGGATCGTGCGGGCGGACGAACGTGCTGCCTTCCAGCAGGCGGCGGACGTAAGCGGCGGCGTCCACCTGGCGCGGGTGCGGGCGGACGAGGTGGATGCGCGGGTCGAAGGCCGCGACCGTGCCGCGCAGCGCCTCTAACGAGAGCGCCCCCGCGATGTCGGCGGCGCGCACGAGGTTCTCCGCGCGCAGCGTGACCAGCGCGCCCATCGTCGTCGTCACCGCCGTGCCGTTGAGGAGCGCCAGCCCCTCCTTCGCGCCGAGCACGACTGGCGCTAGACTGGCGCGGCGCAGCGCCTCCGCGCCGGGCAGCTGTTCACCCTCGTAAAACGCCTCGCCCGCGCCGATGAGGACGCACGCCAGATGCGCCAGCGGGGCCAGGTCGCCGCTCGCGCCGAGCGAGCCGTAGGCGGGAATCACCGGCACAATCCCGGCGTTCAACAGCGCCAACAACGCCTCGGCCACCTGCGGACGAATGCCCGAATAGCCCATCGCCAGCGTGTTGACGCGCACGGCGATCACCGCGCGCACCGTCGGCGCATCCAACGCCGGGCCGACGCCGGCCGCGTGGCTCAACACCAGATTGCGCTGCAACGCCGCCACCTCGTGCGGCGGGATGATGCGCCCCTTGAACGCGCCGAAGCCCGTCGTGATGCCATAGGCGATCTCGCCGTTCGCCAGGAGCGTCTGCACGCCCTCCCACGACCGCGCCATCGCCTCCGCCGCGTAAGGCGCCAGCGCCGCCCGCGCCCCCGCCGCGACGGCAGCGACGTCTTCCATCGTCAGATGTTCGCCGGT
>DAOUAY010000463.1:0-13334 GCA_034432995.1 Anaerolineae bacterium | reverse complement strand
TTGATCTGCCAGATGGCGCGCAGCCGCTCGCCGTCGAACAGGTCGCCGCGAATGACCAGCGCCAGCCTATCGTAATACATCGCCAGGTGCGGATCGGCGATGCGGTTCGCGCCCGTTTCGAGTGTTTCCCGGTAGCCGTCCGGCATCAGCCGTCCAAAGTGACCGATGCGCCACTCGGGATCGGCCGGGGGCAAGCGCGCCAGCAAGGGATTGCCCAAGCCAAGCAGATCGACGACGTAAACATCCGGTCCGGCAAAGTAGCCGTAGAAGCCCACGGAGCCTTTCTCCACCACCGGCGGAGCAGCCGCCCGCGCCGCGCGTCCCTCCAGCGCCCAATCGTGATCGGGCAACGGATTGGACTGCTGGAACGCGCGCAACAGGCCGGTGTTGCGGTAGTAGTTGGCGCGCTCGTCCGTGATCGTGCGCCCGTGCAGCCACCCCGGCTCCGTACCGCTGCGCGCGCCGATTTCGCCGCTCGCGCGCAGCGGCGAGAACGGCGCGCTCAGCCCCATGAGCACCACACCCGCCAGCGCGATCGCCTGGACTGTTCGCTTTTCGGCCAACACGGGGCTGCTCACCAGGAGCATCACGGCGGCGAACAACGTCACGCTGAAAAAGCGCCCGCTCATAAAGTCTCCGCCGACGTAGACCACGTACAGCAAATACAGCGCCATCCCCGCGACGACGGGCAGCTTGCGCCATTCGCGGGTGATAAACGGCGCGAGCATCCCCAGACCGGTGACGAACAACGTGATCGTATCGGCCCGCAGCGAGTTGTGCAGATACTTCAGTCCTTCGACGATCAAATCCTGGCGGCTGATCAATGCCGAGGTCAGCTTGGCATACGCCGTATTGGGGAATGGAAACCCGTAGTAGAAGAGCGAGAACAATTCCCAGAGGACGAACGGCAGAAATCCGAGCGCCACGACGCCGAGCGCCTTCACGCTGCGCGTCTTGAACAACACGTACAGGATGACCGGCGCGTAAAGCAACAGCATATCCGCGCGGTTGACGATGCCGAGTGCAGCCAGAAAGGCGAGCCAGAAGAGCGTAGCCCCTCCTCCCCCCCTCTGTCCCCCCCGGCGGGGGGGATGAAGGGGGGGAGAAAGTTCTGCATCGAGGTAAATCAAAAGGAAGATAACCAGCAGCAGATGGGCCAACGGGTTTTCCAGGCCGGAGGTCGCGTAATCGATCGAGGCTTTCGACAGCGTGAGTACGGCGAGGCCCGCGCACGCCAGCCATACCGAGCGCGACGCTCGATACGCGACGAGGCCCGCCGCAACGAGCGAGAGCACAATCGACAGGATTTGACTGGTGAAGAAAATCTCTCGCGTGAAGAAATACACCGCCGACACCAGAAACATCCACAGCGGATGCGTGTACGTCTGCACTCGCTCGGCGACATTCCACGTCAAGCCATAGCCATTGACGAAGTTATCGACCGTTCTAAAGGTGATGTAGGCATCATCGGAGAGCCAGGCATTGCGAATCACCAGCGCAGCAAACGCCGCCAGAAACACCCCCACCAGCACCTTTTCTCTAGCCACCAAACGAACCCGATGCAACGCTCCTCCCCCGTCTACCGTCTACCGTTTACCGTCTACTAGCCTTGCCCCCACCTGTTCCCAGACGTACACGTACAGCGGCATCTCTTGCCAGTACCCCGCTGCATCCCACATGATGGTTCCCAACGCGCCGGTACGACGGACACCGGGCAATGCCGCCGCCACGTCCGCGCGCGGAGGTCGTTCACCGGACTCCGCCACAGCCTTAATGGTCTCAGCAAGCGTGTAGACCGCTTCGTAGGTGGGCAGCGCGTAGGCGCCAGGATCCGGCACGTGCGGACCGACGGCGCGGTAGGCTGCGTCCCAGGTTTCCAGGCCGGGAAGGTCACGCGGCAAGGGATACGGGGTGACGAACAATGTCCCTTCGGTCCACACGTCCCCCCCCTCAATCCCCCCCAGGAGGGGGGAGGTAAAGAGGAATGTTCCTTCCACCAAGGGTGAATTGAACGGGAATATTCCCCCCGCCACAAGAGCATCTGAAGCCGTTATCCCCCCCGCTGGGGGGGACGTAAGGGGGGAAAGGTCCGCTGCATCGCGCATCGCTGCAGCGACCTGCTCCGGCGGCGGCGCCATGCGCCACACCGGCGCGGTCGTTGGCGTGAGCCACGCGCCCATGGCCAGCAGCGGCATCCCCACCTCGGCGTAGACGGCGCTGGCAGCCTCGGTGCTGGCCTGTTGGTAATGCCCGATCACTGCCACCACATCCGAATCGATGACGAGGTTGCGCGCCGTCGTGCGGGCCAATTCTGGATCGGCGCGGTCGTCGTAGGCGACGAGTTCCAACATCCAGCCGCCGGCGCCGCCTGCCGCGTTGATCTCGCGCACCGCCAGCCGCGCCGCGTAGATCGCGTCATAGCCGACGTAGCGATAGCGGCCTTCGAACGGCGCGACCAGGCCGATTTTGATCACACGCGGGAGAGCTGGGGGAAGACACGCCGTCAGCGCGCAAAGACTTGCGAGCACTAAGAACTGCAACGCGCGCAGGACACGATGCCAACGAAGACACATCATAAGATTATGTTTGTGGGAAGCGAACTACCATCAAATTGACGGACTACAGATTCAGTAGAACAGATTTTGCTTGGTCTGTATCAGAGCGGGGATCTGACGATCCCCTCGAAGCAATTTATGATCTACTGAAACTATCCAGATCAGAGCGGGGATCTGACGATCCCCTCGAAGCAATTTATGATCTACTGAAACTATCCGGCTAAGAACTACTCGACTCTCTCACTTGCCAAGCATCGTTAGTGCCTGGCGGATTTTCTCATCTAGTGAGAGTTTGGCGTCGCGCGGCAGTTGTTGCAGGGCGCGCTGGGCTTCGACAATGCTGAAGCCGAGCGTCGTCAGCGCGGCGATCACGTCGGCGTCATCCTCAGCGACCTCCATCACCGTAACACCCTGTCGCTTGATCTTGTCCTTGAGGTGCAGCACGATCGCTTCGGCGGTCTTTTTGCCGACGCCGGGCGCGCGGGACAGGGCCTCAGGCTGCCCGTTGAGCACGGCCCGGCGCAGCGTGTCCGGCGAAAGCGTGCCGAGTACGTTCAGCGCCGCTTTCGGCCCCACCCCGGAGACGCTCAACAGCATTTCGAACAGATCTTTCTGATCCTGATCGGGGAAACCGTACAGCGCCAGTTCGTTCTCGCGGACGTGCAGGTAGGTGTAGAGCGTCGCCCGCTTCCCCAGTTGGAGCACGACGGTGAGGGGAACATGCACGGCAAATCCCACACCGCCCACATCAAGCACGACAAGGCCGTTATCCGCGCTGAGCACGACGCCTTCCAACTGTGCAATCATCACGCCCCCTCTTTCAACAAACTATCCAGCCTGAACCGGTGCAAGCAGCAAATGGCGACCGCAGCAGCATCGGCGGCGTCGTCGGGCCGGGGGATGTCCGGCAGCGAGAGCAGCAGCCGCACCATCTCCTGGACCTGGCGCTTGTCGGCGCTGCCGTAACCGGTGACCGCCTGCTTGATCTGCATCGGCGTGTATTCGACAATCGGCAAACCGGCGTCGGCCAGAGCGAGCAAAACCACACCGCGCGCCTCTCCCACGGACATCGCCGTGCGGGTGTTGCGGCTGAAGAAGAGTTCCTCGACCGCAGCGGTCTCCGGCGCGTGCTCGCTAATCACAACCCGCAAGCCCGCGTAAATGCGCTGCAACCGCGCCGGAAGGGGCGTCTTCGCCGGTGTATCGACCACGCCGATGGCCACCAGCGATAAACGCCCTTCCGTTTCTTCGACCACTGCATATCCCGTGATAGCCGTGCCGGGATCAATCCCTAAAACGCGCATCGCACCAGAACGAGCTAGTCCATGGCAGCTTCGAAGGCCGACATCACTGCGTCCGACATCTCCAGGTTGGAGAACACCTGGGTCACGTCATCCAGTTCTTCCAGGGTCGAGATGAGTTTGAGCACCTGCACGGCGCTCTTCTCGTCGAGCGTCACCTCGTTCTGCGGGACCAGCACCAGATTGGCATCGTCTACCGCAATATTCGTTTCTTTAAGGTGGCTGCTGACCGCGTGCAGATCGGTGGGATCGGTGTAGACGATGTGATCGTCCTCCTCCTCGCCCTGGACGACGTCTTCTGCGCCGGCTTCGACTGCCGCTTCGAACAAGGTGTCGAAATCGACATCCGCCGGAACGTGAATCGCGCCTTTGCGATTGAATTGCCAGGCGACCGCGCCAGGACTGGCGATGGACCCACCCGACCGGCTCAGCGCGTGACGCACAGCAGCGATCGCGCGATTGCGGTTGTCGGTCACCACATCGATCATAATGGCAACGCCGTTGGGGCCGTAACCTTCATACGTGATCTCCGTGATCTCCATGTCGTCCTTGTCCTCACCGGTGCCACGCCGGATCGCGCGGTCGATGTTGTCGCGCGGCATCGCCATGCTGCGCGCTTTGTCCAACACCATCCGCAGACGGATGTTGCTATCTGGATCTCCACCGCCGCCTTCGCGTACCGCGATGACGATCTCGCGCGCGACTTTGGTGAACACGGCGCCACGCTTGGCGTCGTTTGCCTCTTTCTTTCGCCGAATGGTTTGCCAATGGCTATGACCTGACATACAGCCTCCTCATTGTGATATAGTTTCAAGAACATTAGCTTTGCTCTACAAGCGCCGTAGGCGCACAACCCACCATCGAAAAATCGACCGGGCGACTGTTCCTTACTCGCCCGGTCTATGGGAGCTTAGCACGGCTCCCAGTAAATCCTTTCTGCCACGCACGAACGCATCGCCGTTCATTGGACGCTTGCCGGCCATCTGCACCTGCAACAAGACGAAAGCCCCTTCTCCCGTCACCACAGCGGGGAATTTCTGCCACAGAAAGACACTGCCAGGGCCATCCGCCTTCGTATCACAGGCAACCGCCTCACCGCGCAAGACCTTCAGCCGCGTGTCATTCCATGCGGTAAACGCGCCCGGGGCAGGCGCAAAAGCGCGTACATGGCGTGCCAACTTATCCGCGGAACACGTCCAATCGATGCCGGCGGCCTCGGTGGAAATACGCGGCGCCAGCGTTACGCCCTCTTCAGGCTGAGGCTGAGGTTGCACAAAGCCGGCGACGTAATCGGGCAGCACTTCCAGCAGCACTTGTGCGCCGATCGCAGCAAGTCGCGCTTCCAGTTCCCCGCCCGTTTCGCCCGGCGTGATAGGGACTTCGCGTATCGCCACGATTGGGCCGGTATCCATTCCCTCATCCATCTTCATGATCGTCACACCGGTGACCGTGTCCCCGGCTAGAATCGCCGCTTGCACCGGCGCTGCACCGCGCCAGCGCGGGAGCAACGAAGCATGGACGTTGAGCACCCCCAAGCGCGCGATTTCGAGGACGGAGGGGCGTAGAATCTGCCCATACGCCGCCACCACAATCAAATCCGGCGCCCAGGCGCGGATACGCTCAACGGCTTCCACACGGCGCAATCGCTCCGGCTGGAAAACGGGGATGCCTTCGGCCAACGCAAATTCCTTGACCGGAGAGGCAATCACACGCCGCCCGCGTCCGGCGGGCCGGTCTGGTTGCGTGACCACACCGACGAGCGGATAGTGCGAGGCGAGCCGTTCCAACGTCGGCAGCGCAAATTCGGGTGTTCCCATAAAAACGATTCGCGGTTCCACGCTGCTCATTTTATCATAAGGTGCATAAGGAGCAAGTGTCAGTTGCAGCCCACGCGCCCTATGGTATTATTAGGTTAGTCAGCAGCGGTCTTTCTGGAGGGAAAAGCGTGGAGGCAGAAAACTCGCAGTCATTCATTGCAGAGCTGAGTGAAATTTGCCGTCTCAGTGGGGACCTGCCCTGGCAAACGGCAGTGCAACAGGCTCTCGCGCTTTTTGCCAAAACGGCCCGAACGCAAAATGTCGCCCTGTTACTGCTAGACGAGAGCTGCACGCCCCTCTACTGCACGCAGCACCAACAGCCAGAGATTCAGGTGCTCTGTATCGCGCTGCAAAAATACGCCTCACGCTGGCAAAAGGGCCTCGCCCGACGCGGGTTCCACACCCTGATCATCCACGAACTGATCACACCCATGTGGCTACTTCCGATCCCGCCCAACTCGGAAACACCCAAGGCGCTGATGGTCTTCACCGAAGTTGACGATGCGTTCCCCCAGGCCCTGCTCGAGCAGGGAGGCGCGCTGATCACACCGCTCATGCACAGCGCCCTGATGCAATGCGAACGCGACAGCAGCCGCATCAAACGCCCCCCGGACTCCGTGGTTGCACGCCAACAACGTCAACGCCAAACCTATCTGGAGAGCCTGTACACCCTCATCTCCACCATCAACACTGCCACCAATCTGGATGATATTCTCACGACCGGTCTAAACCAGGCAATGCAAATTGCCGATATGGTCCAGGGAAAAATCTATCTGCTGGACAAAAGAGAGCAAGTCCTCAAACTCAGCGTGTGCCTGGGTAGTTCCCCAGACGCGGCCCATCATAAAACCACGTTTCTGCCTGGAGAAGGAGGGCCGGGACGCGCGCTGGCCCAAAAATGGATGGTGGTGGAACATGATCCACCTGTAGCGACCACGGGCAGCTCCGAGGCGCAGGAGCCGCACAGCCATGTCAATCTTCCGCTCATCGTCGAAGGCAAAGCGGTCGGCGTGATGCGCCTCAGCACGCTCAACAAACAGACGTTGTCCCTCGAAGTGACCCAATTGCTGGTGACCATCGCCGACCAACTGGCCCTCACCCTCCAGCGTGGGCAGCTCGCCGATCAGATGCGGGATCAACTCCAAATCATGCGTCGCCTCTACGAGATTACCACGGCTTTTCTATCGCAAACCGGCAGCCACGGCACCATTTTCCTGCTCTTGCGCGCGTTGCACGATAATATTGCCGGAGCGATTGGCACCGTATTTTACCGAGTGCAGAACGGTGAATGGGTGCGCTCGCAGATTTACTCCACCGGAAACAGCCTCTTCAAGACACACTGGTCAGAAGGTTCAGCCTGGGAGGACGAAACCGCCTTTTTGGAAACCAGCCAGCAGGAACGTATGCGCGCACTGACCGAAGCGCAGCGTGAAGTATTCCCCTCGTTGTGGGAGCACGTCACCGCAATCGGCGCCAAACAAGTGCTCTACCTGCCGCTCTTTTCCCCCAGCGACGATCGCGCCGGTATCGTGGCCGTATTGATGGCCGAAGAAAATATGTTGGATGAGAATGAAACGATCATGGCGTGGGCCATTGTCCAGCAGGGGATGGCGGCCCTGGTGCGGATCAACCTCTACGAAGCCACACAGAAGAGCGAAAGCCTGATGCGCGCGATCCTTGAATCCTCGCGTGATGGCATCATCCTGGTCGGTTTCGATACCGGGCAACCCACTATCCGCTACATCAATGGGCCAACTTTGCGGATGTTGGCGCTACCTGGCGATACTACACGCTGGGAATCACGTGCGTTGCCCGAAATGATCGCAGCGACCGCTGCAAACGCCCCCAAACTTGCGGAATGGCTCAGCGAGACGGCCGGGCAAGTGCAGGAGGTGGTCGGATCTAGTGAGGATGCCGAGGAGGAAACCAAGACTGCCACCGAGGATCGCCATGGTCCGGTCTTCGAAACCGCCAGCGGTTTGACCTTGCTGGTGCAGCGCTGGGACGTTCTCTCTGAACAGAGACAATCCCTGGGCGCGCTGTTCCTCTTCCGCGATGTGACCGAAGTGAAAGCATTGGAAAGGATGCGCGAAGACCTGCTGAACATGCTGGTACACGATATGCGCAATCCGCTTTCGGCGGCTCAACACGCGCTGCACCTGCTACAAGACCCCGAAATGCAGGATGTCACCGACGGATTGATCAATATCGCCGTCACCAGCACCGAACGGCTCACCAAACTGGTGGAGACGATCCTGGAAATCAGCCGTCTGGAATCTGGGCGCTTTGAACTGCAACAACAGGCGTTCATCCTCGCCGACCACGTCGCCGAAATCGTCAAGAACACCTTTGTTTCCATCGACAGCATCGACATAGACGTGGATGTTCCCTACACATTGCCATTCTTGTGGGTCGATGCTGCCGCCGTGACGCGTGTTTTCGAGAACCTGTTCAGCAACGCGCGCAAATTTACCCCCAAGCAAGGAGGGCACATCCGCATTGCCGCGATCCAGGAAGGGAATTGGGTACAGATCGAAGTCTACAACAACGGCCCCCACATTCCACCGGAGACGCAAAAACTGCTGTTCACCAAGTTCGTCGCCGGTCAATACCATGGACGCGGCTATGGCCTGGGGCTGGCATTTTGCCGCCTGGTTGTAGAAGCGCACGGTGGAAAAATCTGGATACGCAATCAACCTGAGGGCGGGGTCTCCTTTTACTTTACACTACCCGCGTGGGAAGACCCTGACGCCAACACAGATTGGGAATAAAAAACGCCGCGCAGTTTGATTCCTGCGCGGCGTATGCGAATCACATTTAGCGCTTGGGGAAGCGGCTCACCACCACAATGGCTACCGGCAACTGCGTGCGATCGCCCAGAGTAAGTTGCGCGCGCGGCTTGGGTTCGCGGCGCGGCGATACCAGGACTGCCAATAGCGTCCCCTCAGCGGTATAAGCGTTCCGCACGTAGGCCTGGCCCACCTGCTGCCCCTCGGTATCGATGGCGCAACTGGTGACAAAGCCCACAACTTTTCCCTTGTCATCGACCACGGGATCGCCCTGTTGAGGCATAGGCCCTTTCTCCGGCACGCCAAAACGCACCACACCACCTTCGCGGCGCAGGTCGCGGGCGATGAACGCCTCACGCCCAACAAAGAACGCCTTGTAGATTTTGATGTAGCCGCCAAATCCGGCCTCTGCCATCGTCAGGTCGAGCGGACCGGCCATTTCATGACCGTAGAGCGGCAGCCCGGCCTCCAGGCGCAAACTATCGCGCGCCGCCAGGCCGCACGGCTTAACGCCAAATGGTGCGCCAGCCGCCAGCAGCGCCTCCCAAAAGGCAACCAATCGGTCCGGATGCACGAACAACTCGTAAGCACGGCGTTCACCGGTATACCCCGTGCGGCTCACAATCACGTCGAAATCACCCAACGTGACGCGCGCGATCCCGGCCCACGGCAGCCCCTTGACGCGCGCCAGGTCTTCCGTCGCCCCCCCCAACGCGAGCAGAATAGCTCGTGAGTCAGGGCCTTGCAGCGCTAATTCCGCGCGCATGTCCACCCCTGCCGCCGCATCGCGCAGATCGCGCAGCGTTACGCCATCACCCTGCCACCGCACCCAGGGACGATTGGGATCAATACAAACTTCGCCTTCGAGAACAGCGTTGACCCAGGCCCAGTCTTTGTCGTTGTTAGCAGCGTTGACAACCAGCAGGTAATGCGCGTCCGCCATCCGGTAGACGAGCAAATCATCCAGTGGAACGCCATCTACACCGAAGAAAGCCGTGTACTGCGAGCGCCCTACGTCCAGGTAATGGATGTCATTGACCAGCAGCATGTTGAGGAACGTGGCGGCCTCCGGCCCTTGCACGTCCCAGCAACCCATGTGGCTCACGTCGAACAGGCCTGCCGCCTCGCGGACAGCTCGATGTTCTTCGAGATTGCCGGTGTACCAGACCGGCATATCCCACCCGCCAAACGGCACCATCCGCGCGCCCATCTGCCGATGCGTCGCGTGCAGGCGCGTCTGGCGCATGGGCGCATTTTCTGGCGCCTGCCACGCGAACTCCGGCAACGCCTCACCAGCCGGCTCTTTGCGCGACCACGCGCCGATGAAATACGGCTTGCTAAACGGCCCGCTATCCGGGATGAGATCGACCGGCGGCGTAGGTGCGGCGCCCAGGTCGCGCACAGCATCCAGAAAATGCAGCCGCCCATACACATCGTCCGTGGCGACGTAGCCATCCACGAGCGCACGCAGCCACGTCATCACCCGCGATGTAGCAGCGCTAGGGACGTCCAGCCAGTAGGAACATGCGTTGACGCGCGTCAGCCAGCCGGCGCTCATCACCTGCCCGTTGGCTTCCAACAGCGTGACGAGCCGCGCATCCCCGTCGGTCATGTCGGTGGTGCGGGTGGGTGTCAGCCACTCCACGAAGGCGCGGACATAAGGCCCGGCTAACTCCAGCCGCTCATACGCGCCATCTCCCTGCGGTGCGTCGTTGATGTAATAGAAATGCGGATACCCGCTATCCGGGGCGCGCTGACAGGAAAGGAAACATTCCGGCGCCACCGCCTGGGCGGCCAGCGCCGCAAAGTCCAACTTCACCGCCTCCAACGTGTCGAAGTCCACCCGTGCCCGGTACTCATCCCGCCCGCGGCGCACAAATTTGTATGGCTGCATCCTACGCAACAGACGGGCAATGAGCTGCGCAATGCGCGCCATCTCCGGCTCGCGCAGGCCACGCTGCGTGATCCAGGGCGTTCCCAGGCGCACGCCAGAAGGATACGCCGCGGTTATATCGCCGGGGATCGTGTTGCGATTGGCCACAAGACCGGCGATATCGAGGATACGCACGGCAGGATCGCCCATCAACGGCGCGCCATCCGGCCCGACGACCGTCTTGCAATCGAAAAGCAGCAAGTGCGTGTCGGTGCCGCCGTAGGGAACGCGGATGCCTTCCGCTTGCAGCGCCTCGGCCAGCGCGACGGCGTTGCGCACCGTCTGCTGCTGCAATTGGCGGAACTTCTCGGTGCGGGCAAACTGCATCGTCGCCGCCAGTCCCGCGACGGTCTCCATGTGCGGGCCGCCCTGGAACCCGGGAAAGACGGCGCGATCGAACTTGCGCCCTAGTTTCATCTTGTGGGTGACGATGACGGCTCCACGCGGCCCGTTGAGCGTCTTGTGCGTGGTGAACGTCACCGCGTCGGCGATGCCCACCGGGTTAGGATACACACCGCCGATGACCAACCCGGCGACGTGGGCGATGTCGGCCAGCAGGTAAGCGCCCACCTCATCGGCAATAGCGCGGAATTTGTGCCAATCGGGCGCCCAGGGATAGGACGTGTAGCCAGCGATGATGAGCTTGGGGCGCTCCGCCAACGCCAGCGCGCGAATCGCATCGTAGTCCAGACGCTCGGTCTGCGGGTCAACGCCGTAGGAGACTACATTGTAGGTCTTCCCCGAATAGGCGACCCGGCTGCCGTGGCTCAGATGCCCGCCGACGTGCAGCGCCATTGACAATATCGTGTCGTTAGGGCTGAGCAGCGCGTACTGGACGGCGCTATTCGCCGGCGCGCCAGAAAGTGTTTGCACATTGACGTAGAGTTGATCGGCAGGCGCAGCAGCCGTTGCAAAAGCTTCGGCCACGCGCCGACGCGCCAGCATCTCCAGCACATCCGCGTATTCCACGCCTTTGTAATAGCGCGAATCCGCATAGCGGCGATAGTTGCCCAACACAGCTTCATAGTCCAGAATTTGCGACTCCGTCATTTTGCGCGTAAACTCTTTGGGATATCCTTCGGCGTAGATGTGCGAAAAAGCGGAGGCCAATGCTTCGTGAACCGGGAACGGCGCAATCGACTCGGATGGCACCATGACCAACTTACGGGCCTGGCGCTCGGTTTCATAGCTAATCAGGCGAACAAGTTCTGGGTCCAGGTCAGCCAGTGATTCATGGAATAGAAAATCTTTCATAGCACGCTCCTTGAGATAGTCTCGTCATTATTGGTCGAATGGTTTGATTGTCGTTGGGCAGAGCGTCTGGTCGTCATTCACCAAACGGGTGAGTCGATGCTCATTCGACGCTACAGCCCCCATTGTACCCTCTAGGCCGTGTCAAGCAAGTGAGAACGTGGGCGCTTTTATGGTCTTTCTGTGAAATCGCGCTATACTCAAGGGTGCAATACTTGGTGAGCTGACTACACAACGAATGACAATGAGACTGTTCAACCGTATTCAGGAGAACCGACAATGGATGTCCGCCTTATCCGATTGATCGTTACGCTGTTGTTGATCCCCGGTCTGCTTTTCAGCGCTACTCCCGCGCCGATACAGGCGACACACGCTCCCGATCCCGATGAAGAGCCTTCCGATGTGGCGTTTGCGCCGGGAGAGCTGCTGGTGCGTTTCGAGGCTGGCGCCGTGAGGAGTACCACCCAACTCACGCTGGAAAAGTATGCCGTGAGCGCCATCCGGGCGCTGTACAACAGTGATGTCCAACTGATGCGCGTGCCGGAAGGCCGCGAGCTGGAAATCGCCGCTGCGCTCAACGCTGATCCTGGCGTGGTCTACGCCGAACCCAATTACGTCTATCACGCGTTCGACCTCATCCCCAACGATCCCTATTACGGCTACCAATGGGCGCATCCCAAAATTCAGTCACCCGGCGCATGGGGCATCACCACCGGCAGCAGCGACATCGTGATCGCCGTCATCGACACCGGTGTGGATACGAGCCATCCCGATCTGGCAGGCAAAATCGTCGCCGGATACGATTTCGTGGAGGATGATAACGACCCCAGGGACGCCAATGGCCATGGCACGCACGTCGCCGGCATCGCTGCCGCCGTCACGAATAACAGCATCGGGGTCGCCGGGATGTCGTGGGGCGCGAAGATCATGCCCGTGCGCGCGCTGGACAACAAGGGCAGCGGTTACAACGCCGATATCACCGAAGGTATCAACTGGGCTTATCAACATGGGGCGAACATCATCAATTTGAGTTTGGGTGGCTCCACCTACTCGCAGACGATGCAGGATGCCGTCAACGCAGCGCACGCAGCAGGCAGCCTGATCGTCGCCGCGATGGGCAACTGCCGCTACGCGAGCAGCGCCTGCCCAACAGCCAATCCAACCGCATATCCCGCCGCTTATGCTAACGTTATGGCAGTCGCTGCGACCGATAGCGGTGACAATTACGCCTACTATTCCCAATACGGCAGCCACTGCGACATCGCTGCGCCCGGCGGTGAGTTGACCCGGCTCGGTGATCCCAATGGCATCTACAGCACCATGCCCACCTACGCCGTGTATATGACGACATACTACGGTTATCTGACCAAGTACGATTTCCTGCAGGGCACGTCGCAGGCCACCCCTCACGTCTCCGGTTTGGCTGCGTTGATCTGGTCGCTGAGTCCTACACTGACGAATGATGCAGTCCAAAGCCTTATCGAGCAGACAGCCGTTGATCTGGGGGCGGTGGGGAAAGACCCCGACTATGGATGGGGGCGCATCAATGCCCACGCCGCACTCGCCACGATCGTCCCACCCAATCCGCCGGTGCTTGCCGCCATCGACAATCCTGATGGTGACCACACGTACACAGTCACATGGAACGCCGTCCCCGGAGCAGCCAGCTATCTGCTTCAGGAATCCAG
>DAOUAY010000462.1:0-8750 GCA_034432995.1 Anaerolineae bacterium | reverse complement strand
TCCGGGTCCACCGGCAAGCCGAAGGGTGTGATGCACACCACCGGCGGGTATCTCACCCACGTCGCGGCGACGCACAAGTACATCTTCGACATCCACGACGAGGACACCTATTGGTGCACCGCCGACATCGGTTGGGTGACGGGACACAGCTACATCGTCTACGGGCCGCTGGCTAACGGCGCGACCTCCATTGTGTTCGAAGGCGTCCCCACCTACCCCGATGCCAGCCGCTTCTGGCACGTTGTGGACAAATTCCAGGTCAACGTCTTTTACACCGCCCCCACGGCCATTCGCTCCCTGATGCGCCTGGGTGAGGATTGGGTGAACAAATGCGATCTCTCCAGCCTGCGGCTGTTGGGCAGTGTGGGCGAGCCGATCAATCCCGAAGCATGGCTGTGGTATCACGAGCACATCGGCAAGAGCCGCTGTCCCATCGTGGATACCTGGTGGCAGACCGAAACCGGCGGCATTTTGATCACGCCGCTGCCCGGCGCGCACACGCTCAAGCCCGGCAGCGCCAGCAAGTCCTTCTTTGGCGTCGAGCCGATCATCCTGCGCGACGACAGTTCCGAATGTGGCGTCAACGAAAGCGGCAAGTTGTGCATCAAGAAGCCCTGGCCCGGCATGGCGCGCACGATGTGGGGCGATCACGACCGCTTCATCGACACCTACTTCACCATGTACGAAGACATTTACTTCACCGGTGACGGCTGCCACAAAGACGCGGACGGCGATTACTGGCTGGAAGGCCGCATCGACGACGTGTTGAACGTCTCCGGTCACCGTATCGGCACCGCGGAAGTCGAAAGCGCACTGGTCAGCCACCCAGCCGTCTCCGAAGCCGCTGTGGTGGGCCGCCCGCACGACATCAAGGGGCAGGCGCTGTACGCTTACGTCACCCTGCGCGAGCATCTGGAGCCGAGCGAGGCGCTCGTCAAGGAATTGATGAACCACGTGCGCAAGGAAATCGGCCCCATCTCCCGGCCTGACGCGATTCAGTTCACCGACGCGCTGCCCAAGACGCGCAGCGGCAAAATCATGCGCCGCATCCTGCGCAAGATTGCCGAGGGTGACACCAGCAGCCTGGGCGACACATCCACATTGGCAGATCCTACGGTAGTCGACCGGTTGGTTGAGGGACGCATCGCGTAACATCAACTCGATCTGATACCTTCCTGGAGCTGTAGCGCTTCCAGGAAGGTTGATTTCATTCTCACATCTAAGGAAGGCATTGTGATGTCACAACCAAAAGTCCTCGACCGGCGGCTTGTGGTCGTCGGCGCATTAATGATTCATTTATGTCTGGGCGCGATTTATGCCTGGAGTGTGTTTACCCCAGAATTACAAAAAGCCCCGTTCAATTTCACCAGCACGCAGACCCAGATCATCTTCTCGGTCTCGCTGGCGACGTTTGCCGTGATGATGGTATTGGCCGGGCGCTGGCAGGCAGCGTCGGGGCCGCGCATCGTCGCGCTGACGGGCGGCGCGGTGCTTGGCGCGGGGTACATCCTGGCCGGGTTGTTCGGTACGAGTTTCTGGGCGCAGGTGATCTTCATCGGGCTGATCGGCGGCGCGGGCATCGGCCTGGCCTACGTCTGCCCCATTGCCGTGGGCGTCAAATGGTATCCCGACAAGAAGGGTCTCATCACGGGCCTGGGCGTGGCGGGCTTCGGCTTTGGCGCGCTGATTTGGGTCTACCTGGCCGGGAACTGGGGGCGCTTGTTGGAGTCTCTGGGCGTGCTCAAGGTGTTCCTGATCTACGGGATCATCTTTGCGGTAGCCGTTATTGCAGGCTCGACCTGGATGGTGAACCCGCCTGAAGGCTACGCGCCAAAGGGCTGGAAAGCGCCGCAACCGGCCGGCAAAGGCAAGGGGAAAGGTAAAGCCACCGTCAAAGTGGACTACATGCCCAATGAGATGCTGCGCACGAGTCAGTTTTGGTCGATCTGGGCAATGTTCATCTTCTCCAGCATGGCCGGGCTGATGACGATTGGCAATATCAAGCTATTCGGCATCGACGCGCTCCAGGCGCGCGCCGGGATGACCGCTGAAGCAGCCAGCCTGGCTGCCGGGACGGCGATGGCGGTGTTCTATTCACTCACCAACGGGATCGGGCGCATTGTGTGGGGGATGATTTCCGACAAAATCGGTTACAAGCCCTCGCTGGTCATTATGTGCACGGCGCAAGGTGTGGTGATGTTGCTGTTCTTCTTGTTGGGCGGCGCGCCAGTATTACTGTACCTTGCAGCAATGCTGATCGGCTTCAACTTTGGCGGCAACTTCGCGCTCTTTCCGATGGCGACATCGGACATGTTTGGCGCCAAGAACCTGGGCCGCAACTACGGGTGGGTCTTCACGGCCTTTGGCGTCGGCGGCATCGTCGGCCCGATCCTGGCCGGGACTTTGCGCGACGCCGGTCTAAAAAGCGGCGCGGGCTTGCAAGGATGGCTCACTGTCTTTATAATTTGTGGTGTAGCTTGTTTGGCGGCGGCGGTCATCGGCTGGTTCGTCAAACCGCCGCAGACTGTAAAAGCTTCAAAGTAGTTGTTAGCTTTCAGCGATCAGCCTTTGGTTTTCCGGCTGAAGGCTGACCGCTGATGGCTGATTGCTAATAGCTTATCAAGGAGATGAACTATGCCAGTCATGGCGAATTGGAATAAACTTTACGCTGAACGAGCGACGAGCGCATGCGAGGCTCTGCTCAAGATTCGCAGCGGCAGCCGCATTTTCCTCGGTCCAGCCGGAGGTGTGCCTCAATATCTACTGGAAGAACTGGTAAAATTGAGCGCAGAGGGCAATCGCCTGAACGACGTGGAAATCGTTCATATGTTGACGCTGGGCGCAGCGCCCCACGTGCA
Organism: Anaerolineae bacterium; assembly: GCA_034432995.1. Lineage (GTDB taxonomy): Bacteria > Chloroflexota > Anaerolineae > B4-G1 > SLSP01 > DSWT01. Next base: position 5,892 of record DAOUAY010000462.1, on the reverse strand, counting down.
GAAAGCCTACGACCGCCACTTCCGCCACAACTCGTTTTTTGTGGGGCGAGGCGTGCGGGCGGCGGTGGCCGAGGGACTGGCCGATTACACGCCCATTTTCCTCTCCGAAATTCCGGGGCTGTTCTACAGTGGACGGATGCCCCTGGATGCGGCGCTCATTCAAGTGACGCCGCCCGACAAATTTGGGTTCTGCTCGCTGGGCGTATCGGTGGAGGCGGTCAAAGCCGCGGCGGAGACGGCCAGCATCGTGATCGCGCAGGTCAATCCGCAGATGCCGCGCACGCTCGGCGACAGTTTCATCCACGTCGAGGACATCGACTACTTCGTGGAACAAGACGAGCCGTTGCTGGAAATCCCGCCGGCTCCCCCGGATGCAGTGGCGCTCCAGATCGCCCGCCACGTGACGCGCCTGATCGAAAATGGCTCTACGATTCAGGTCGGGATTGGCCGAGTGCCCAACGCTATCTTGTACGGGCTGATGGAAAAGAAGGATTTGGGCGTCCACACGGAAATGTTCTCCGATGGCCTGATCGACTTGATCGAGGCGGGTGTCGTCACCAACCGGCGCAAGACCTTCCACCCCGGCAAGATTCTGGCAGCATTCTGTGTCGGCACGCGCAAACTTTACGATTATGTGGACAACAATCCGATGTTCGAGTTCCACCCCATCGACTACAACTCCTTGCCCTCCAACATCGCCAAGAATGACAAGATGATCGCCATCAACACAGCCCTACAAGTCGATATTACCGGACAGATCTGCGCAGACTCGATCGGCCACCAAATTTACAGCGGTATTGGCGGGCAGGCCGACTTCATGCGCGGCGCATCGATGTCACACCAAGGGAAACCCATCATCGCCATCCCCGCCACAGCGGAGACGCCGCACGGGACCGTGTCACGCATTGTGCCCAGTCTGAGCGAGGGGGCGGGCGTGGTGACGACACGCGGCAACGTCCACTACATCGCAACGGAGTACGGCGTGGCCTACTTGCACGGCAAGAGCCTGCGCGAACGCGCCGTGGCCTTGATCCAGATCGCCCATCCCAAGTTCCGCGAACAACTGCTGGCCGAGGCCAAGCAGATGAAATACCTCTACGAAGACCAGATCATCCCCGAGACGGTCTACCCCGTGGAGATGGAGCACACGGAAAAGTTCGACGGTTTGGAACTGTTCTTCCGCCCGGTCAAGCCGAGCGACGAGCGCCTGTTCCAGGAATATCTCTACAAGCTATCCGAGCGGTCGGTGTATCTGCGCTTCTTCCAGGTGCGCCGTGACTTCCCGCACGAGCTGGCGCAGGAGATGGTGGCCGCGGACTACGACCGCCACATGGGGATCGTGGGGACGTTGGGCACGTCCGATACCGCGCCGATTGTGGCCGCCGGACACTGGATGATGGATTACAACGAAAACATGGCCGAGATCGCTTTTTCGGTGATGGACGAGCACCAGCGCAAAGGGATCGGCTCGCATCTGCTCCATTTCTTGACGCGCATCGCCAAGGAACGCGGCATCCACGGATTCCGCGCCAACGTGATCGCGGGGAACATGGCGATGATGCGCGTCTTCCAGCGCAGCGGTTGCGTCCTGCACACAGAATATGAAGGCGGAGAAATCTCTCTGTCGTTCCGCTTCGACGAGAAGGCCGACAGCCGTTCAGGGCGTCGTTAAATCATAAACTATCTTCAGGGTATGACAACGCAGATGAAGATTTCACCACGGAGACACGGAGAACACAGAGTTTCTTTAGGATTCTCTCCGTGCCCTCTGTGTCTCAGTGGTTACTAATAGCAGGAGGGAGTTATGAAAGCACTCTACATCACCTCGGTGCAACGCTTCAGTGGCAAAACGGCGTTCTGCCTGGCGCTGGGCCAACGCCTGCAACAAGACGGCTACAAAGTGGGATATTTCAAGCCGGTTTCCACATATCCGTGGGAGCCGCTGCCGGGGCGGGTCTACGATGAAGATGCCACGTTCATTCACCGCATCCTGGGAATCACCGATCCCCTGGTCAACATGGTGGGCGTGGTGCTATCGCCCTCGATGGTGATAGAATTGCGCTGCGGCTGCATCGACCGCGACTTGATGCCGCAAATCGAGGCCGCTTACAAGCGGGTTTCGGTGGGCAAGGACATCATGTTGATCGAAGGGGGCGCTTCGCTGCGCGAGGGTCTGAGCCTGGAGGTCGATCCGGTTTCGGTCGCCGAGCACCTGGACGTCCCGGTGCTGGCGATGATCCGCTACCGCAATCCGGTGAGCATGGGCGACGCCTGTGTGGACGCCCAGCGGCAGTTCCGCGAGCGCCTGGTCGGGTTAGCCATCAATGCCGTCCCCGCTGCCGAAATTCCGGGATTGCAGGAGTGTTTTTCGTGTATGGAAGGGCGGGGCATTCCGGCCCTGGGTGTCTTGCCGCTCCGCGAGCAATTGCAGTCCATCAGCGTGGGCGAAATCGCCGACGTGCTCGACGCCGAATGTCTCGCGTGCGTCGATAGACGCGACGCGCTTGTCGAAAACCTGATGGTCGGCGCAATGAGCGCAGAGCAGGCGCTGCCGCGTATGCGGCGCATCCCCGGCACCAAGGCCGTCATCACCGGCGGCGACCGGACCGACATCCAGTTGGTGGCGTTGGAAACCGCGACGCAGTGCTTGGTCCTCACCGGACATCTGCGCCCGGTGCCCGAAGTGCTGCGCCGCGCCGAAGAGCTGGGCGTGCCGGTTCTGTTGACCCGCAAGAACACGATGGAGACGGTGGATGCCATCGACGACGTGTTCGGCAAGACGCGCCTGGGGCAAAAAGCCAAGCTAGATCAGTTCAAGGCTTTGCTCGAGGAGAACTTCGATTTTGCCCGTCTGTATGCGAGTCTGGGGTTAGAGCACAAAGCGTAAAAGTCAAAAGTTGAAAGTTGAAAGTTGCAGGTTATAATTCGCGTGTAGAACGCGCTTTGTAACTTGCAACTTTTGTTTTTAGTCAACGGATTGAACGGATGAAACGGATTTTTTAAGATTTGTGAAGATTGGTGTAGATTCGTGGTTTCAGGAGGCATGAACGTGGATTTCGATGTCTTGAACGGGCTGTTGCGCCCGAAATCGGTGGCTGTCATCGGCGCATCCAATACTCCCGGCAAGATCGGCTACCTGGCCGTGAAGAACCTGATCGATTGTGACTACCCGGGCCGTGTCTATCCCATCAACCCCAAAGAGACTGAGATCCAGGGCTTGCCGGCCTATCCCTCGGTGCTGGAGGTGCCGGGCGAGATCGACGCCGCGATGTTGATCGTGCCGGCCGAACGCACGCTCGCCGTAACCGAGGAATGTGGGAAGAAGGGCGTCAAGGGGCTGATCGTGGTGGCTTCTGGCTACAGCGAAATCGGCCGCAAAGACCTGGAAGATGAATTGGTCGCCACGGCGCGGCGCTACGGGATGCGCCTGTTGGGACCGAACATCGTGGGCATCATGTGCAACTCCGACAAGTGTAACGCCTCGTTCGGGCCGTTCATGCCGCTGCCGGGCAAAGCCGCGATGATCTCGCAGAGCGGCGCGCTGCTCATTGCGATGACGGTGGCGAGCTACGTCCGCAACGTCGGCTTCGACCGCATGATCTCCGTGGGCAACATGGCCGACGTGAACTTCGGCGACCTGGTAGAGTGGCTGGATCGGGACGAGCAGACCACGTGCATTACGATCTACGTCGAAGGCTTCCAGAACGGACGGCGCTTCCTGAACATCGCGCGCCGGGCGCGCAAGCCCATCGTCGCGCTCAAGTCGGGCGTGTCGGCGCACGGCGCGGCGGCGGCGGCTTCACACACCGGCGCGATGGCCGGCAAGGGCAAGGTCTACGACGCTGCGCTGCAACAGGCCGGTGTAGTGCGCGCCTCGGACCTGAACAACCTCTTCGACCGCACGCTGGCGCTCTCGTTACAGCCGCCGATGGCCGGCCACAACCTGATGATCATCTCCAACGGCGGCGGCGTGGGCGTGTTGGCGGCGGACGCTGCCGAACGCTACGGCATCCCGCTGCGGTTCGCACCGGACGATTTGCAGGCCGCGCTGCGCGCTTACGTGCCGGAGATCGGCTCGGTGAAAAATCCCGCCGACCTGACCGGCATGGGCGGCTGGCCGGAGTATCTGGCGACGGTCAAGACGGCGTTGCAGCATCCGTGGGTGCACGGGCTGGTGGTGCTCTTCTGCGAGACGCAGCGCAACGATCCGATGGACATCGCAGCAGCAATCAAACGCGCGGTGGACGAGTCGGGCGTGACCGACAAACCGATCGCCGTGTCGTTCATCGGCGGCGCAGAAGCCGAACGCGCGATGAAGTGGTTAGTGGAGAACGGATTACCGACCTACGGTGCGCCGGATACCGCTGTGAACGCCATCGCCGCGCTGCGCGAATACGCGCGGATGCACAGCATCCGTGGCAACTGCGAGTTGGCGACGGATGAATTTACGCCGTACCAGGATGTGGATGCCGCTGCTGCGCGCGCCATCATCGCGCAGGCGCGGGCGGCGGGCCGGGTCTACCTCAGCGAAATCGAGTCCAAGAAGGTGTTCGCCGCTTATGGCCTCTCGGTGGCCGTCACCGAACTGGCGAAAACGGAGGATGAGGCGGTGCAGTTGGCCAGAACGATGGGTTATCCCGTCGTGCTCAAGATTATGTCGCCAGACATTTTGCACAAATCGGATGCCGGTGGGGTGAAGATCAACCTGCGCTCGGCGGACGATCTGCGCATCGCCTACCGCGCGATCCTCGCCAGCGCCCGCGCCTACAAACCCGACGCGCGCATCGAAGGCGTGGCCATCCAACAGATGGCGCCATCGGGCGTTGAGGTTATCCTGGGATCCATCAACGATCCCACGTTCGGCCCCACGGTGATGTTTGGCCTGGGCGGCATCTTCATCGAAATTCTCAAGGACGTGACCTTCCGCGTCGCGCCCATCTCGGCGGAGCACGCGCTGGCGATGCTGGCCGACATCCAGGGCGCGCCGCTGCTGGCCGGCGCGCGCGGCGAAGCCCCCCGCGACCGCGTCGCGCTCGCCGAGGCGCTGAGCCGCTACTCGCAGATGATCATGGATTTGGGCGACGACATCGCCGAATCGGATGCCAATCCCGTGCTGGTCTATGCGGAGGGGCAAGGGCTGAAAGTGGTGGATGCCAGGATTATTTTGAGAGATGGCTAGCCAATTGTACGCTCAGTCAGATAAAGGAGTCAGCCAATGATCGCCATGCAGGAGATTCAGAATTTTGCATCGCGTATTGTCGAACATTTTGAACCAGAACGTATCGTTCTGTTTGGTTCTTATGCGCGTGGGGATTTTGTCCCTGATTCAGATGTAGATATGCTGGTTGTCTTGCCTTTCGAAGGCAAAAATTGGCGTGTCGCTTCCGAGATACGCAAACGCGCGCGGCCTTCTTTCCCGCTGGATTTATTGGTACGCACGCCAGAACAACTCAATGAACAAGTCACAAAAGGTGCCAAATTCTGGCAAGAAATAATGCAACAAGGAAAGGTGCTTTATGAGGCAGGAAACTAGCGAATGGATCGCTAAAGCAGAGGGTGATTTTCGCACAGCTTGGCGTGAATGGCACGTAACCGATGAACCCAATTTTGACATGGATATCGCCCTTATCCATCAGCTTTTCAAGCAAGGACGCTATGGAGGGAAAAATTTGCCCCCGCTGTCAATCAAATATGATGTGGCAACGCCGAACGATTCAGTATGAACGCGCCGGTATTCCCATCACGTTGAAAAATGTATGGCTATATGTGACCCTACTGCAAAAAGGAAAATTCACCACAGAGACACGGAGAACACAGAGAAATCTTTATTTTTATCTTGAATGAAATTGATTTTCCGGTTAGCAATATCAATTTTATCAAAATGCAGTTAAA
>DAOUAY010000461.1:0-6945 GCA_034432995.1 Anaerolineae bacterium | reverse complement strand
GGGCGCGTCGTTTCGGGGCAGCCACGGGTGGGCGATCCGGTGGTCGCGCACGTCGATGCCGCGCGCCGTTGGGATACGATGCGCAACCACACCGCCACACATCTGTTGCATCGCGCCTTGCGCAGCGTTCTGGGCAATCACGTGGCCCAGGCCGGGTCGTTGGTCAGCTCTGAACGCCTGCGTTTCGACTTCAACTACGAGAAACCCCTCACCGTCGAGCAGCGCGCAGAGATCGAACGGCGCGTCGTCGAAGCGGTACTGGCCAATTACGAGGTCAACGCCCGGCAAGAGGCGTACCGCGACGCGCTCGCGCAGGGCGTCACCGCGCTCTTCGGCGAGAAGTACGGCGACGTGGTGCGCGTGCTGCGTGTCGGTAGCGCCGATGCGCCGTTTAGCCAGGAGTTGTGCGGCGGCACGCATGTCAGCCGCACCGGTGATATTGGGCCGTTCCTCATCATCGAGGAGAGCGGCATCGGCGCGGGCCTGCGACGCATCGAAGCCGTCACCGGGCGGGGTGCGCTTCAGGTCATCCAGACGATGCGCGCGCGCCAGGAACAGGCCGCGGCTTTGCTCGGCGGTGCAGCGGATGAGCTACCGCAGCGCATCGAGCGCTTGCACAACGAGTTGCGCGCCACGCACAAGGAGATCGAGACGCTCACGCGCAAGCTGGCCCGGGCGGATTTCCAGAGCTTGCTGGACAACGTCATCGAGATCGATGGTGTCCCGGTGCTCGCCGCCAGGGTGGATGCGCCAGACGCCGACACACTGCGTGAAATGGCGGACTGGTTCCGCGACAAGCAGGGTGGGGTAATCGTGCTCGGCGCGGTGATCGACGACAAGCCGTTGCTGATCGCCGCGACGACGAAGGCGCTGGTGCAAGAGCGCGGCGTCCACGCGGGCAATCTCGTCCGCGATCTGGCGCGGATGGTGGGCGGCGGCGGCGGCGGACGTCCCGACATGGCCCAGGCCGGCGGGCGCGATCCTGCCAGGCTGTCCGAGGCGCTGGACAAAGTGCCGGCCCTGTTACGGGAGATGCTCAAATAGTGGAAGTCATACGCATTTCGCCGGCCGATGATCGCTATATTGTGCGCGCGATGCTCACGCACGTTACCGAACCGCGCGTGTTGATCGTCTTGCCCTGGGAGGCGACGCCATCGCTGGTTAAAGGCTGGTCGCATCCCCTGGATTTCGAGCTGCTGTTCCGCACGGCGCAAGAGCGCGAGCTTGAGATTGCCTGGGCCGTCGATGATCTCGGGCGCAGGCCATTGGTGCGTAAAGCCGGTTTTCCGGTTTTCCCTAGCGAGGCCGCGGCGCAGGCGTATGTCGCGCGCAAAGGGGCGTTTCCACCCTTGCGCGTGCCGCACAAACCGGTACGTCCCCGGCGTCCTGTGTGGGCCGAAGAGCCACAGAAGCCCAAGCCGCCGCTGCGGCATCGCCAGCCGGTGTGGCTTATCGCCCTGGAATTGATCGTCGTGGGCGCCGTCTTGTTGACGCTGTTCAGCGCGGCGCTGCTCTCGTGGCCATCGGCGCGCATCGTGCTGGTCCCGCAGGGCCTCACCTATTCGCGCGTGGTCGCTATTTCGGTCGATCCGCAATTGACCGAGGTGGATTTGCAGCGCGGCATCATCCCGGCCCGCCGTATTGGCGATGAATTCGAGAGCTACGTCGAAGTGGGCACGAGCGGGCGCGGGTTCACCTTCAGCGGTCGCGCCAGGGGACAGGCGCTCTTCACCAACCTGCTGGGGCAGGACTATCGCGTTCCGGCGGGAACCGTCGTGCGCACCACTGCCGGGTCGTACCCGGTGCGCTATGCTACCACGAATGAGGTCATCTTGCCGGCGTTTGGCCAGGGCATGGCCTCGGTCGAAGCGCTGGACGAAGGCACGCGCGGCAATGTGGACCCTTACCAGATCAACCTGGTGGAAGGGGTGGTCGGCTTTGCGGTGCGGGTGACCAATCCCGATCCGATTTCCGGCGCGCAGAGTACCGCCGTCGCCACCGTCATCGAAGCCGACCGCGGGCGCGCCTGGAATCTGGCGGCGCAAAAGGTGATGGCCGAAGCCTACAACGGCCTGCAAGACTCGGTCTATCTCGAGCCGGGCGAATTTCTGCCGAATCAGGCGCTCGTTATTCAGGCGACGCCCAAACAGGCGTACACGCATCTGGTCGGCGAACAGACGCCCGTGCTGGGTCTGGCGCTGCGCTTGCTGATCACGGGACAGGCCATCCACGTCTCCAATGTGCAGGCCGTCGCTTATCGTCAACTGGCGACCCAACTGCCGGCGGGCTACGAGCTGCTCGACGCCCGCTTCGAATATGGCGAGGCTGCCGAAGAGGACGTCGGTCCAGGCATCTTCACGTTCTACGTGACCACTTACGGTTACGCTGCGGCCGCCATCGACACGGCGAATGTCGCTGAGCTAGTGCTGGGGAAGCCCAAAGAGGACGCCGCCGCACTGCTGATGGAGTCGTTGCCTCTGGCCCGCCCGCCGCAGATCACCGTCACACCCGAATGGTTCCCCTACATCCCCTTCTTGCCCATCCGCACGCAGATCGAGGTGGCGCCGCTGGATTGGCAGGGTTAGGGATGCAGCCGGCGAACTTTCGCGCTCTGGCGCTGGACCTGGGAGAACGCCGCATTGGTGTGGCGGTCAGTGACGCATTGGGTGTGGTCGCACGTCCCCTCGAAATCTTCGCGCGCACCTCGCGGAAAGCCGATTTCGCCCACATTGGCGCATTGGTCGCCACCCATCACATCGATGTTGTCATCGTGGGTCTGCCGTTCAATATGGACGGCAGTGAAGGCCATCAGGCGGCGTGGGTACGCGATTACAGTGCTGCATTGGCCCAAACACTCGCCGTTCCCGTGGAATTTTGGGACGAGCGGCTGACGTCTGAAGAAGCTGAGGACATTCTGCGCGCGCGCGGGGCTTCGCACCGGGGCAAGTCCACCGCAAAAGGTGCAGTCGATGCCGTCGCCGCAGCCGTGATCCTGCAAAGCTATTTGGATAGCCGCTATTCTGTCAACGGATTGAACGGATTTTTCTGTCTCTAATCCGTTTCATCCGTTGAATCCGTTAACATTTTCAAGGAGTCTCCATGTGGGATTCCACACCCACGAGAACGAGAATGCTTGCGCCGGATCATAATCCGGCGCTGCGGGGACGGCGGATTGTGATCCGCCTTAAGCATTGAAGTAAGTCATTTTCAAGGAGTTGCGTATGAAACGTTGGTTGCTAGTATTGAGTATCCTGTTGGCAACGTTTGTGTTGCTGGGCTGTTCTTTGGAAACGCTTTATCTGGGATTCTACATCGATGGCAAATCCGAGGAACTGGCGCAGCCCGCCGGAACCGACGACACGCCCATCATCTTCACCGTCGAATCGGGGGAGAGTGTGGCGCAAATCGCGGGCGATCTCAAGGCGCAAGGACTGATCGGCGATATCGAGCTGTTCCGCCGTTACGTGCAATACAAGGGGCTGGATGCGGGCATCCAGGCCGGGACGTACACATTGAACAAGACAATGACGATCCCCGAGATCGCGCGGACGTTGCAACAGGCCGGGGCGCAGGAGCAACAGGTGACCATCCCCGAAGGCAAGCGCCTGGAAGAGGTCGCCGCGCTGGTGGCCGAACAGACGACCATCCCGGCGGATACGTTCCTCCAGATGGCGCAGACCGGCTGGCAGGGTACGGACTTGCCGCAAACTTACAGCTTCCTTGCGGATGTTCCGATCTCGGGAACATTGGAAGGATTGCTCTTCCCGGATACGTATCGTCTGTCGATGGACGCCACAGCTTATGATGTGATCGACCGGATGCTGGAGAATTTCGAGCGCCAGGTGACGCCGGAACTCCGGCAGAAGTTTGCCGATCACGGCTTGAGCTTCTACGAGGGCATCGCGCTGGCCGCCATCGTGGAGCGTGAGGCCGTCATCGATGCCGAGCGCCCGACCATCGCGGGCGTCTTCCACAATCGTCTGCGCGACGGCTGGCCGCTCTCCTCTTGTCCCACCGTGCAGTACGCCCTCGGCTACCGCCCTGACGAGGAAACCTGGTGGAAACGGCAGCTCTATTTCGTCGATCTGGAAGTCGATTCGCCTTACAACACCTACCGCGTCCAGGGCCTGCCGCCCGCGCCCATCGCCAGTCCCGGCCTGCTCTCTATCCAGGCGGCAGCCAATCCCGAGGAGACGGAGTATTACTTCTTTATGGTCGATTGCACCAAGAACGACGGCAGCCACTTCTTTGCGCGGACCGAGGCGGAGCATCTGCAAAACTTCGAGGCGTGCGGGGGCGTGATCAGCAGCCCGTGAGTGGTTATGCGTTGTGGGTTGTGGGTTCTGGGTTGTGGGTTGTGCGTTGTGGGTTTTGGGTTGTGGGTTGTGGGCCAAATCTCACAACCCGCAACCCATAACCCATAACCCTAAACCACGATTTTCCCCAACCGGTCGATCAGCTCCATACATGCCCGCCCGTTGTGGTACGGGCATTTCCAGAAACTCACTTTGGCGGCGGCGTGATCGATCACGTGGTTCTTGTTGACGTGACGGAACCACTCGCCGTGCTGCCGGTCGATGAAGTACCTCTCGATGAAATCCCAACTGCGCAGCGCAGCCTGCAAGAAGTGCGGTTGTCCCGACAATTGGTAGGCGTTGAGGAAGCCAACGGCGGCTTCGGCCTGGGGCCACCATTCGAAATCGGGGTCGGTGATGCCGCTCGAATCGCCGTCATTGACCAGGCCACCCTCGCCGTTCAACCCCTCGGCATAGATCGCCTGTGCCATTTTCACCGCCAGCGCTTTCGCCTCGGCGATGCGGTGTTCGTCCCCGAGCACTTCCGCGGATTCCACCAGCAGCCAGTTCGTCTCGATGTCGTGCCCGTAGGAGATATGGTCGACGCGCGAGTTCCAGGCTTCGTCGAAGAACAGCAGCGTGTGAAATGTCTTGGGGTTGATGATGCGGTGCATCATGAGGTCGATATTCTCCGCCTGGCGCGCGCGCAGTTCCGCGTTGTCCCAGACGCGCATCAGGTTGGCGTAAGCCTCCATCACGTGCAAGTGCGTGTTCATCGACTTCATCTCGTTCATGTCGATGTCGCTGAGGCGCAGGTCGGATTCGAGGCGCCAATCGCGCGTGTACGCCTCGAAGTAGCCGCCGTGTTCGGGATCGTGGCTGTGCTCTTCCATCAGGTGGAAAAGGGTGATGGCTTTGTCGAGCGCGCCCGCTTCGCCTGTGGCGCTGTAGTATTCCGCCAGCGCATAGATGCCGAACGCCTGTCCGTAAATTTGCTTGCGGGGCCGGAGCAATTCACCGTTCGTCCCGACCATCCAATACAAGCCGCCGTGCGTCTCGTCCCAGAAACGGCTCAGAAGATCGTCGTAGGCCCAGCGCGCCATTTCCAGGTATTCTGGCGCGCGATAACGCTTGTAGGCGGCGCTGTACGTCCACAGGATGCGCGAACTGAGCAGCGCGCCACGTGGCGCATCCTTGTCCACGACCAGCGTGTTGGAGATTTCGCCGTAGAATCCACCGCGCTCTTGGTCGACCGTGTGCTCGATCCAGAAGGGAAGGATGTTTTCCCGCAGTTCAGTTTCGGCTTTATGGATGTAGGTTTGGCGTGTGGTGTTGTCCATATTTTGCTCCTTGTTCTTAAATCGGCGGCGAGGTCTACCATCGTCGTGACAGTTCTCGCAATTCGGCGGGTATCCGGGTACGTCCTGCTTCGATGAGCAAGTCGCGGATACGTGCTTTTGAGAGTCCGATTTTAGCAAATGCTTGGGGATAGAGATAATCCTCGAGTAAAACTTTGCCATTGATCCAGCGATGCAGTCCGCTCCAGGTTTGAACGTCTGCTACAATCTGGCGATAATTGACATCCAATAGAGATTCGACTTCTTCCACAGGCGTCAATGTGGCCAGCCGCCGGCGTAAACTATGCAGCACTTCCTCGCGGGAAACCGGCGGCAATGGGCCAAAATAACGCAAGAAGCCTAGCTCGCGGTCTAGCGTGACACGTTCACGCCATTGTGCGACGATAGCATTGGCCGCAGCATAGAGGGCCAACGTTGCGCCCCAATCACATAATACATAACGAATGTGAGTCTCCTCCAGCCATTGATGTGCAGGATGTTCGGCGTCCAGATTGACTGCCGCATATGCTGCGGCGATAATGTCCGGTTCCAGCAAGTAGTTCTCGATGCAATACCGCGACAAGATGACCGTCCGGCTTTCCGTTGCGCAGCTTGCCTGGACTTGTGCATCAGTGGCGAAGTCTCGATCCAGTACACCGCGATCTGCAGCCGAGTTCTCCACACACCGTCGCACTTCATCTTTGCCCCCAGCTTTCTTGAATTGTATTACTGGAAACCAGCGCGATAACACAGCAAGGTCATCGTCGCCTTCGACGTAGATTGTATGGACTGTTAACGTGGTGATCATACGGCTGTCTCCCGCGCAAAGATAGCGTCCAACAGCGCCAACTCGTGTTCGTAAACCGCACCGGCGATTTCCTCAGAATGGGTGGTCAAAATCATCTGCGCATCATATTCAACGCAGAGATCGGTGAGTGCGCGCACCAACAGTCGTTGCCAGCGCGGATGCAGATGAATCTCCGGTTCGTCAATCAACAGCAGCCCACCTGGTCGTAATCGCCGTTGAATTTCGCCTAACAGCAGAACGATCTGCTTCTCGCCGGAGCTTAATGCTTCAAGACCAAATTGCTGTCCGTTTGCCGCTTCGACTCTGATGCGAAACTTGTCATCTACCCCGCGTATTTGTTTGTCTTGCAAGAAGCTGTTGATCACTTTCGTAAAACGCGAGAACTCATCGCCAGCCCGGCCTTCGCGCTGCGCCATCAAATCCCGATAGTCCATTGCTACCAGAAAACTCTCTAAGGAGCCTTCCCATTTGGCGCTATCGTTGAAGCGATAAACCCATTGATAAT
>DAOUAY010000460.1:0-6251 GCA_034432995.1 Anaerolineae bacterium | reverse complement strand
CGGTGGAAGCGGGTGAAAATACGCTCTTGTTCTTCCAGGGGGATGCCTACACCTTCGTCGCGTACCGAGATGACCACCTCAACCACCGACGCTTCACCCTTGATCTCGACCACGCCACCGCGGGGCGAGTATTTGATGGCGTTCGAAACCAGGTTATCCAGCACTTGTTCCAAACGCTGTGGATCGCCGCGCACGGTGGGGAACTCGTCCGACGGTGTAAAATCCAGGATGAGTCGATGTTGCTTGGACTGGGGGGCATAACGTTCGACGACACGGCGAGCGATGAAGCGCAAGTCCACATCTTCCACATCGCGGAAGGGAAGCCCACCGGCTTGCAACCGCGAAGCATCTAGCAGGTCATCCACCAGGCGCGCCAGGCGATCCGACTCTTCGGTGATGGACTCCAGCATCTCCTCGACCAACGCCGGGTTGCGGCGCGCTTCTGGACGGCGCAGCGTCTCGGCGTAGCCTTTGATGATGGAGACCGGCGTCTTTAGCTCGTGCGAGACGACGGAGATGAAGGTATCCTTGAGCACATCGGCCTCGCGGAAGCGGGTGATGTCGCGCACGGTGCTGATGATGTTGAGCAGCCGTCCATTGCGGCCCAATAGCGGGGCATAGGTGATGCCCACTGAGACCACGCTGCTATTGCGCCGGCGTAGTTCGCCTTCCACATAAAGCGTGCGGCTGATGGCTGCCCCACGCCCCAGCGTCGCACTGCTTTCGCGTGAAGGCCACCCCTGTTCTATGGCTTGCGCGAGCGTCATATCGGAGTTCTGCCGCGCCCAAACGATGACGTTGTCGTGGTGTAGTCCTACGGCCTCCTCGGCGGTCCAGCCGGTGAGCGAAGCCAGCGCACGGTTCAGACGTTCGATGCTCAGATCAGGACGCAGGACCATAATGCCATCACCGCTGGATTCGAGCAAGGCGTCCAATCGCCCGCGCTCGGTGACGGCGGCTTCATACAACTGCGCGTTATTCACTGCGATCGCGGCATAATCGGCGAAACTCTTGAGGATCAGGCGATCGTCCGGCGAAAAGCTCAGGCTGTGCGAACGGAAAACGAACAGTACACCGAGAAAATCCTGGCGCTGTTCCCCACCGGCGCGGCTCGGGTTGGTCTGCCAACCTGCGTCGGCTGCGTCGACGACCATCGGCAGGGCCACGACCTGTCGCAGAAGCAGCCCGGTTTCCTCGGCAATCTGTGCGAGCTTTTCTGCGAGATTGGGGATGGTGAAATCGTGCGCCTTGTCGATGACAGGCACACCCTCGACCAATGGCTGAAAGGCGTCGACCAGTGCGGGCGGCAGGCCGTAGCTGGTCCAGGACGCGAATTCCCCATCCGTGTTGTATAGCGCGACCAATCCCGATTGGCCTTGCAGCATATCCACCGCAGCCTGCAAGATCAGGCGTAGCACAGCGCGCACGTTCAGGCGCGAAATCATTGCCTGCGTGATGCTCAGGAGATAGTCGCGTTGGCGGATGCGATAGTCCAGCAAATTCAGCGTCATGCCTGTCATTCCTAGAAGAAGGTAAAGCCTTCCGCCATCTGCAGGGCGGTTCGACTGACCACGCCTGGGTATATCCCCAGCGCCAGCGTTGCGCTAATCAAAATCATGATCAGGATCAGCACGACGAGATCTTCCCGGCTGCCGTTGCCGGCGGCGGTTGGTTGTAGCGCCGCCGTTTTCGGGAGCGGCGCGAAAAGGGTGCGGGCAACGCCGATCACACCCATCATGACGCCCGCGCAGCCCATCAAGGCCAACACGGCCTGGAACAGATTTGTGTCGGCGATCAGGCGATAGAGACCCCAGCGCGCGGCGAAGTTCAACGAAAGCGGGAATCCCGCCATAGCCACGCCGCCGACGACGAAGGCAACCGCCCGCCAGGGTGCGCGCCATCCGGCGCCTTCCAGGCTGATAACGCCTCTGGCGCTGTTGTTGGCGGTACTGTCATTACCACTGCTCAAACGCTTCAGCCCATCCAGTCCCATCGTCATCAAGCCCAACGCCAAAGGCCGCGCCATCAAGATCATGACGGTGAGTGCCACGCCGGCGACCTGTCGCGTCCCCAACGCCATGAACATCGCGCCATTGTCGACGAGCGTCGCGTACCCAATCAGGCGGCCCAGCCGGCGCTGCGCAGCCGCCAGCGATCCCCCAATGATCATCATCAACAGGCCGACTGTGGTGAAGAGCGAGCTAAATATCGCCTGCTGTCCCAACCATGCGTAGGATTCCAGGTATGCCAGCAGCATGAACCACACCGCGCCCATGTTCACGGTGAAGAGGAAAGTCACCACCGGCGGTGAACCATCGGTAGCGATCGTCGAAAGCCACGCCTGGAAGGGCACTGCGCCAAGTAAAATGACGAAGGACAGTCCCAGCAGCACGGTCGCGCTCTGCAGCAACCCGGTATCGTTAGGAAAGATGGCGAAGAGTTCCAACAGCAACTGGGTAATCATCAGGCCGGGCAACGCCAGGGTGATGTAAGCGATGTAGCGAGCGCCGCCTCTGCCACTTCCGCCGCCATAACGTCCACCGACCGGCTCGTGCAGCGGGAAAACGGCGAGCACGGCGGCGATCTCGATCAACAAGGCTGTGTAAACGACCTGTTCGAGCATCATCGCGCCGGCCAGCATAGCGACCATCATCAATCCTGTAGGGAAAAAGTTGGAATGTGGCAGCAAGCGCCAGGCGATGATAAACAGTCCGGCTGCCGTCAAGAAGATGAAGCTCAACGGCAGGCGATCGACCGGTTCGACGACTAACTCACGGCCTAACAGATAAAACGGCTGCTCTACGACGATATTGAATACGCTGAGCGACAGCAGTTTGTCGATCAGGGGGGCGGACATCACCAATAGCCCGCCAAACAACGCTGTGACTGTCGCCAGAAAGGCCGTGATCGCTGTCCAGCGGCGCAGGATCTGCAGCACGACGGCCACGGCCAGCGGCAGACCAATCAGGACGATAGGGCCGGGAAGCGTCATTCGGCCACCTCAACCACGGCGAGATAGGAGAACGCCAGTCCGACGAGCAAGTTGACCATCACCAAAAGCCCCGTCACCAGCAGGCCAGGGTCCTGCGCGGAGTAAAAGAGATCCAGCGCTGCCAGCAGATTGAGCACGCCGACACCTACGACCATCACGTCATTTTCCTCCGTGCCGATGAAGAGCACTGCCAGAATGATCAAGATGAAACAGGCCAGCGCCAGCTCCGCCGAGATAAACGGCAGAGGATATTTTTCTGCGGCCAGATACGCGACGACCGTCATCACGATCAACGAGAGGATGCGGAAGGGCAGGTTGGATGCCCAGCGCAAAGGACGTTCGCGCGTTGTTCGCGCGTTGCCATCCGGCGCCTCGCTTTGTTTCCGCGCCTGCGCACGGGCGATCGCGTTGGCGCGCACGCGCGCGCTGATCAAAAATGCGCCGCAGATCAGCCACCCGACCAGGATTTTCAACAGCGCCATCTCTGGCCGTGTGTCGAAAATCCGAGCGAAAAGGATGCCAACCAGGAAATACTGCGCGATCAAGATCAGGAAACGGATGCGCCATACGTTGATCAGATAGATGCCTGCGCCGGCAATGAAAATCGCCCATGCTGCCGGCGTCGAAGCGATCGAAGAGACCTGATCCAACCACGCGTTGAATGGATTCATTGATGACTCACCACCAGCAAGATCAAGAGCAGGATCAACAACGACCAGAGCAGCGATGCGCTTCCTTCTACCACATCGGCGGCGATGCGCAGAATGCCCAGGAGATGTTCGGCGCCCCGCCATATCGAGCGATAGAGCCACTGCAGATCGACGAACTCCAGCACGGGTTGGATATAGTGTGTGCGTTTACGCAGCGGTTTGCCCCAACGGACCAAAACCCCGGCGCCCAGGATGCTGATCAACCAAAATCCAAATCCAAGCCATGAAAAGGGCGCCGGTTCGACGAGAGTGGTCGTGGCAATCAACACTGCCGCAATGAGGCCCAGCCCGCCGATCATCGCGACGCGCTGCCACAGCGTGGGCGGCGTGGCAGCGCCGCGCGCGAACGGCGCCGCGCGCTGGATGAAGATAGCGCCGATGCAACTCATACCCGCGAGCAGTGCTACTCTCGATGTCCACGGCAACGCCTCGATCAACTGCCCATAAACAGCTCCCACGGGGGACGGCGGCGCGCCCAGGAAAAATAGCACGGCCAGCCAGACCGGCCACGTCCACGCGATGGCTTGCCGGTCACGCCCGCGTCCCAGGGCCAGCAGCGCGCCGCCGGCAGCCCATAACCCGGATACGAGCAGTAGCAACGGACCCGATCCGCTAACCCAGGCCCCGGTCACCAGCCCGATGAACAGGGCATGACAGGCGCCGGCCATCGTCGGCTGACGGCGACCGCCCCACGCGACCAGCGCGCTCCATAGCAGCGCCAGGATGCCCCAAGTCGTTATCCACTCCGGTAAGCGTTCGACTCCTGGCAATGTCATCAGGCGGTAGAGCAAGGCCACGCCTGTCACCGGCCCCATGAAGTACACCAGACTGAGCGAGCGCGTCAGGCCGAGACCTTCCGGGAAGACGATCTGGAAAGGGTAGAAGCCGATCCGCATCAGTGTGGCTACCAGGAGCAGCGTCAACATCGGTTTGCTCGGCCACATCAACCACCACAACTCACTGACACCGCTTTGCAGCATGTAAAGTGAGACGGCCCACAGGATCAAGGAGGCAATGCCGTGCAGGGCCATCCCGAAAACGACACGCTCGCTATTCGCGCCGGACATCAACCCGGCAATACCCCACGCCAGATCAAAAACTGCCCACATCGCCAACATGGTCAGCAAGGAACCGCTCATCAACGTCAGCCAGGTGAGTACCAGGATGATGATGACCACGATCTCTGACAACCTGGGCGTGTCCCGGCGTTCGGCTACTTCGAACCAGGCCACGCCGCAAAAGATCAGCGTCACCATCAGGCCCAACCACCACACCGCGGGCGTCAGGTCCAGCAGAATTTGCCCGCCCAGAACTGATCCCGGCGCCCACAGCGATGGCAGCCAGCGTCCCTGTTGGGGCAACAGCAGCCAGAGGAAAGCGAGCAATGTCAGCCAACCGGCGTTCACAGGTTTTCGCAGAAAGCGCAGTCGGGGGATCGATGATATGCCAAGCAGCAGGACCCCGCCACCCAGACCTGTGTACAACAAAAGTGGAAGAATATGCACCATAATGTCAGACTCCGAAAGGTGATTCTAACACACAAAATCCCGATGACAAGCCTGAAGTTGTCCATTTGTGGTATAATGCTGTCTCGTCCGACAATAAAAGCAGGCTTCACAAATCCTTTGCCTCTCTTCGACGTTCGACTCAGGCGTCACTCAAGGAGTGTGTATGAACATCCCGTTGAAAAGCTACTGGGATTTACTCGCCCGTCACATCCGGTCACAGAAGCTACACTTCACCATTCTGACGCTGCTGCTACTCAGCAGCAGCGGGTTGCAGATCTTCAATCCTCAGATCATGCGCCGCTTTATCGATGCGGCGCAGACCGGTGCAGAAATCCGCCTGTTGCTGACGCTGGCTG
The DNA here is from genome assembly GCA_034432995.1 of Anaerolineae bacterium. Classification (GTDB taxonomy): domain Bacteria; phylum Chloroflexota; class Anaerolineae; order B4-G1; family SLSP01; genus DSWT01. The sequence continues at coordinate 685 of DAOUAY010000460.1, read as the reverse complement.
GCCTATTCCTGGCTTTGGCCCTGGCACAACAATTGATCGCCATCGGCGCGTCGTATTTCGGAGAGACGGTAGCCTGGACGGCCACGAATGCGTTGCGCGGCGAACTGGCGCGGCATTGTATCTACCTGGACATGACGTTTCACAATGACACGCCGCCGGGCAAACTCATCGAACGCATCGACGGCGACGTGATGGAGTTATCCAACTTCTTCTCCCAGTTGGTGATCCGCGTTGTGGGGAACTTGCTGCTGCTGGTTGGTGTGATCGGCGCGCTTTTCCTTGAGGATTGGAGGCTGGGCGTCGCGTTTAGCGCATTCGCCGTGTTGGCGCTGTATGCGCTGAGTCGCGTGCGCGGGTTGGCGATTCCCCACCAAAAGGCGTTCCGCGAATCCACCGCCGAGTTGTTTGGTTATATCGAGGAGCGCCTTTCCGGCACGGAGGACATCCGCTCCAGTGGCGCGGTCGATTTTGTGCTGCGCGGTCTCTATAAACTGGCTTTCGTTAACCTGGGGCACTGGAAAAAAAGCTGGCGGATGATGTTTGTCATCGAGACAGTCGGCGGTGTGCTGATGATGCTGGCTAATGTGATGGCCCTGGTCAGTGGCTATTATCTCGTCCGTGGAAATCTCATCACTATCGGCACGGCTTTTCTAATCGTTCACTACGTCAACCTGTTGGGACGTCC
>DAOUAY010000459.1:0-2903 GCA_034432995.1 Anaerolineae bacterium | reverse complement strand
CGAAAAAACTTAACCTTGACGCGCAATCGCGTTAAGGGTATACTGAACTTAGCTCAAAGCAGAGCTACAGATTTTTGAAACAAGGTTAAAGGTATGGAAAAGTTACAAATCGTTCCTCTGGGCGGACTGGGGGAAGTGGGCAAAAATATGATGGCGCTCGAATACGGGCGCAATATCCTGATTGTGGATGTGGGCATGATGTTTCCGGAGAGCGATATGCCGGGCGTGGATTATATCATTCCCGATTATCGCTATCTCAAGGGCAAAGAAGACCGCATCCGGGGCGTCGTTATCACGCACGGCCACGAAGATCACATCGGCGCGCTGCCGCACTTCTTGCAGGAGTTCGACGCGCCGGTCTACGCGACGAAGTTGACACGCGGTTTGATCGAGGTCAAGCTCAACCGCGAGTTGCAGAAGCGCGTCAAGCTGCAACCGATGGAACCCGGCGACGCCGTGCGCCTGGGGCCGTTCACTGTAGAGCCGTACCACGTCTGCCACAGCATCCCCGACGCGGTCGGGTTGGGCATCGACACGCCGCTCGGATTGGTCGTCCACAGCGGTGACTACAAGATGGATCACACGCCGGTGGACGGGTGGCCGAGCGACATCGCCAAACTCGCGGAATTCAACCAGCGCGGTGTGCTGGCGCTGCTCGCCGATAGCACCAACGCCGATCAGCCCGGCACCACGCCTTCGGAGTACAGCTTGAACGCGGCGCTCGCTGACGTGTTCCGTCAGGCTAAGGGGCGCGTGGTTGTGGCCACGTTCGCCTCGCTGATTTCGCGCATCCAGCAGGTGATGGACGTGGCGCGCAGTTTCGGACGCAAGGTCGCCATCGCCGGCACCACGATGGTCAAAAACGTCAAGATGGCGCGGCGGCTGGGCTACCTCAATGTGCCCGACGATCTCATTCTGTCGTTGCAGGACATCAACCGCCTGCCGCCGCATCAGGTGACGATTATGGCGACCGGCGCGCAGGGTGAGCCGCGTTCGATTATGGGCCGGCTGGCCATCGGGCGGCATCCCTCGCTGCGAGTTGTGCCGGGAGATACGGTGGTGCTCTCCTCGCACACCATCCCCGGCAACGAGGAAGTGGTGCATCGCGTTATCAACCGCCTATTCCAGAAGGGAGCGAACGTCGTCTATCACCCCATCGCGCCGGTGCATGTCTCCGGGCACGCCAGCCAGGAAGAGCAGAAGATGCTGCTCAACATCCTGCGCCCCAAGTACTTCGTACCGATTCACGGTGAACTACGGCATCTCAAACATCACGCGCTGCTGGCGCAGGAGGTGGGCATCCCCAAGCAGAACATCGCCGTCGTGGAAAACGGGTATATTCTGCGCCTCTCATCGGAGAGCCTGGAGATCGGTGAGCGCATACCGGGCGGCTACGTCTTCGTGGATGGCGCGCTGGTGGGCGACGCCGTCAGCCCGCAGGTGATCCTGGATCGTGAGTCGCTGGCCGTCGCGGGCGTGTGCAGCGTGGTCTTTTCGTACAACCGGCGGCAGGGCGTGGTGATTGGCGAACCGCGCATCACCGCGCGCGGGCTGGCGACGGCGGAAGTCCTCGAGGATTTGACCACGCGCGCGCAACCCGTGGTGCGCAACACTGTGCAAGCCACCCGCAGCGCTGCCGCGCCGGATGAGGTAGAGCGCGCCGTGGAACGGGCAGTGTCCAACTTCTTCTACGAACAGGTGCAGAGCCGTCCGGAGATGATCGTTGTGGCCGTACCGCTCGGTTAACATGGCGCGAATCCTCTTCATCTACAAGCAATTCCCCGCTCCCTCGGTCGGTCATGCCGGGGGAGAATCGTTGTTTGGATTGATGGAGGCGCTGCGCCGGCGTGGACACCGTCTGGCGTTGGTCGCGCGGATGCGCGAGGAGGAGCGCGCGTTGCTGCCCGCCGTCGAAGCGATCTGCGAGCGCGTCATCACGGTCCCGCATCACCGTTCCCTGCCGGGATGGCGGCCGCTGGCGCTGGCCCGCAGTTACCTGGGATTGCGTCACGCGGCAAAAAAGGCGCTGCGCGAGCTACAGCCCGATCTCGTGCACATCGAAACGACGCAGACTGCTGTGGTGTTGCTGGGCCTGTCTTTGCCGCCGTCGTCGTTTCGTACTCAGGACGTCAACTGGTTCATGTGGCAGCAGAAGGCGGCCCACGCGCGCGGCTTCAAGCGCCTGTTGGCGAAAGCGATGGCTGTGGTTTTTCACATCTTCGAGCCGGCGCTGTGTCGCGGTCACGATCTCATCCTCGCCATTTCCGAAGGCGACCGGGCGCTGCTGGCTCCGGTGTGTGGAAGACGGCCTCTGCTCTTGTTGCCGCTGGCTCCGGCTGTTTCCGCCGGCTCGGATGTCTTGCTTGCTGTTCCACCTGGCCGGCCGGTGTTGCTGTTCGTCGGCGCGATGGATCGCGCGCACAATCTTGCGGGTGTGACCTGGTTTCTCGATCACGTGTGGCCGCGCATCCGCGAGGCGCAGCCCGACGCGCGTTTCTACATCGTCGGCGGGCATCCTCCGGCGGAACTGCAAGCGCGGGCGGACGGCGAATCGTGCTTCGTCACCGGTTTTGTGGATGACCTGGCCCCCTGGTACCGGGCGGCGACGGTCTTCGTTTCTCCGATGCTCGTGGCGGGGGGCTTGTTGCAGAAGGTGGTCGATGCGATGGCGTTCGGCGTCCCCGTGGCGGCGACTTCGGTGTGCAACCACGGCCTCGGCGCGACGCCGGGCGAACACCTGCTGACGGCGGACACTGCGGAAGAGTTTGCGGCGACAGTGCTTGCGCTGCTGCGCGATCCTGAAGCGCGCGCACGCCTTGGTAGCGCCGGGCAGCGTTTCATCCAGACGCACTACGATAGCGAAGCTGCTATCGCGCAGTGGGAGGCGGCGTTATTTGGGCTAC
>DAOUAY010000458.1:0-1988 GCA_034432995.1 Anaerolineae bacterium | reverse complement strand
GGGAGGATGTATGCCAGTATTCGAGTTGACGTTCAGGCCCGGCGTGACCACGCACGTTGAGGTTGAGGACCCGAATTTACTGTTTTACGCCGTGCATCGCAAAATGGACGCGCTTCCAGACCAGGCCACGGTGATTGAGGCGGCGTTGGAGAATCCCATCGGCACCTACAGGCTGGAAGATTTGCTCTACCCCGATGACCGCGTCGTCATCATCGTGGATGACATCACCCGGCCTACGCCCACGGCGAAAATCCTATCGGTGATCCTGGCGCGACTGGCGCAGGCCGGCATTCCCGACGAATCCGTGCTCATCTTCATGGCACTTGGCACGCACCGCCCGATGACGCGCGACGAGCTGCGCGTCAAGCTGGGCGACGACGTGCTGGCGCGCTATCGCGTCATCAACCGCGACTACCGCGACGGCGACTTCATTGATCTGGGGACGACCGCCAGCGGCATCCCCATCGAAGTCACCCGCGAGATCGTTGACGCGGATTTCCGCATCGCCGTTGGCAATATCGTCCCGCACATCACGTCGGGGTGGGGCGGCGGCTCGAAGATCATCCTGCCGGGCGTGTGCAGCCAGAGGACGGTCGATGGGATGCACTACGCGGCGTGCTTGATGCAGCCGGTGCTGGAGGTCGTCGGCGTGCGCGACAACCAGGCCCGCGTGGAAATGGACGACATCGCCGGGAAGATCGGCCCAACCTTCATCGTCAACACCGTGCTGGACGAGGCGCAGCGCATGGTGGGTGTGTTTGCGGGACACTACATCGAGGCGCACCGCGCCGCCGTTGCCCTGTCGCAAGAAGTGATGGTCGTCCCGATCCCCAAACCCGCCGACATCGTCATCGCCTCTGCGCATCCCTGTCACTTCGACTACTGGCAGGGCATCAAGCCGTATGTCTTCGCGCATCTCGCGGTGCGTGAGGGCGGCGTGCTGATCTTCCTGCTCGATGGCGTGGAGCGTCTGTGCGGAGATGCGCCCGCGCACGAAAAGACGGTGCGAACCTACTTGCCGTTGACATTTGCCGAGCAGGTGGCGGCGGTGGAACGCGGCGCGGTGGACGACCTTGCGGGGCTGAACGTGCCGCTCTATCACGCGATGGTGCGGGATCGCGTGCGGCGGACGATCTGCGTGACGAATCACCTGCTGCCGGAAGACCTGGCGCTGCTCGGCTTCGACGGCGCGCCCGACGTGCAAACGGCGCTGGCGCGCGCCTCCGATCTCCTGGGCCGCGACGCGACCGTGGGTATCATCCCCTTCGGCGGCGAGACGTTGACGAGAGTGAGCTGTTAGCCGTCAGCTTTCAGCGGTCAGCTATCAGCTTTTGGCTAGCCGGATAGCTTGAGACACTGCTGTAGGGAAGTGAGGGGCTTATGGCGTATGACTTAGAAAGGGCCAATCGGGAAACGCGCGCGGCGTGGGAAGCGAACGCGGCGTATTGGGATGCGCGTATCGGCGAGGGGAACGACTTTGTCGATGTGTTGATCTGGCCGGCGACGGATCGCCTACTCGCCGTGCAGCCTGGCGAGCGTGTGCTGGACGCAGCGTGCGGCAACGGCCTTTACGCGCGCAAACTTGCCGCTTTGGGCGCGCACGTCGTCGCCTTCGATTTTTCGGCGGAACTGATCGCCCTGGCGCGGGCGCGCGCTGTCGACGCCGAGCAGTCGGGAAGCATCGAGTATCACGTCCTGGACGGGACCGACGAAACGGCGCTGCTCGCGCTGGGCGTTGCCAGCTTCGACGCGGCGATCTGCCAGATGGCGCTGTTCGATATGGCGGAGATCGATCCGCTGATGCGGGCTGTGGCGCGGTTGCTCAAACCCGGCGGGCGTTTCATCTTTTCGGTGATGCATCCGTGTTTCAACAACGCGCATACCGTTCATTTTGCCGAACAAGAGGATCGTGAGGGCGTCATCGTCACCACGTATGGCGTGAAGGTGACAGGCTACCTCAGTGCGTCGATCGAGCGCGGCGCGGCGAT
>DAOUAY010000457.1:0-7967 GCA_034432995.1 Anaerolineae bacterium | reverse complement strand
CGTTTTGCAAGTGTTCAGTGAAACAACGAAACATTGGTGTATTCCTGTATTGAAATTTGAACGGATGTGCTAATTGTACTATATTTTATGAATATGTCCACCTTTTTTCAGGGGAGTCAGTAATGAGAAATGAGTAATGAGAAATGAGTAATGAGTAACAAGTTGTGAGCAACATTACTCTTCACTCTTTACTCTTCACTCTTCACTCTTCACTCCTAACTCATTCTGCTCGAACAGCCCCAACAGCCGTTCACTCAACGTGATTTCCGCGCCAGTGACTCGACTGCACAGGCCGCCTTCTTCATCGTGAACGACGACATCGGCGACGAGGCTGTGATCAGTAACCGATTGTACGGTCAGTGTGGCATAGGTCACGTCGCCAAACTGCACTCGCCGGAATTGCTCACCCTTCTGGATGCGCAACGGCAAGCCGACAACACCGCGCATCGTCTTCGCCCAAATCAGCAGGCTTTGCAGTTGCACATCGGTCAAGTATGGATTGAAGCTCTGAACGGGAAATTGTCCCTGCGCATCCACTGGCGCCTCTGGCAAACAGCACCGCAGCGTCAACCCCTCCTCCGAAATCGCCAGCACCTCATCCACCCCGCGAAAACTTGGCCCGTGAAAAAGTGTGTGATCGGCGTAGAGCGCTTCGCCTGTTGGATTTTGGATTTTGGATTTTGGATTTTGGAGTCCGATTCGTGATTCGTGATCCGTAATTCGTGATTCGTGATTCGTAATTCGTAATTCGCTGACTCGCCGATTCGCTGATTCGCTGATTCTTGATTCTTGATTCTTGATTAGCGTAACCTGCGCCTTGTAATGGTAGCGCGATTTGCCGTTGGCTTCGCTCGAAATCAGGGCGTCGAAATGCAGTTCTTCGGCGGATGTGGCAGTCTCATGCAGGTCGAGAAGGTAATCACCGGCCAGGGTGTCGTCGAAGACGATGCCTTTGAGGGCGCGGTAGTCGTCCACGCGGGCGAAGGTGTAGCCGGGATAGAGATTCTCGCAGGCGTTGATCATCCAGCCGACGGCGCAGACGGTGGGGAGCACGGCCTTCCCGCCGATGACGTGATCGCGCAGAAAGGGGTTGGCCTCAAGGGTGAGCGCGCGGTGGATGCGGTAGCTGCGCAGGCCGGAAGATGGCTCGCGTACAGGGGGGAGCAGCGCGCCGCCGATGACAATCTGCGCGGCGGGCATTTCCCGCGCCAACTCGTCGGCCAGCATGGCTGTGCCCACGTCCACCGGAATCACGGCGACGCGCCGTTCGGCGAACATCTGTTTGAGTTCCGGCGTGACCATGCCGCCATCCCACGGCCCCCAATCCACCGCGACGACGTGACAGGCCGGGTACTCGCGCTGCAGACGGTGCGCCAGCTTGTTGAGCGCCTCGTTCGCCAGGGCGTAATCCGCTTGCCCGGCGTTGCCGTAAAACCCGGCGACGGACGAAAACAGCACCAGATGCCGCAATTGTTCCGGCGGGATGCAATCCAGCACGGCTTGCAAGCCGCGCACCTTCGTCCCGTAGACCCGGTCGAAGTCCGCCGCCGTCTTCTGCTCGATGCGCTTATCGGCCAGGACGCCCGCGCCGTGCAGGATGCCCGTCACGCGGTCGCGCACCGGAGCGAGCGCGGTTCGCAGCGCGCCGGCGTCGTTCACGTCGGCGCTGAGGTAGGTCGCCGCGCCGCCGGCCGCTTCGATGGCGCGCAGCGTCCCGGCAATCTCGCGCTGCGCCAGGACGCGGTCCACAGCGCGCTGCACCTCCGCCGGTTTGGGACGCGCGCCGTCGGCTCGCAAGGCTGCGATCGCGTGGGACTTGAGCGCGGCCTCGTCGTCGCAACCGGCAGCCCACACCGGTTCTGTCGCTTCCAGCGGCGAGCGGCCCATCAGGATGTACGTTCCGCCGTATCGCTCCGCCAGCCGGATCGCGCATTGCGCTGTAATCCCCCGCCCCCCGCCGGTGACGAGGAACACATCGTTTTTGTCAGGGTAAATTGATTCCATAATTTTCACGTAAGCATAACTTTTTTACCGCAGAGGTCGCTGAGAACGCTGAGCCATTAAAAAACTCTGCGCTCTCTGCGTGCTCTGCGGTAGATATCCGTTTCACGCCTCAATCGTCACCCGACCCGCCGCGCTCCAGCCCACCTCGATGAGCCGCCGGTTGGGATCGTGGAGTTCGGCGAGGATGCAGGCGACGGCGCGCTCCACGGGCAGTTCGGGCGCGAGGTCTACGGCGCGGCAATGCACGTCGGGCCATTCCAGGGCGAGCGTCTTCGTCAAACCAAAGAATCCGCCGGCTACCGGGCTGCCGCCGCCACGAAGGCCCAACGCGCCGTCGAGCCGCGTCACGGTCAGCCACGCGGCCCACCCGTGTTGCGCGGATTCGGTCAACGTGGATTTGAGACGCCCCGCCAACAGGAAGATGTGTTCGAGGCGCGCCTCGTCAGCGGCGGAAAACAGCGCGTCATCGCCGGGTGGGTTCAAATGGATGAAGGCGGCTACCGGCCCGTGCGCTTCGAGGATGGACGCAATCTGCGCCGGATCGGACGCGGGCGGCCACACCACCACACGCCAGCCGCGCGCGGTCAGCGCCTCAGCCACGGCGGCAGCCAACGGTGTGCCGTCGTCGGTGATCAAGCAAATGTGACCTTCTGGCACTGCGACTTCCAGGAAATCGGGAGCGGGCAACCCACGCAAACGCGCCTCACAACGCGCAATCCCGTGCGCCGCCCGCGTTACGCTTTTTTTGGGGATTGGTAATCAGGAACTAGGGATTGGGAATCCAATGATTCGCCCATTCGCTGATTCGCCCATTCGCCCATTCGCTGATTCGCCGATTCGTGCCCCTTGCCCCCTGCCTCCTGCATCCGCTCCACAATCTGCCGCAACGTGCGCATGTCGGCCAGCACGTCGGTGGCGACTTCGGGCAGGTCGGGATGCGCATCTTGCAACGCGCCCAGGATTTCGACGCGCTTAATCGAATCGATGCCCAGGTCGGCTTCCATATCCATGTCGAGTTCGAGCATGTCGGCGGGATAGCCGGTCTTTTCGCTGACGATGGCGAGGAGGGAGGGAATGAGAGATTGGGAGATTGGAGGATTGGAGATTGGAGATTGGGAGATTGGGGGGGCCGCCGGTTCTTGCATCATGCTTCTTGCATCTTGCCCCTTGCTTGTTGCCTCCTGTGGGTGATGACCGTTGCCGTTGCCGTTGCCATTGCCGTTGCCATTTCCACGTTTGACTGTCTCGCCGCCGTGAACTGGCTGACTTTCGACTTTCGACTTTGGACTTTCGACTAAAACCGGCTGACATTCGCCCATTCGCTGATTCGCTGATTCGCTGATTCGCTCTCCCGCCAGCAGTTGAATCGTCGCGCGGGCGTAGTCGGATTGTTGCGCCAGGAATTGCCGGTGAACGTCGAGCGTCTGCGCCTGTAAGTCGTGGAAGCGCGCCATGCTGCTCGCCAGCGTCTCCAAGACCGCCGCCGTCATCTCCGCCTGCTGCGGGATGGCCGCCGCCTGCGCGAAAATCGTCCCCTGCTGCTGCATCAACTGTCCGAACAGCCGCGCGTACTCCCCCTGGTTGTTGAGATATTGCTCGTGGACGCGCATCGTCAACGTCTGATGCTCGTAGGATTGCGCCAGCGCGTGGTCGAGGGTCTCGAAGAGTTGAAAGTTGAAAGTTCCCAGTTGCTGGTTGCTGGTTGCTGGTTGCTGGTTGCTAGACACTGGATGCTCGTTTCTTGCCTCTTGCCTCTTGCCTCTTGCTTCTTCCAACGCTTGGTCGAACGCTCCCCGCGTTCTATCGCTCACATAATTGCTGCCGTTCAAAGTCATGGTTAGCGCCATAATTTCCCCCCCTTACGAATTACGAATTACGAGTTACGAATTGCGTTTTACGCTTGATATGGATCTATATCCCCCAAGGCCGCGCCTGCTACTTGCAACTGCACCGCTGCTTCGCGCAGTTGACGGTCGCTGCACGTCTGGCGGCTGGGATTGAGCGCGACGGTGACGTGGGAGCGGTCGCCCAGGATGTCGTCCACCAGCCCGGCGACGACGCGGCGCGGGCCGATTTCGACGAAAATGCGGCCACCTGCAGCGTAGAGGTTTTCGATCTGCGCCGTGAAGAGGACGGGATGCAGGATGTGCTGCGCGAGCATGTCCTTCGCGGCCTGCGCGTCGGCGGGATAGGGCTGGCCGGTGGTGTTGGAGTAGATCGGGATGCGCGCCGGGCGGAAATCCGCCGCCGCCACCGCCTGGGCGAAGGGCGCCGAAGCGTGCCCCACCAACGGCGTGTGAAAGGCCGCCGCCACGGGCAGCAGCGTCGCCGTGAAGCCCCGCGTCTGCAAATCGCCCTGCGCCGCCTTGACCGCCGCCGTCGGCCCGGCCAACACGCTCTGCGTGGGCGCGTTGAAGTTGGCGATGACCACCTCTGGATGCGCCTCAAGCACGGCCTGGATATCGCCCACCGCGCCTTTGACCGCCGCCATGCCGCCCGCGTCGCCGTGACCGTTTCCGTTGTCGGGCGGCGTCATCGCCTGCCCGCGCGCCTTGACCAGCGCGAAGAAATCCGCGTCATCCACCACGCCGGCGGCCCACAACGCCGATAGCTCGCCGAAGCTGTGCCCGGCGGCGAAGTCCGGCGCAAATCCGGCTTGCCGCAAAATAGCGTACAACCCGGCGCTGAACACGCCGATAGCGGCCTGCGCGTAGGCAGTGCGGCGCAACGCGGCTTCCTGCGCCTTCGTCTGCGCCTCGTCGAACGCGGGGATCGGGAAGACCACGTCCGAAAGCGGCGTCATGCCGGATTGCGCGAACAGCGCGTCCATTTGGCCGTAGGCTGCGCGCAGCGGCGGAAAGTTGAGCGCGAGTTCGCGTCCCATGTTGAGATACTGCGATCCCTGGCCGGGAAACAGGGCGACGATTTTCCCCTCGGCCACGGCCCGCCGCCGGTAGGCGACGCCCTTTGGATGCTCCCAGGATTCGGCGTCGGGCTGGCGCTGCAACGTGACGCGGGCTGCCTGTAACATCTCGACGGCTTCGGCAGGCGACGCGGCGACGAAGCCAAGCCGGGCCGCCTCCGCCGGAATCTGCGGGGCGCAGTTGCGCGCGGCGAGATCGCGGTAAGCGGCATCCGCGTCATCCGCGAGGTCGGTCAGCGCAGACTCGACGGCGGCGCGCAACTGCGCGGGCGTCTCCGCGTGGAGCAGCACGGGCTGCGCGACGCGGTGCAGGCGATACGCGCCGGTGTGATCGGCGGTGTGCTCCTCCAGGACGACGTGAAAGTTCGTTCCGCCGAAGCCGAACGCGCTCACGCCCGCCCGACGCGGCGTCCCGTTGGCGCGGATCCACGGGCGGCTTTCGGTGTTGAGGTAGAAGGGCGTCTCTTCCAGGCCAAGCTGCGGATTGGGCCGCGTGACGTTCAACGTAGGTGGGAGCGTTTTGTGATGCAATGCCAGCGCGGCCTTGATCAAGCTGGCGGCCCCGGCGGCGGCTTTCGTGTGGCCGATCTGCGATTTGACGCTGCCGAGGGCGATGTGGGGCAAACTGACAGTTTGCCCTACATTGGTTGGCGAGAAGACGGCGCGCAATCCCTCGAATTCCGCCGGATCGCCGGCGCGGGTGCCGGTGCCGTGCGCTTCGATCAGGCCGACGCCGGTGGGGGCGCAACCGGCGTCGGCGTAGGCGCGGCGCAGCGCCACGGCCTGTCCCTCCGGGCGCGGCGCGTAGATGCTCTTGAATTTGCCGTCGCTCGACGCGCCGATGCCCTTGATGACGGCATAGATTTTGTCGCCGTCGCGTTCGGCGTCCGCCAACCGCTTGAGCAACACCATGCCGATGCCCTCGCCCACCAGCATCCCGTCGGCTTCGGCGTCGAAGGGGCGACTCTCGCCGCGACGGGAAAGAGCGGGCGTCTTGCTGAAACACAGGTACATGAACGGCGAGTTGTCGGTATCCACGCCGCCGGTGATCATCATATCGGCGCGGCCTTCGGTCAGCTCGCTGAGCGCCATCTTGAGCGCGCTGAGGCTGCTGGCGCAGGCTGCATCCACCGTGCAATTCGTCCCGCCCAGGTCGAGCCGGTTCGCCACGCGCCCGGCGATCACGTTGCCGAGCAGGCCGGGAAACGAGTTTTCGTTCCAGGGGATGTAGGCCAGCTTGATTTTCTCGATGATGCGCTCGGCCTCGTCCTCAGGAATGCCGCTGCTCAAGAGGACTTTGCGCCACACGGGATATTGCAAGCGGCTCGCCAACGGGGTGATGAGCTTCTGCCCGCCGGCCACGCCCAGGATCACACCCACGCGCGAGCGGTCGAAGGCGCGCCCGTTGGCGTACCCGGCGTCGGCCATCAGATCACGCGCCACGACGAGCGCCAGCAGTTGCGACACATCCGTCACCTCGAGGATGTTGGGCGGCAGGCCAAACTCCAGCGGGTCGAAGGCGACGTCGGGGATGAAGCCGCCGCGTTTGGCGTAAGTCTTGTCCGGCGCGTCGGGATCGGGATCGTAGTAGTCGTCCACGTTCCAGCGCGACGGCGGCACGTCCGTGATACAGTCGATCTTGCGCAGGATGTTGTCCCAATATTCCTGCGCGTTGTGCGCCTGCGGGAAAATCCCGGCGACGCCGATCATGGCAATATCGTGTTCCACAGTCTCCCCTCCCGTTGTTGGCTGTAAGGTCTAACACCGTTGTTCGTAGAAAGTTGCGGGGGTTTGTCGAAAATGTGAAAATGGGTTATGATGAGGGTAGCAACAATTTCGTAGAGTGAGCGAATACTATGCGTTTTGAATGGGATGGACGCAAGAACCGCATCAATATCCGCAAGCACGGCTTTGATTTCGTGGATGCGCCGAAGGTATTTGCCGGTCCTATGGTTGTCGCTTCAGATGACCGTGAAGACTATGGTGAAGAACGGCTGGTTGGGATTGGGATGCTCGAATCGCGCACAGTCGTCATTGTGTATGTAGAGTGTGGGACAAACACTGTCCGCATTATTTCATTACGAAAGGCATTGAGCCATGAAAAAAGATTATACGAAGAAGCCCTCCGAGACGGATTGGTCACGTATTGATGCGTTGACCGACGAAACCATTGATACAACCGATATTCCGCCGCTGACGGAAGCCTTTTTTGCCCGCGCCGTGGTTCGACAGCCACGCCGCACCATCACCGTTACCCTGCCGGTCGATGCCGATATTTGGGAATGGTTTCAGGCGCAAGGGCTAGGATATGAGCGGCGTGTCAATGCTGCGTTGCGACTATACGCCGAAGCACATCGGGTGTATAGTCACTAAAGAGGCAACGTGGATGATTCGTCCTCCGCTACTTGTATCAAAACCGCCCCCTTCTCCATCTGCGCGCCGATGACGGCGGCGACCCGCGCAACACGCCCGGCGAACGGCGCTTTCAATTGCATCTGCATCTTCATCGACTCCAACACTACCAACGCTTGATCCTTCTCCACATACTCACCCGCCTTGACCAACACATTGACCACTATCCCCGGCATCGGCGCGACGACGGCGCCGGCCTGGACGGCGTCCTTGCGACGGGCGCGGCGGCCCGCCAGATCGACGCGGGCGAGGACGCGCCGACCTTCCGCCAGCACCTCGTACATGCCCTGCGCCTGCGAGTTGAGATAGAACTCCCGGCTGCGGTTCCCCTGCCGGAAGACGTGCAGCCCGTTCCCATTCAACGGCGCCAAATCCGCCTTGACCGGCTCCCCATCCACCAAGACGTGGGAATCCAAGATTTGTACGTTGTACTCCCGTTCACCGATAGAGACGCAGTAGATGGACATGGTTCCCCCCCTTATGATGCAAGATGCAGGATGCAGGATGCAGGATGCAGGATGCAAGATGCAGGATGCAAGATGCAGGATGCAGGATTCTTGCTTCTTGCTTCATGCTTCTTTTACATCTGCTCCCGCCAGGCTGCTGCGCGCCAGGCATTTTCCAGCGC
>DAOUAY010000456.1:0-3612 GCA_034432995.1 Anaerolineae bacterium | reverse complement strand
CCTTCCACAGGTTCAGCATCCTGCCGACCACGTCGTAGCCCTGCTCCACCAACAGCGCAGCGGCGACCGCGCTATCCACCCCGCCGCTCAACGCCACGACGACTTTCTGCTTACGGTTTGCCACGATAAACCCTCGCTATCCTTATCATCCTCACCTGCCAAACGCCGCCATCGTACTATAGTTTAGCGCCCCTGTCAATGATTGTCCTTCCTGGAATAGTTGACAAAAATACACAACTACTATATAATCCGTGGATAAGGCCAAAGGAAACTTCACCAAGAGGAGAGAGCAATGACACAGACATACACCGGATTCGATACGCTTGCTTTACATGCCGGGTACACGCCCGACGCAACCGGCGCGCGCGCCGTCCCGATATGGCAGACGACCAGCTACGTGTTCGATGACGCCGATCACGCGGCGCGGCTGTTCGCCCTGCAAGAGTTCGGCAACATCTATACCCGTATTATGAACCCCACCACCGACGTCCTGGAACAGCGCGTCGCTGCGCTGGAAGGCGGCGTCGCCGGGCTGGCTTTTTCCAGTGGCATGGGCGCCATCACCGCCGCGCTGCTGACGCTGGCGCAAGCCGGAGACGAGATCGTCTCATCCACGCGACTGTACGGCGGGACGGTCACACTGCTCACCGGCACGCTGCCGCGTATGGGCATCCACACGAAATGGGTGGATAGCGACGAACCGGCGGCCTTTGCCGAGGCGATCAACGGCCACACCAAAGCCGTGTTCCTGGAAACCATCGGCAATCCCAAGCTGACCATCCCCGATCTGGCCGGCATCGCCGAGGTCGCCCACGCGCGCGGCGTGCCGGTCATCGTAGACAACACCACCCCCTCGCCCGCGCTGTGCCGGCCCATCGAGCACGGCTGCGACATCGTCGTCCATAGCTTGACCAAGTATCTGGGCGGGCACGGCAACTCCATCGGCGGCATCAGCGTGGATAGCGGCAAGTTCCCCTGGGACAGCGGGCGGTTCGCCGATTTCGTCGAACCGGACCCCAGCTATCACGGGCTGAAGTTCTACGAGACGTTCGGCAATTTAGCCTTCATCCTGCGCGCGCGGGTGCGTTTGTTGCGCGATACGGGCGCGTGCATCAGCCCGTTCAACGCCTTCCTCATTCTGCAAGGCATCGAAACGTTGGCGCTACGCATGGAGCGGCACTCGCAGAACGCGCTCGCCGTGGCGCAATTCCTGGAAAGCCATCCCAAAGTGGCCTGGACGCTGTATCCCGGCCTGCCCAGCCATCCGAGTTACGCGCGGGCACAACACTATCTGCCCAACGGGGCCAGCGGCCTGGTCGGGTTTGGCGTGCAGGGCGGCGCGGCGGCCGGGCGCAAATTCATCGAGAGCCTGAAGTTGTTCAGCCACCTGGCGAACATCGGCGACGCGCGCAGCCTGGCCATTCACCCGGCTTCGACGACGCACCAACAGTTGAGCGCGGAAGAGCAACATGCCGCCGGTGTGACGCCGGACTTCGTGCGTCTGTCTATCGGCATCGAGACGTTGGATGACATCCTGGCCGACCTCGATCAGGCGTTAGCGCAGCTCTAAATGGCAATTGATGACGAAATCACCATCGAGCAGGACTCCCGGCCAGGCGGCGAACACAGCGTCGGCTTGGTCGAGACGCGCACCTGGACCAGCGACGCGCCGCTGGAACTGGATTGCGGCCGCCGGCTCACCCCGGTCACGCAGGCTTACGAAACCTACGGGCAGTTGAGCGCCGCGCGCGATAACGCCATCCTCATCTTTCACGCGCTCTCCGGCGACGCGCACGTGGCCGGTTACCACACCCCGGATGATCCCAAGCCCGGCTGGTGGGACATTATGGTGGGGCCGGGCAAACCGTTCGACACCAACCGGTATTTCGTCATCTGCGCCAACGTCCTCGGCGGATGCAAGGGCAGCACCGGCCCGGCGAGCGTCAACCCGCAGACCGGGCGTCCGTATGGGCTGGAATTCCCGGTCGTCACCATCGGCGATATGGTCAAAACGCAAAAACGCCTGGTCGAACACCTGGGCATCGAACGGCTGTTGGCCGTGACCGGCGGCAGTATGGGCGGGATGCTGGCGCTGGACTGGGCGGTGCGCTATCCCGCCAACGCCGCCGCCGTGCTGGCGATTGCCACCGCCGCGCGCCACAACGCGCAAGGCATCGCCTTCAACGAGGTGGGCCGCCAGGCCATCATGGCTGATCCGCACTGGCGTCATGGGGAATACTACGGGCAAGACCCGCCGTCCGCCGGTCTGGCGATCGCGCGGATGATCGGCCACATCACCTATCTTTCGGAAGCGCAGATGCGCGCCAAATTCGGGCGCCGGCTGCAAGAACGCGCCGCCTTTGGCTACGACTTCAAGACCGAGTTCCAGGTAGAGAGCTACTTGCAGTACCAGGGCACCAACTTCGTGCGGCGTTTCGACGCCAACTCGTACCTGTACATCACCAAAGCCATCGACTATTTCGACCTGGCGAACGGCCACGAGTCGCTGGTCGAGGCGCTGCGCCACGTCCAGGCCGAATTCTTGCTCGTCGCCTTCAGCAGCGATTGGCTGTACCCGGCAGCGGAATCCAAAGACATCGTCAAGGCATTGCAGGCCAACGGCGCGCCGACCACTTTCCTGGAGATCGACAACCCTTACGGGCACGATGCCTTTTTGCTGCCCAATGACCGGTTGGCGGCGACGGTGAGCGGCTTTCTGGAAAACGCGCAGCGTCGCGTCCGCGAAACGGCGCGCAAAGGCGGCGCGCAATGAGCCAGACGAACGGCAAATCGGGCAAGCGGCGACTGGATTATGAGCTAATCCACGCGCTGGTCCCAGACGGCGCGCGGGTGCTCGACCTGGGCTGCGGCGACGGGCAACTGCTGGCCGAGTTGATCCGGCGCAAGGGCTGTACCGGGCGCGGCATCGAGATCGACGCGCAGGCAGCGCTGGCCTGCATCCAACGGGGCGTCCCCGTCTACCACGGCGACATGGTGGAAGGGATGCGGTTCTACCGCGATCACACGTTCGACGTGGTCATCTTGAGCCAGACGCTCCAACAGACCGCCGACCCGCCGTTGGTCATCCGGGAGATGCTACGCGTCGGCGAAACGGCCATCATCAGCTTTCCCAACTTCGGCTATTGGCGGGTGCGCTTGCAGCTCCTGTTCACAGGCGAAATGCCCATAACGCCGCAGTTGCCGTACACCTGGTTCGACACGCCGAACGTCCATCTCTGCACCATCGCCGACTTTCGCCGCTTGTGCCGGGATTTGGGCCTGACGCGGCTGCAAGAAGTGTTTCTGGCGTCGCCCACGCGACGCATTCAGGGTTGGGGCGTCAACTGGCGCGCCAGCCTGGCGATCTTTCAGGTTCGTCAGCAGATTTAGCGGATTGAGCAGATTTCAGATCGGGCTGCACCATGCAATTGAATCAACCCATAAACTAGTGGAGGATACTATGGCAATCGCACAAGATATTACACAATTGATCGGCAAGACGCCCCTGGTACAGTTGAACCGGGTGACGGACGGCGCGGAAGCGCGCGTCGTCGCCAAGCTCGAGTTCTTCAACCCGTTGGGCAGCGTCAAAGATCGCATCGGCGTGAGCAT
>DAOUAY010000455.1:0-4627 GCA_034432995.1 Anaerolineae bacterium | reverse complement strand
TTGCGCGTCGCGGTGCATCGGGCGATTGTGGAGGCAATAGGCTTGTGATACAGAGCGACTTCGAGTACAATAAAAGTAAATCCAAGTTCGAGGTAGTTCGATGCGTGAAGTGGTTCAGGTCTCTGTAGATCATCATGGGCGTATTGTGATTCCTTCCGCCTTTCGCAAGCGGTTGGGCCTATCACAAGGCATGACGCTTCTTGTTGAGGTAGGACAAAGCGATGAACTTTGTTTGCGCGTTCAGGATAGTTCACCCATGCTGATCGACAAACAGGGGATTTTGGTGATCAAAGCTCAATCGGATACTGATTTGACAGACGTCATCCGAGATGAACGCGAGCGCCGTATCGTCAACCTGCAGCAGCAAGCCGGCCTATGAACGTTTTGTTTGACACCTCAGTCCTGGTAGCGGCAATGGTCGAGGCGCATCCGATGCATGAACGCGCATTGCCCTGGCTGCAGCGTGTCAAAGAGAAAACCATTACAGGCATTGTTGCCGCCCACTCAATCGCTGAATTGTACGCTGTTCTTACGAATTTGCCGGTTCATCCCCGCATTTCCCCGCAGATAGCATCTCGGCTGATTAAACAAAACGTACTCGATCTGTGTCGGGTTGTGCCCTTAACCGAGGCTGATTATGGGGCTGTTGTGCAGGACCTTTCTGACAGAGAGATAACAGGCAGTGTCATCTATGATGCTCTGATCCTCTATACTGCTGTGAAAACTGAAGTCGATAGCATTGTTACCTTGAACGTGAAAGACTTTTGTAGAGCGTATCCCGTTTTTGCTGATAAAATTTCATCCCCCTAGCTGGCGCAGATTTCCCCCTAGCGTCGGTGAGGATAGCGTTGAATAGGTATTATGTCCCTGTCCAATCGCCTTTTCGAACCACATGACCAGCACACGGTGCGCCAGCTAGTCCTTACCGGCCTGGGTGAGCATTTCGGCTGGATCGACGAGACGCGCAACCCCGACCTGGACGACATCGCCGCGCATTACACGGAACGGGGTCATACTTTCGTCGTGGCGGAAATGGACGGCGAGATCGTCGGCGCGGCGGCGCTCAAGACCGAAGACGAAACCACGGGCCGTATCGTGCGGATGTCGGTCAAGCGGGGCCACCGGCGTCAAGGGATAGGTCGCGCCCTGGTCACTCACTTGCTCGATGCGGCTCGCCAACAAGGCTTCACACAAGTGCGCGTCTCGACAGAACCTGATTGGCACGCTGCGATCAGACTGTACACACAGTGCGGCTTCAAAACATACGGACGTGACGATGAGGACATTTTCTTCGTGTTGATGCTCGAAACGCCGGCGCGCATCTGAAACACGCGCGTCGCTTGCCCGGGGATGCGCAGGCGATGTATGCTTGAGGGGGAAAAGTGATGGGTGACCGAATCCAGCAGATAAAAGGTGACACTTGGGAAATGCCGATGACAGGATTCGAAGCGCGATTTGCCGCCGGAAAAGGCATCGGCGGGCACATCATCGACCAGGTGAACTTCCAGATCAGCTTCTACGGGGACTTGCGCACAGAGACGGCGAAACAGCTCGGCCGTCCACTGGTTGCGTTTATGAAGGCTTACGTTCTCCAGCTTGAAATTGAGATTCGAAACGAAAACTCATACGAGCAAGAAAACAGATGTTGATTGTTGTCAGAAAAGCCAGGAATATGATAGAATAGATATAGCCATAGCGCCGAGCAACACGAATAACGTCGCTATAGCGGGTAAGGAGGGAGCTATGACAGCGCAAACTCTTACGGCGGTTTTCGAGAAGGGCAAGTTTCGTCCTTTAACCAAGTTTCGTTTACCTATTTCTGAAGGGCAACAAGTCAGGTTGACAGTGGAGACTTCTGAATCGCCAACGGGTGTTTTGGCTTTGGCGACGCAAGTCTATGAGGGTTTGACCGAGGATCAAATTGACGAGGTTGAACAAATCATTCTCAATCGGCAAGACTTTTTTGGCGAGAGAATCAAGCCATGACATCCTCTGCGAGGTTATTGGACACGGACATTCTGTCTATGATTATGCGTGGGCATCCTGTCGTGTTGGCGCGTGCGCAGAAATATATCGCAGAATATCAACAGTTCGTTTTTTCTGTCATTACGCGATATGAAGTATTGCGTGGGTTGAAAGCCAAAAATGCGCAAATGCAGTTGGCAGCATTTGAACGTTTTTGTGCCGTGAATCAGATCTTGCCACTTACAGATGATGTCGTCACGTGCGCCGCTGAGGTTTACGCAGAATTATACCAACGCGGAGCATTGATCGGCGATGCTGATATTTTGATCGCGGCATCCGCTTTGGCCCATGGCATGTCGCTCGTTACCAACAATGAAGAACATTTCAAGCGCATCAATGGGCTACATGTGGAAAACTGGCTCAAGCCATAAGGTTGTGTGTTTGACGCCGGATAAGGTTCTAACCTCATGCTCGTCATTGGCTTGATGTCCGGCACCTCCGCCGACGGTACGGACGCCGCCATTGTGCGTCTCGAAGGCGCGCCGCCCGCGTTGACCTGGAAAGTACTCGGTCACACCCACGTTCCGCATCCAACCGCGCTGCGTGATGAGATCTTCGCCTGCTTCCGCCCCGAAACCGGCAGCGTGGATCGCCTGTGCCGCCTCAACTTCACCCTGGGACGCGCGTTCGGCGCGGCGGCGCTGCAAGCTATCGCCGAGGCCGGTCTGACGCCCGCAGACATTGACCTCATCGGCAGCCACGGGCAGACGCTCTGGCACATTCCCCCCGCTTCAAGGCAAGAAATTGTAGAGCAAGCTGTTAGCTTGCCTGAGATGGAAGGCGCGACGCTGCAACTGGGCGAGGCGGCGGTCATCGCGGAAATGACGGGCATTCCCGTCGTGAGCAACTTTCGCGCGCGCGACATGGCCGCCGGAGGCCATGGCGCCCCCCTCGTCGCCTACGTGGACGCCCTGCTGCTCACACATCCCACACTCACCCGCGCCGCGCAAAATATCGGCGGTATCGCCAATGTGACGTATCTTAGCCCTCAGCGATCAGCTTTCAGCAATCAGCCAGTCCCCAATCCCCAATCCCTGATTACCGATTACCAATCCCCATTCGCCTTCGACACCGGCCCCGGCAACATGCTTATCGACTACGCCGCCAGTCGCGCCACGGACACCGCGCTGACCTTCGACCGCGATGGCGGATTAGCAGCGCGCGGGCGCGTGGACGAGGCGCTGCTGCGCGAGTTGCTGCGCGAGCCGTACCTGCGCCAGCCGCCGCCCAAGACCACCGGGCGTGAGCTGTTCGGCGCGCAATTCGGCGCGCGGGTGTGGGAGCGGAGCATCGCGCGCGGGCTGATGCCGGAAGACATCGTCGCCACGCTCACGGCCTTCACCGCGGCCTCTATCGCGCAGGCGTACCGTGACTTCCTGCCCACGCTGCCCGACGAAGTCATCGTCAGCGGCGGTGGCGCGCGCAATCCTACGTTGATGGCGCTGCTGCGCGATCACCTCCCCGGCGTCCGCGTCATCCCTTCCGACGACGTCGGCCTGGGCGTGGAGGCCAAAGAAGCCGTCGCCTTCGCCGTGCTGGCCTACGAGACCTGGCATGGCCGGCCCGGCAATCTCCCCGCGGCCACCGGCGCGCGCCGGGCGGTCATTCTCGGCGATATCACACCCGCGAATTGCGAATTACGAATTACGAATCAAGAATCAGCGAATCGGCGAATCAGCGAATCAGCGAATCGGCGAATCAGCGAATCTCCAGATCGGCGAATCAGCGAATCTTCAATCTCCAATCAACAAATCTCCAATCACATCACTGAATCTCGCAATCTCGCCACACGAAATATCGACACGGTTTCCACGCTGGAGATGGTGCGCTTGATCAACGCGGAGGATGCAAAGGTGGCGGCGGCGGTGGAGGCGGAACTGCCTGCGATTGCGGAGGCGATAGACCGCATCGCCGAACGGATGCAGACAGGTGGACGGTTGATCTACGTTGGCGCGGGGACGTCGGGGCGGCTCGGCGTGCTGGATGCGTCCGAGTGCCCGCCGACGTTCAACGCTGCGCCGGAGCAGGTCGTCGGATTGATCGCCGGGGGCGAGGCGGCGCTCACGACGGCGGTGGAAGGCGCGGAGGACGACCGCGAGGCCGGCGCGCGCGACATCGCCGCGCTCGACGTGGGCGCGCAGGATAGCGTGGTCGGTATCGCGGCGAGCGGCGGCACGCCCTACGTGCTCGGTGGATTGGCCGAGGCGCGGCGGCGCGGCGCGCTCACCGTCAGCCTGGCGTGCAACCGGCCTGCGCCGGTTCACGAGCTGGCGGACGTCGTCATCGCGCCGGTCGTCGGCCCGGAAGTGGTCACGGGTTCCACGCGGCTCAAAGCCGGAACTGCGCAGAAGATGGCGCTCAACATGCTCTCCACCGGCGTGATGATTCGCCTGGGCAAGACCTATGGCAACCTGATGGTCGACGTGCAGGCCACCAACGCCAAACTCCGCGCGCGCGCCCGGCGCATTGTCGTCGCGGCGGTGCAGGATGCAAGAGACAGGATGCAGGATACGCAGAACGATGAACGAGCATCCAAAATCCAAAATCCAAAATCCAAAATCGGCGAAGAAGAAGCTGCGCGCGCGCTGGAAGCTTGCAACGA
>DAOUAY010000454.1:0-1937 GCA_034432995.1 Anaerolineae bacterium | reverse complement strand
CGGAGCGGGGAAAAGCTCTAGCCACGCGGGCAATTCCTTGCCCGTCGCGTCAAAAGCGGTCAGGCCGCTGTAGCGCAGAGCGATGGCGCCATCCGCGCGCGCAAAGGACAAGGCTGCGCCGCCGGCGTCGACCGTCGCGGTCAAATCGGTGTCCAACGCCATGACGAGGGTGAGAGCGGAAGGTGGAGATGACGGGCCTGGCCGGCGTGAAGCCGCAGGGTCAATCGGAGGCGGCGCGGCGACCGTGAATCCTTGCGCCAAACCGAGCGGCCCGTTGACGTACCACTCGGTCAGCGCGCCGTGGTCGTATGCGGCGCGGTTTTGGCTGGCGTGGATGGGGGTGGGCGTGACAGGGGTGAGCGCATCGCCATACCCATAAGCGAGGAGTTTCAGCGTCAGGCGCGCGTCACCCGCGTCAATTTCGGCGCCGGCATCGGCGAGGCGCAGCACCAGCCCCTGCCGCGCCTGGGTGGCGCGCCAACCTGTCGTGGTCGGTTGGAAGTGATAGGCGGAATCATCCCTGCCGAGCGCGGTGGAGAGGGCTACCTGGGCAGCGTCCGGCAGATCGCCGACGCCGGTGGGAGATGGTGTAGCAGGAATGGATTGCGCTACGGTTGTGAGAGAGGCCAGCGAAAAGAGCAAAACGACGAGGGTGAACAGTGTTATGAGTCTAAAAGTTTTCATCGTATCCTATTCCTTTTGCAGTTGTGTGGTTGATGGCCGCGGTCACTTGCACTGTGGGGGGTGTCCGCTGCTATTGTATTGGGTTGCGGTCTTAGGTTGCTGCGCAACCCGCCTCAGCCTAACCTACGTTTCCATGTAGTATAGTCGTTGGGATAGAGCACAAAGGGTCTCCGATTGTGAACGCTCCCGGTGAATCACAATCCGCCGTTGCTACGGCCGCGCGGGATCACTCCCGCGCCAGCGCTTCAAGACAAGCTGCGTATGTGACCTGCGTCATAGCCCCCACGCCCAACTTCGGCTACGATAAAGATGTAATTAAACAAACACCGACTATCCGACTAACAGATAAGGAGACGACGATGAACACAAACCTGACGACAAACAGTACACCGATTGTCCCGCCGCCGGATTTCCCGGTCGTGTGGGACCCGACCTCAGGCGCGCGAGATCGCGTCGTCATCAACGCCACGTGGGGACTGGGCAAAAGCCTCGTCGGCGGGACGGTGGCGCCCGACCTGTACGTCGTCCGCAAGCGCGACCTGCGCATCCTCTCGCGCCACATCGCCGAGAAAACCGTTATGACCGTCGCCACTCCCGAAGGGGACGCCGTTGGCGGCGTCCGCGAAGTCCCCGTCTGTATGCGGCGCGAACCGGCGCTGGACAACGCGCAAATCAGAGCTTTAGCCGACCTCGCGCGCATGCTCGAAAACAGTCAGGGCTGGCCCGTTGACCTGGAGTGCGCGTACCAAAAGGGGCGTTTGTATCTGTTGCAGTGCCGGCTGGTAACGACGGTGTAGCGGTCAGCTTTCAGCCGTCAGCGATCAGCTATTGTAGAACAAGCTGTTAGCTTGTTCCCGCCGCAGCAAACTGACAGTTTGCGCTACGTTCTCAACACATCGGCTTTTTGCGTTTGTGGACACGCGGATTGTGATCCGCGTGAAGCGTTTGACAATGTTTATGGCTTGCGGCGGATCACAATCCGCCACTTCTCGTCAATCTCAAAATCCGTTGAAATCCGTTCAATCCGTTGACGAACCCTGCGCCGCCTGCTGCCCCAACCGGAACGCAACCTTGTTCACCTCCGCGTACTTCGCCGGGACGCGCCGCAGAATCGCGGTTTCCCACACCGCCGGATCGGTTTCCAGCAGCGTGGAGAGCGCCGCAAGCATGATCGTGTTCACCGTGCGGGGATTGCCGGCCTGTTCTGCCAACGGCAGCGCGTCCACGGGGATGACCCGGCTCGCCCGTTGCTT
>DAOUAY010000453.1:0-8334 GCA_034432995.1 Anaerolineae bacterium | reverse complement strand
GCGAATGAGCGAATCGAGAATCAGCGAATGAGCGAATAACTTACCTACCTTTACCAGCAACCAGCAACCAGCAACCAGCATCCAGCATCCAGCATCCATCAACCAGCTTCCAGCCCGATTCTACCACACATTGACGAAACGCCATGATAATGTAAAATGCTTCAGTTATGGAATATCGAGTAGATGCGCCGTTAATCGTTCAAGGCGACCGAACTGTGCTTCTCGAAGTGAACAACGCGCACTACGAGGATGCCAGAGATCATCTCGCGCGCTTCGCCGAGTTGGAAAAAAGCCCGGAGTATATCCACACCTACCGCATTTCTTCCCTCTCGTTGTGGAATGCGGCCTCGGCGGGGATGACCGCCAATGAGATCCTGGAGGGTCTGCACGACTACGCCAAGTATCCCCTGCCCGATAACGTCATCGTCGAAATCAAAGAGGCGATTGGGCGCTACGGGCGCGTGCGGCTCACCCGCGATCCCAACGATCCCACCCGCCTGCGCTTGATGTCCGACGATCCGCTCCTGTTGATGGAACTGGAGCGCAACCGCAACCTCAAAATCTACATCCTCGACCGCATTGGACCGCACACGCTGCAAGTCCCGGCCTCGCGGCGCGGGCACGTCAAGCAGGCGCTCGTCAAGGCCGGCTATCCCGCGGAGGACCTGGTTGGTTATCTCGACGGCGGTGTGCTGCCCATCCAATTGCGCGAGATGACGGCAGAGGGGCTGCCCTTCACCATCCGGCACTACCAGCGCGATGCCAGTGACGTTTTCTGGGCCGACGGCTCCGATGCGGGTGGCGCGGGTGCGATAGTGTTGCCCTGCGGCGCGGGGAAAACCATCGTCGGCATGGTCGCCATGACGCTGGCGCAGACGAACACGCTCATCCTCACGCCCAGCACCGTGGCAGCGCGTCAATGGCGCGAGGAACTACTCGACAAAACCACCATCACTGCCGATATGATCGGCGAATACACCGGCCTGCGCAAGGAAATCCGCCCGATCACCGTCACGACGTACCAGATTCTCACGCATCGCAAGCGCGGCACGAAAGACCAACATCTGCCCCTGGAACAGGAATTCCCGCACTTCGGACTGTTCAACGAGGGCAACTGGGGCCTCATCATCTATGACGAAGTCCATTTGCTGCCCGCGCCGGTCTTCCGTATCACGGCGGAACTGCAAGCGCGCCGCCGCCTGGGGCTGACCGCCACCCTCGTCCGCGAGGACGGGCGCGAGGAGGACGTCTTCTCGCTCATCGGGCCGAAAAAGTACGATGTGCCCTGGCACGATCTCGAACGCCAGGGCTGGATCGCGCCGGCGATCTGCTACGAGATTCGGGTGGACATGCCGGAGGCCGAGCGGCTGGAATACATCGTCGCCGAAGAGCGGCAGAAATACCGCATCGCGGCGGACAATTCCGTCAAACTCGATATTCTGGATCGGCTGTTGAAGTATCATGAAGGCGAGCAGGTCCTCGTGATCGGGATGTATTTGCAACAACTGGAAAAGATCGCCAAACATTACGGCTATCCCCTGATCACCGGCGACACGAAGGTGGTGGAACGCGAGCAACTGTACGAGAAGTTCCGCACGGGCGAAGTCAAGACCCTGGTGGTCTCCAAAGTGGCGAATTTCTCCATCGACCTGCCCGACGCGAGCGTCGCCATCCAGATTTCGGGCACGTTCGGCTCCCGCCAGGAAGAAGCGCAGCGACTGGGGCGCATCCTGCGTCCCAAACCCGACGGGCGGCAGGCGTATTTCTACACCATCGTCAGCAAAGAGACGGTGGACCAACAATATAGCGCCAACCGCCAGCGCTTCCTGACCGAGCAGGGCTACCGCTATCTCATCCTCTACGACGAGGAAATCCCTGGGGCGTTGCCGCATACTCAGCAGCGTTAGGTGTTTGCGGGCACGGTCAGGAGACCGGCCCGAGCGTGCGGCTGATCGTAAATTTGCTGTGGCCGGTCTCCGGCCGTGTCACCCAAGGCCATACTATTATGAAGTGGAAAGTGAACACACCCAACACATCGGCGGTCTGCGCGCCGGATACCCTCACCGAGAAGCTCAGCTACGTGTGGTTGCAGCCTGCCCCGCCCGTGAAGCCGCCGGAAGCGCCGCCCTTCTGGACGTATCCCGATGCCGATGACTCTGACATCACCGAGTTTGTCGAAGAGATTACGGAGCAACAATGGCGCGTGGACTTTATCCGCCGGCACATCACCCGGCTCGGCGTCAAACCCAAGGGGCAGCGCCGCGTCGATTTGGTGCAGCAACTCGTCGAGCGTTTTCTCGATCCCGAGCGGTTTGCCCGCCAGTTGGGCACGCTCAATGACGAAGAGCAGCGTTACTATCTGTACTTGCTCCTGCACAACAACCTGTCGGGCCTAAGTACCCAACCGGCATCCCTTGATAAACTTCTGTCGCTTTCCAAGCCCGCAGTCACGCTGACGCAGCGAATCCTCAACGTGGGTCTGGGTTTGCAAGATGAAGAAGGGCAATTCTTCGTCCCGTTCGAGATGTTCAAGCTGCTGCCGCCGGCCTACCTGCCTTTCGAGACCGAGCCGCCGCCTGCCACGCATGTCCCGGCTGTCGATCCACGCTTGCTGCTGACGAAAGTTCAACAATTGCTGGGCCTGGCGCAATCCAAAAATTACCACATTCAACCTCGTCCGCGCTGGCGTATGCCCCGCGTTGGTTACTATGGCAAGGAAGCGCTTATCTGGCCGCCCGCGCCGGACGACGTCCAACGTTTGTTGAACAATCCCAATATGCAAGGCGTGATCACCTTATGCCCGCCGACGCCCTACCTGGCAGAAGCTTCGATTGCGGCGTGGTCTGCCGACCTGGAACTCCCACCGGCTATCGTCGAATTTTTCTACCACGTCCTCGGTAACGCGCAGCTTCTATTGCCAGGCGACCCGGTGACGCTCAACACCGCGTTGCTCCAACCCTGGATGATGCAGACGCCCGGTAGCCAGCTCACGGCGCTTTACCAGATCTATCGCAGTATGCAGGACTGGGCCGATTGGTGGCCCGACTGGCGCGCCGGCGACGTCAAGATTCAGTGGAACTATCAGAACTACTGGATGTTGGCGGGTGTCGACAATATGGTGCGGACGACGCACTCCATGCTGCGGTGGGTCATCCTGGATGTTCTGGCTTACTTGCCGCACGACGTCTGGCTTTCATTGGACAAAGTGGTTCAATTTCTCATAAAGCTGTATCCTGAGCCGAAGAGCCACTATTACCAGCAGGACTTGCTGTGCAAAGATGCGCAGGATCAGTGGACGGGTTTTCTGCGCCAGGCTCTGCGGGCGACGTTGCGCGGGGTCTTGCACACCTTCGGGCTGGCCGATATTGCGCCTTCGCTGGATGACATCGCGGTTTTCCGGCTGCGGCATTTTCAGGACTTGCATTGGAATCGTCCCGGAGCGCTATCGATCGAGGACACGACCCCGTTCAGCCGCGACGACGTCGCCTTCAGGCCGCGCGAGGCGGCATTGTCGATCAGGCCGCCGGCCAAAGCGGAATTTCTCGCCGCGGTGCAGCAGTGGAGCGAACCCCGCGGTATGGTCGATGCCAGGCTGCGCTATCAACTCGACGCCGCCCGCTTGCACAAAGCCTTCGAGCAGGGCGAGACCCCGGAGACGCTCGCCGCAACCTGGGAACAGCACGCCGGCTTCCCGCCGCTGGTGGACGTGCAACGCTGGTGGCAACACTGGTGGGAACGCTACGGCCATGTCCGGCTCTACACCGGCCAGACGACGCTGATGACGCGGGATGAATTCACGATGCAAGAGCTACAGGCTGCCCTGCCGACGCTGCGCCAATCGATTATGGGCCTGGTCACGCCGCGGGTGGCGCTGCTGCAAGCTGACCGCGTCGATCGCATCGTGAGCGATCTGGAGCGTCAGGGCTATATGCCCAAGGAGGAGGCGTGATGGTGGAGAGTCTCAAACAATCGCTCGACCTCTACCACATGGACACGCTCAAGCAGATCGCCGAACATCTGAACGTCGATCTCCCCAAGGGGACGGTGCGCAAGGCGTGGATCGTCGATGCCGTCGATAAACGGGTCTGCGAGATCGCCGGCTCCACGGACTTCATCGGCAGCCTCGGCCAGGCCGAACGCGCGATTCTGGCTTTGCTGCTCAAAAATGGCGGCGGTGGCACGCAACGCACGATCACTCTGCCGTTGATGAAAGCCGGCCTCATCTACGTCGAAGGGCAGGATGCCAACATCGACCGGCCCCGGCTGCGAGATGTGGTGCTGCGGTTGATGCGCGCGGGCCTCGTGCTCAACCTCGACGATCTCGGGAATGTGTCCACGCGCCGTCTCTTCGAACCCTTCGACAAGATCGGTATCGCCCCGGAAGTGGGTCGCGTGCTGCCGCGCAAGTTGCTCACCGTCCCGGAGCCGTCTTCTACTGTGCAAAGTGTCGCCCCACCGCCGCGCGTCGAAAGCGCAGACGCCGAACTCTGTCTACGGCAGTTGTTCTTCTTGTGGGCCGAACTACGCCGTGAACCGGCGAACCGGCTCAAATCCGGCGGCATCGGCAAACGCGATATGCGCCGCATCGCCAAGGGCCTGCTCATGGACGAAGAGCGCGACGCCGATCGTCTGCTCTGGATGCAGGCTGTCTTGCAGGCTTTGAACGCCCTCCAAAGCGCCCCCACCATGATTCACGCTCTCGACACCAGCGCCGTCAAACTGTTCTGGGACGCGTCGCCGCGCGCGCAGTTAGCGACCATCCTGCAAAGCTATCCCAATGTGATGCACGATCTTGCGCTGAGTCTTAATGCTGTTGCGCAGTATGCTTATTATTCCTCAGTCTCGATCCGCCCGACCAAAGATATCCGGGGAAGAGTGCTCACGTTACTTAAGGAAGTCGCCGAAGCGCAATGGTTCCCGTTCCCACTTTTTGAGGTGCTTTTGAGTGAGGGACGCGCCGGCAGTCTGGTGATGCCCGATGCCATCTTGAACTCGTTCTATACCAACTTGCGCTGGTATGCCGCGAACCGCCGCGACGATTTGACGACGGCGTTGCAACAACTGGATCGCCAGGCGACACTCGCTGTGCTCAAAGAACTCCAGACGCTTGGCGTCGTGGAACTGGGCTATCCCGCGACGGGTGAAGTGCCTTCGGCATTGCAACTCACCCCGCTGGCGCGCGCGCACTTCGCCAACCAGACTTTTCCGGCCTCCGAAAACGGCGGGCAGGTGATCCTGCAACCCGACTTCCAAATCCTGGCGATGGGGCCGGTGGCGCTGCCCATCCTTGCCAACCTCGAACGCTTCGCCACGCGCGAGAAATTTGCCGAGAGCGTCGTCGCCTACCGGATCACGCGCGAGGGCGCTTACCAGGCGTTACAACGCGGCGAGTCGCCGGACACGATCCGAGTCTTCCTCGAAGAGGCCACCGGACAACCGGTGCCACAAAACGTCATCCGCACGCTCGAAGAGTGGGGCGAGCAATATGAACGGATCGTCATCCGCCGCGACATTACCATCATGCAAACCGACGATGCTGCTATGCTCGACCGGCTGTTGAACGACAAAGCCACCGGCAAGCTGTTGCACCGCCTGGACGCGCACACTGCCTGGCTGCGCGCGAAGGACACCGCCAAACTTGAGGCGCACTTGCAGCAGCAGGAGATGCTGCCCGCCTACTCGCAGGGGCCGGAGGCCGATTTGCCTCGCAGTCTGCGCTGGGATCAGGATGCGCTGCGTCCGCGCCATCCCATGCCGAGTCTTTACGTCACCGGCACATTGCGTCGCATTGCCCAACAGACGCATAATCATTGGGAACTGACCCGCCAAAGCCTGCGCACCGCCATCGCCGCCGGTATGGACGTCCCGGCGGTGATCGCGTTGCTGAAACAGATGACGGGCGCGCCGCTATCCCCGGAGTGGGAGAAGCAACTCAAAGCCTGGGGCAGTCACTATGGCGACGCGCAGGTAGCGTCGGTGATTCTGCTGCGCCTGGAAAGCGACGACGCCCTGCAAGAATTGCGCCGCACTGATCGTCGCCTGGGTCGCTGGATCAAGCCGCTGCCGCACGCTGCGGGATTGGGCGTCATCGAGGCGAAACATTACGATGAGGTGCAGGCATTACTGGCGGAATGGGGTATCGCCATCGAAGACAAGCCCTGGTGGTAAAAACAGTACCAGCGTCATCTTGGCAGGCTTTTGAATGATGTTATAATAGTGTATAGTTCTTATTTTCATGGAGGCTATGCATGAGCCCAGCACAACCTAGCGCTACGGATCGAAAGAAAGCTGAGAGCCTGTACCAGGACGCGATTGCTGCTTACGAACGTTGGGATGTTGAACTTGCTGTCAAAAAACTTGAAAGCACCCTGGCGCTTTACCCCAACAATCCCTCTTATCACATGAATCTGGCGCAGATCCTTTCGCGGGCCGGCGATTTCGATCGCGCGTTGCGCTCTCTGGCGAATTACCTTCGCCTTGCCCCGGATTCGCCGGTTGCGAGCCGCGTCGAACAACTGTTTGCCAGCGGTATGGACCCCGTCGAAGAGCAACTGACCGAGCGCATGACGGGGGCGCAAATGCCCATCGATATGATCGGCGCGGCGATTCAGATGTGGATGGAATTCCGCATCGCGCTGGGTGAAGAGCCGTTGAGCATTCCCAAGCCCGAGGCCTGGGCGGCGGCATTGGATTACACCGTCCGCAAGGTCAATCTGCGCGACGTGCCGCTGGACAGGCTGTCTGCGCTCTACGACGTCTCCGCCGAAACCGTCCGCAAACACAACACCACCCTGGTCAAGATGCTCGACATCATGCCCTGCGACTACCGCTACTTCACCGGCCTGCAGAACCCGCTCGACAAACTCGTGGAAGCGGCAGAGCTGCTCGAACAACTGGAAGAACGATTCAACGAGGAGTAATTCCCGTCCGTAGATAGCTTGGGCCGGTCTCCGACCGCGCCCACCCAACCATTTCTCGTGATATAATAAACGCGGGGGCCGACCAAGCCCCCGCGATTACGTTAGAAGCGTCCATTCGACAGTACTGCGCGGCACAAATAGCTACCCGGTTCATGCTTGCCAGGGATCGTCAGATCCCGGCGTAGCGCGCAAGAAACGCGGATCTGGCGATCCGCTCCGAGCGTGGCTGACTGGTGTGAAATTTCTGCCACGATGTACTAGCAACTATGTGACTACCTGACTGACGACTATCCAAACTGTTTTCAGAGGAATACTATGCACATCGTCTACCGTGACAAAGAGTGGTTCGTGGAGCAGGCAATGACCGTCAACCAAATGCTCAAATACCTCAAGCTGCTCCCCGAAAGCGTGCTGGTCGTCCGCAACGGGCAACTGGTCGCCGAGGATCAGAAAGTCCAACCCGGCGACGAGGTCAAAATCGTCTCCGTCATCTCCGGGGGCTGAGGATGCGCTGCCGTCGCTGCGAAAATCCCGGCGCAATCAACATGCGCCAGCACAAGCTCTCTCTGTGTACGGAGCATTTCCCCGAATGGTTTCTGGAGCAGACCCAACGCGCCATCAAGAAATACCGGATGTTCGCCCACACTGAGCGCATCCTCGTCGCCGTTTCCGGCGGGAAGGACAGCCTGGCGTTGTGGGACGTATTGCTCCGGCTCGGTTACCAGGCCGATGGCGTTTACATCGATTTGGGCATCGATCGCGGATCGAGCTACTCTGCCCGCTCCAAAGACAAGGCGGCGGCTTTTGCATCGCAGCATCCCGCCGCGCGTTTGATTGTGGCGGACATCCCACACCTGTATGGCGCGAGTATCCCGCAGGTCGCGCAGCGCCGCCACCGCCCGCAGCGCCCGTGCTCGATTTGCGGTCTGATCAAGCGCCACGAAATGAACCGCGTGGCCCTCGAAGGCGGCTACGATGTCCTGGCGACCGGGCATAACCTCGACGACGAGGCCGCGACGCTCTTCGGCAATGTCCTGCACTGGCAGGCGGACTATCTCCGCCACCAGTTTCCCGTTTTGCCCGCCGACGGTCAGGGATTGGCGCGCAAGGTCAAACCGTTCTGCCGCTTCTACGAGCGTGAGACCGCCGCGTACACGCTCATCCGTGGCATCGACTACATCGAGGACGAATGTCCCTACGCTGCCGGCGCGACCAGCCTGGCGCACAAAGAGACGCTCAATCGCATGGAGCACGACTCAGCGGGCGCGAAGATGCACTTCTATACCAACTTTCTCAAAGCCAAAGAAGCCGGCCTGTTCGCCGCCGATGAGACCGCGCCGGAACTGCATCCGTGCCCGCAATGTGGTCAGCCGACCACCGCCCCCGACCTGTGCAACTTTTGCCGGTTGTGGGA
>DAOUAY010000452.1:0-3146 GCA_034432995.1 Anaerolineae bacterium | reverse complement strand
ACCAGCTATTATATAATCGGTTGGTTGACATTGATTCCTCCTCTGTAAAGTGCTTGGCTAACTCAACTTTACTCGGATTTCAGTGTCAATCAACCCTCTTTACTAAAAGTGTCCGGTGGCTAGGTCGTTTTATTCAATTCACACTTATGGAGGTTAACCATGAAACTCAGTGCCCCGAAGCAAGTAACGTTCATTGTCGCCGTGGTATTGGCAGTCCTTGGTCTACTTGGCGCTCTCATCACACTCCCGGTACTTACGGATCTGGCGGTTTGGATAGTTCTGGCTGGCTTTGTTGTACTGGCTTTAGGCGTCTGGCTCGAAGGTCTTTAGAAAAACACAGAGGATGCAAACCAGCACTGCTGGTCGGCTCCGCAGCAACGCTGGTTTGCACTTTTGTGATTACACTCTCTCCGCAACCATCGCCCGGGCAGCCTCGCGGATTGTCGTGAGCTTGTACGGGCGGCTCCAGCGATTGACCGGCAGCAAATCCCACACGCGCGCACGGACGTGCTGAATCCAGCGCTCCATACTGAGCAGGCACGTGATCGTGCCGTTGCCGCTGCCTCCCGCCGCCGCAACGGCGATGACGGGTTTGCTCGCGAGACAGCTTTCGTCGCCGCGCGTAGCCTCGCAACGGCGTAGCCGGTCGGTAAGTGCTTTCGCCGATTCGCTCATCTCGCCCCAGTAGACGGGCGTGACCAGAACCAGCGCATCGGCGTTACATATACGGGCGTGCAACGCCTGGAAATCATCCAGCACCTGGCACACGTGCCGCGTCTGGCACGTCCCCCACCCATTACCGCACGCCTCACACATGCCGACGTTCAAATCGTTGAGGCGGATTTCATCCGCCGCGCCACTGGCTTCACGCACACCCTCAACAGCCGCCGCCGCACACGCCGCCGTCAAGCCGTCGATGTTTGGGCTGGAATGGATTACTAAAACGTTCATCGTCATCTCCTCACTTGGGGGATTGGTAATCGGTAATCAGGGATTAGTGAAATTAGTGCTTCTTACAATCCCTAGTTACCAGTTACCAGTTACCAATCCCTATCCCTGATCACACAACTCGAAAGCCCGCCGCAGCGCCTCGATGAGATCGCCTTTGGGCTTGAACTCGTGGCCGACGTAGTACGGGTAGTCAGTTCCGGCAATCGCGCGGCAGATGCCGGCGTAGTTCATCTCCTGCGTGTCGTCCATGTCGTTGCGACCGGGGTTGCCGGCGGTGTGGAAGTGGCCGATCCACTTGATGTTGTCGCGGATGGTGCGGATGATGTCGCCTTCCATGATCTGCATATGGTAGATGTCGTAGAGCAACTTGACGCGCGGGCTGTCGACGCGCTCGCACACCGCCACGCCCCAGGCTGTGTGATCGCACTGGTAGCCGGGGTGATCGACTTTGGAGTTGAGCAATTCCATATTCAGGTTGATGCCTTTCTCTTCGGCGTAAGGCGCGATGCGTTTGAACCCGTCAGCGACGGCTTCGATGGCCTCGATCTCCGTCTGGAAGGGCTGGCGATTGCCGCTAAAACAGATCAGGCCGGGAATGCCATGCTTCGCCGCAATGTCGATGGACTTGCGCAGTTCCGCCTCGATGCGGTCGTGATTCGAGCGTTTGTTCAGCCCGTCAGGCAGCGAGTCGTGGCCCGACATGCTGGCGACGACGAGACCGTATTTGTGCGCGGTCTCGACGACTTCCTCGAAATCCGGTCCGCGCGTCCACAATTCGACGGCGGCATAGCCGATCTCCGCGCCGGTTTTGAACAAATCGTCCAGGCTCATGTCGGCGGGCTTGAACATCGGGTAACACATGGATTGTTTGATGCGCATGGTTAGCCTCCATAGTCAGATAGTCTTTAGTCGGGGAGTCAAGATGTGAGCATTCAGCCATCAGCTTTCAGCTATCAGCCAAGATGCAATCGCCATAACTGAAATGATACGGGATAGCGCCAGCGTGGAATTCCGAGGATGCTCAAGCTGAGGGCTGACGGCTGATAGCTGATCACTGATGTGAGTTAGCGTGGTTCATCGTTGGCGGTGGCGCAATGGGCTTTGCCGGTTTGCGGCGACCGGCCCAGGATAATGCCACGCCCAGGCTCAGTTCCGCAGCGAGAATCACCCAACGCAACCACGCGCCGCCGGCAAATTGCTGTAACGCCAGCAAAATAAAGTCTGTCACGAAAATCGCGAGCGACACCCAGCCCGCAGTTTTGAAAAAACGCCTCAGCATGTCATGCTTCTCGATGCCGATGCGCAAATATCCCTCCGTTGCATAGATGAAGACTAGCACAGCTAACCCCATAAACAGGGAAAACGCCTTGTCAAGGAAGCCCGCCCGCCACAAACGAACGAAATCATCCCCGGCGTAATACGCCAAAGCCGCAATAACGGTCTCCCGACTCAAAATCAGGAACCAGAAGCCCAGCGCAATCAACACTGTCCATAACAGATAGAACAATACATACTGTAACCACGTTTTCTTTTCCATTTTTCCTCTCAGTTGCTATCAAGGCTTATCGAGTGCGATCAATCTCCTGCGCAGCCAGCACGATAATTTGCGTCACGGTCTCAAGCGAAATGCGGGATGTGTCGATGGTCAGGTGATAATACTTGGGATTCCGCCAATCGGCATTGTTGTGCCAATGCCGGATGTACTGGCGCTTTTGCTCATCGGACTGCGCGATACGGTATTCGGCCTCCGCCTGCGTCAGATGTTCACGCTCCATTAACCGTTGCACACGCACTTCCAGCGGCGCATAGAGACGCACATGCAAAGCTGTCGGCCACCCACTCAAAATCATCTGCCCGCCACGTCCCACAATGATGGCATTGCCCTCGCGGGCGAAGCGCTCCAGTGTTTCGCGCACCACCTGCTCGTAGGTCTGATCGTCGAGCGCGGTCTTTTTCTCGAAAGCAGAAGCCTGCTTACGGTACAGCGACGTCATCTCACCGCTGACCAGTCTGGCGCGTTGTGTGACGCCGCGCTCCTTCTCCAGGACGGTTTCAGTGTCGACGCCGGCCTCCTGCGCGATCTGCAGCAGCATATCTTTGTCCACCCGGCAGTATCCCAACTGCTCGCACAGCAGTTCCGCCACTTGATCGCCGCAACTGCCCAACTCGCGCGAAATGGTAATCACCGCCATGCT
>DAOUAY010000451.1:0-17838 GCA_034432995.1 Anaerolineae bacterium | reverse complement strand
CAAACCAGGGGATGAAGCCCCAATGCGTCCAACCCAACAAGGCGGCTATCGCGCCCAACACACCGGTAATCGTGATTTTGCGAATGTTATCTTTCGACATAGGACACCTCTTTTTCTGCATAATGGATAATGATGGCATTATAACTGAAGCTGAAGGATAATAAAGTCGCTTGACAAAAATACTCAAAGTGAGTTATAATGTAGATAGTCGAGAGGATTACATCTGGGTAATCTGTTGAGAGTCATCTCACTCGGCAGGTAAGGTCGAAAGGGCTGCATTTGGCTGGTCCGCTTGAGATAAACTCAATTCGGCTTTGTTTCCGATTTCTGCCCCTTAACCAAGGGGCG
Source organism: Anaerolineae bacterium (assembly GCA_034432995.1). Classification (GTDB taxonomy): domain Bacteria; phylum Chloroflexota; class Anaerolineae; order B4-G1; family SLSP01; genus DSWT01. The sequence goes on along the minus strand of DAOUAY010000451.1, from coordinate 17,490 downwards.
CTTTTTTTGTAAGGACCCGATTATGCACTTGCTTTACCTCGATGATTCAGGCTCCGTACTTAACCGAAATGAACAATACTTCGTGTTGGGTGGCGTTTGTGTCCCGGAAATCAGCGTCCGTTGGCTTTCTCATAAGCTCGATGAACTTGCCTGCGAAATTGATCCTCAAGTTCCGACACAAGTTGAATTTCATGCCGCAACAATTTACAATGGACGCGACAATCCATGGAAGCAATTGAAAAGACGTGAGGATCGTATCACTGTCATCAAACGGGTGCTTTTGCCACTTGAGGGGGCTTTTTCAGATATTGTGATTTTCGCTTGCGCTATCCATAAGTCATCTTACCCCAACCAAGATCCGGTTATGATGGCTTTTGAAGACTTAAGCAGTCGTTTTAACATTTATCTTCGCAACATCTCGACGGATAAAAAGCAATACGGCTTGATTGTTCTTGATAAAAGCTCCTATGAATCCAGTCTGCAAAGCCTGGCGCGAAGTTTTCGCGCTCAAGGAAATCGTTGGGGCGATTATCTGACAAGCATCTGTGAAGTTCCTCTCTTTGTCGATTCGCGGGCCTCGCGCATTACGCAGCTTGCTGACCACATCGCTTATGCCGTTTTTCGCCGCTATAATGCCAACGATCTGACTTATTTCAATTGCGTCGAGAGTCGTTTTTACCAGGATAGTGGCGTCATGCATGGCCTTGCTCATCGGCAAACGTATAACGACAGATGTACCTGTCCCGCCTGTTTGACACGACGCAATGCAAGATAATCTTCAAGCATTTCCCCCTGGTTTTACTTATCCCTCGCAAACTTCCTTGATCGAATTCAACCACGTCACCTACGCCTATCCGCTGCCCAACGGCGGACGGATTGCCGCGCTGCGGGAGATTTCGCTGCGCATCGAGGAGGGCGAGTATGTCGCTATCGTCGGGGCGAACGGCTCCGGCAAATCGACGCTGGCGCGGCATCTCAACGCGCTGCTCACGCCGGATGAGGGCCGCGTAACCGTCGCCGGGCTGGATACGCGCGATCAATCGCAGCACGCGGCGATTCACCGCACCGTGGGCATGGTTTTCCAGCGCCCTGAGGATCAAATCGTGGCCTCGTTGGTAGAGGAGGACGTGGCGTTCGGCGCGGAGAATATGGGCTTGCCGCCGTCCGAGATCCGCGCGCGCGTGGATGAGGCGCTGGAAACGGTGGAGATGGCGGAGCTGCGGATGCGCCCGCCGCACCAACTCTCGGCGGGGCAGCAGCAGCGCGTGGCGTTGGCCGGGGTGCTGGCGATGCGCCCACGCTGCATCGTCTTCGACGAGGCCACGGCGATGCTCGATCCCGCCGGGCGGCGCGCGGTGCGCGCGATGATGGCGGACTTGCACCGCGTCGGGCTGACGATCATCACGATTACGCACTTTATGGAAGAGGCGCTGGATGCGCAGCGTGTGGTGGTGTTGGAGCGCGGGCGTGTGGCGCTGGATGGCCCGCCGGAGGCGGTGTTCGCCGACGTGGCGATGTTGCGTACCCTGGGCCTGGACTTGCCTCCGGCGGCTGGTCTGGCGCACATTCTACGACAGCACTTCCCGGTGTTGCCGGACGGATTGTTGACCGTCCCCGCGCTCGTGGAAGCGTTGGACGCCCTGCCGCATCACACCGTCGAACTGCCGGTTGCGCAGGCTGAGCCGTCACCGGTTGCCGGGACGCCGTTGATCGCCGTGCGCGATCTGGGGCACACTTACATGCTCGGCACGCCGCTGGCGCAACGTTCGCTCGAGGCCGTCACGCTGGATATCGCTGCCGGTGCATCGCACGGACTGTTGGGCGCGACCGGTTCCGGCAAATCCACGCTGATGCAGCACCTCAACGGGCTGTTGCGCCCGCAGGAAGGGACGGTGCGCGTCGGCGAGTACGCGCTCGTCGATCCAAAAACGGATGTGCGCGCCGTGCGCCGGATGGTGGGGTTGGTCTTTCAGTTGCCCGAAACGCAGATTTTCGAGCAGTACGTGGGTGACGAAATCGCTTACGGGCCGCGTTTGCAGGGTTTGCTCGGCGATTCCCTGCGGGCGCGCGTGCGCTGGGCGATGGAACTGGTGGGGATGGGCTTCACCGCGTTCAAGGATCGCTTCACGTTCGCGTTGAGCGGCGGCGAGAAGCGCAAAGTGGCGTTGGCCTCGATTCTCGCGCTGCGGCCCGCGGTGCTCCTGCTCGACGAGCCGACTGCCGGGCTGGACCCCGCCTCGCACCGCGAAGTGCTCGCGCATCTACAAAAACTGAAGCAGACCGGGATGACGCTGGTGCTCTCGTCACACCAGATGGAGGATGTGGCGGCGCTCACCGGACACGTGACGGTCCTCGACGCCGGGCGCACCGTCCTCGACGGCAGGGTGGGAAACATTTTCGCGCAGGGCGAACAATTGCGTGGATTAGGCTTGTCCACGCCCGTCGTCACCCAGGTGGTCGAAGGCTTACGCGCGCGCGGCTGGTCGCTCCCGCCCGGTCTGGTCTCATCCACTGCACTGATCGAAGCCTTGTCTCGAATTAATTTGTCAACGGATTGAACGGATTTTAACGGATTCTTTATCATTTACCATTCGCCATTCGCCATTCGCCATTCGCCATTCGCTGATTCGCCCATTCGCTGATTCTTGATTCGCTGATTCCTATGCACGATTTCGAGTTCTTACGCTTTGTCAACATCGGCCAATACCTGCCCACCGGCTCGGTCATCCACCGGCTGGACCCGCGCGCGCGGCTGGTGGCCGGGTTTTTGCTGTTGGCAGCGATCACGGCTGCGCCGCGCTGGACGGGGTTGGTGATTGCGTTCGTGGCGCTGCTTGCCGCGCTGGTCGTCGCGCGAATACCGCTGGGCTACGCGTTGAAGGGACTGCTCCCGCCCTTACCGTTCATCGCGTTTCTTGCGGCGCTGCAAGTCCTCTTTGGGCCGCGCAGCGATGCTGTGACGCCGTTGTGGACGTGGGGGCCGGCCTCCATTTCCACTGCCAGCCTCTTGAACGGCGCGCTGCTCGTGCTGCGCTTTGCGGCGTTGATTTTGGCGCTGAGTTGGCTTTCATTCTGCATCTCCACCACGGAGATCGTGCGCGCGCTGGACGCCTTGTTCGCCCCATTGACGAAAATCGGGCTGCCGACGCACGCCTTCGTGTTGATGGTGCAGGTGACGTTGCGCTTTCTGCCGTTGCTGGCGCTGGAGGCGGAGCGGATCGCCAAATCGCAGGCGTCGCGGGGCGCGGAATGGGGGACGGGTCGGGGCGGTTTGTTGCGCCGGGCGCGTCAGGCGTTGCCGCTGCTGGTGCCGTTGTTCCTTACCGGTTTGCAGCGGGCAGAGAACCTTGCGTTGGCGATGCAGGCGCGCGGTTACCAGGGCGGCAAGGGGCGCACCTCAATGGCTGTCTTGCGCTTTGGACGCAACGACGGCATCGCGCTTGCCTTGGCGGTTGTTCTGGCAATCGTCATTATCCTCGTGTAGCTTGTAACTGCCTCCTGCTATTGCGCTTTCGTGTAGATACTGTGTGGTTGGTTGGGGGCGGCGCGGTGGCGGGCTTGTTTACGATGGTGACAAACCTGGTTTTTAATGATATAATAAGCGTTGGATTTTCCATTCGTTTGCTTGACCCGATTTGAGAGGAATGAACACTACAACAGAAATGACCGATTCGTACGGATCAGAAACGTCTGCCAATACAGACGACGCCGATCCGTCGAGTACAAAGCAACAGACCTGCTGCAGCACGGTGTAACCCTGATCTCCTCATAGTATCAACAGGGCTGCAGCGCGTGCTGCGGCCCTGTTGTGTGTCTCGGAGGCGACTTTATCTTTCGCATTGAGGAGGTGGGGCATGTTATACGTCAGTCAGATGCAAAACCGGCAAGTGTGGGATGCCTGGGGGCAGCCCGTGGGCCGGTGCGCCGATGTGCTCATCGGCGCGGTGGATCGGAATTTTCCGCCTGTGAGGGCGCTGCTGCTGCACGGGGGTGCGCCCGAAAAAGGCGACCGTTTCATCCCCGCCTCATGTGTCAGCAGCCTTTACCCTAGTATCACACTCAACGTCCCCCAAGATAAATGCCCCACCTATACGCCTGCCGGCGATGAACTGCGGTTGCTGGATCGCGTGCTCGACCGGCAAATTGTGGATACCGAGGGTCGCCGCGTGGTGCGCGTCAACGATCTGCAACTGGCGCGTGTGGGCGAGCAGTACTGTCTGACAGGCGTGGATGTGGGGGGACGCGGCTTACTGCGCCGTCTGGGGATAGAAGGTTTGGGCCAGGCGCTGGCCCGGCTGTTGGGCCGTTCATGGCAAACCGGCGTCATCCCCTGGGAAGATGTAGCTCCCTTACATCAAGAAGACCCGTTGCGTTTGCGGGTTTCGCACGATCGCATCGTGCAATTGCCCCCGGCAGATCTGGCCGCCATTCTCAATGACCTGGATCTCCATACCGGCGCCGCGTTGATGGAAACCTTTAGCAATGAGACATTGGCCGACGCGTTGGAAGAAAGTCCCGCCGAAGTCCAGGTCGCCGTCCTCTCCCACATGGAACCGGAACGGGCGGCGGACATCCTCGAAGAAATGGACCCCGACGAGGCCGCCGACCTGTTGGCCGACCTGCCCGAACAGACCAGCGAGCAATTGCTCTCGCTAATGGAAGACGACGAGGCTGCTGAGGTACGGTCTTTGTTGGTTTTTCCCGAAGACTCCGCCGGCGGCATTATGACGACTGAATTTGCCCACGCGCCTATCGGCCTGCACGCAGGAGAATTGCTGGACTATCTGCGTCATTCCGAAGATGCTGGTGATGATGAAGTGATGTACTATGTCTATCTGGTTGACGAAGATCATCGCCTGTGTGGCGTGATCAGTCTGCGCGATTTGGTGATGGCGCCTCCTGATGCCGACCTGACTCCGTGGATCAACCTTGATCCGGTGACGGTGACGTCTTACACACCTCAAAAAGAGGTGGCATACATCGTAGCCAAATACGATCTGCTGGCAGTGCCTGTCGTTGACCCGGAAAACGGTGCCTTGCTGGGTATCGTCACAGTGGATGATGCTGTGGATACGGTGCTGCCCACGGCCTGGAAGAAGCGTTTACCCCGGTTCTTTTGATTTTCGATTTCAGATTGGAGATTTTGGGGAGGGGATGATGAAACAAGTGCGCCGCATACCGATGTGGTTACAACGTATCCTGTTCTACGTTTCGATTCTGGGGCCGGGATTGATTACCGCCAGCGCCGACAACGACGCGCCGGGTATCGCCACGTATTCGATGGCCGGCTCGACGTATGGCTATCGCTTCTTGTGGTTGATTGTGGTGATTACCGTAGGAGAAATGGTCGTGCAGGAGATGGCGGCGCGGATGGGCGCCGTCACCGGCAAAGGCACCGCCGATTTGATCCGCGAGCGGTTTGGCGTGCGTGTGACGGCGTTAGCGATGTTCTGCTTGCTGTTGGCGAACCTGGGCACGACGATTGCCCAGTTTGCGGGGGTGGCGGCGGGGACGGAACTGCTCGGCGTGAGCCGCTACATCACCGTGCCGTTGGCGGCGCTGTTGGTGGGCTTTTTGGTGTTGCGGGGATCGTATGAGCGCGTGGAAAAAGTATTACTCGTCCTTTGCCTGGCGGCATTGAGCTACGTCATCACGGCGATTGCCGTGCGCCCGCCGTGGGGCGAGGTGCTGCGCCAGGCCGCCACGCCCACTTTTAGCAGCAATCCGGGCTACATCCTCGCGGTGTTGGCGACCATCGGCACGACCATCACCCCCTGGGGCATCGTCTACATGCAAGCCTCGGTCGCCGACAAAGGCGTGGATATGGAGCGTTTTCGCTTTACCCGCCTGGACGTGATATTCGGTGCGGCGTGGGGGAACGTGGTCTCGGCTTTCATCGTCATCACCACCGCTGCGACGTTGTTCGTCCACGGCATCAACGTGGAGACGGCGGAACAAGCGGCGCTGGCGTTAGCGCCCCTGGCGGGAACGGGAGCGCGTTACTTGTTCACGACCGGGCTGTTGGGCGCTTCGCTGTTGGCGGCGTCGGTGCTGCCGCTTTCGACGGCTTACGCGATCTGCGAAGCGTTTGGGTGGGAGAGCGGCCTGGATCAACGCTCGCGCGAGGCCCCGCTCTTCTACGGACTGTACGTGGGCATCATCGTGTTGAGCGTGCTCGTGGTGCTGATCCCCGGCATCCCGCTGTTTCCCATCATGTGGCTTTCGCAGTCGCTCAACGCGATTTTGTTGCCGGTGCTGCTGGTGTTGGTACTCAAACTGGTGAACAATCGCCGGGTGATGGGCGACTGGGTCAACCGACGCTGGCAGAACATCCTGGCCTGGACGCTAACCGGCCTGATCGCGTTGGTGACGGTGGTGTTGTTGCTTTCGCCGTTTTTGAATTAGCTTTTAGCGGTCAGCTATCAGCGGTCAGCTTTTGCTGATCGCTGATAGCTGACTGCTGTATAGGAGACATCGTGCGCAATCTGACGCGGTTTGTGACGCCGATATGTATCGTTTTGCTGGCGGCGGGACTGCGCTGGGGTTATCTCGCGGGCGCGCCGCGTGGGATGCAGTTCACCCACGTCGATGCGGAGGGCTATCACTATCTGGCCGTCAATTTATTAGAGCACGGCGTCTATTCGATGAACTCCGAACCGCCGTTGCGCGCCAACAACATCCGCGCGCCGCTGTACCCGCTGTTTGTGGCTGCGTGGTACGCGATTGGCGGCCCCAATCCCGATTTCGTGGCGTTCGTGCAGCCGTTGCTCGATGTAATGACCGTCGTCGTGCTGCTCAAGTTCGGGTTGCTCGTCGCCGGGCAGCGTGTGGGACGTCTGGCGGCGCTGCTCTACGCGCTCAACCCGTCGTCGTGGCGTTTCTGCAACGAGTTGTTGACCGAAATCCTGTTCGGACTGTTGCTCACGGCGGGCTTGTGGATGTTCGCGCGTTATCTGCTGCGCTGGCGGGCACGCGATGCCTGGCGCTGCGGTATCTTGTTAGGCGCGGGGATTTTGTGCAAGCCGAACATCCAGTTTTTGCCGTTAGCGTTATTGGCCTTGCTGGCGCATGGGATTTTCGTCCACCGGCAGCGTTGGTGGCATGGAGCCGTCATCGTGGCGGGGACGATTGGCGTGCTGTTGTTGCCCTGGTTCGTGCGGAATTACGTCGTTTTCGGCGAGGTCTTCTACACGCGCACCTTCGACGACAACCTGGCGCACGTCAGCGCCGTGGCGACGCTGGCGCGCGTCAACGGCGAGGCGGTGGCCCCATGGACGCCGCGCTGGGAGGCAATCTACGACGGCATCATCGCGGAGACGGCGCAACGGTACAACTGGGCGCCGGTTCCACAGGCGGCGCTGACGGCCCGCGATCTCGACCGGCGCTTGCAGGAGATCGCCGAGGTGTCGGGCGCGATCGTGCGCGCGCATCCGGTGGATTTCATCGTCAGCCACACGCAAAGCTGGCTGTGGTCGTTCGTCCCGCAGGATCACAAATTCTGGTACACCCACTTCACCGGGCGGGATTGGGAAACCGCAGCCGGTCAAGGCGACGTGCTAGGGCGCGCGCTAACGGCGCTGGGACGTGGAGAGATTGGGCAAGCCGTGCGGCTGGTGATCGATGAGCGTCTACGTGGGCTGCCGCCGTTGGCGCTCGCGTTTTGGGCGTTGTGGGGCGTGATGTACGGCGCGGCGACGGTGTTGCTCGTCGTCGGCGCGCTGCGGATGCGCCCGCGCCTGCTGGCGGCGTTCTTGCTCATCACCATTTTCTACGTCACCTTTGTGCCCGGCCCGATCAGCCAGATTCGCTTCCGCCTGCCGGTGACGCCGCTGATTTTGTTGCTGGTCGCGGTGGGCGCGTTGCGTGGCAGGGCGCGAGAGGTAGGATAAAGGACGCATAACGCAGGATATAGGACACCTTTTCACTTGAAGGCGGCGTTAATTCAGTATATAATGAAATTGTATTATTGACTTATGCATAGACACTCGTCGTTCTCTCCGCACTCGACCTGAATGACCGCATTTGGCTGCTTGACGAATTACCATACGGCGGATGTCGCTTACAGCGATATTGATTGACTTTCCGCATTCTCTATGATTCACGTGTGAGCCGTCAGGCTACAGGAGGGAATACCATGAAACAACGGATTCTATTGTTCTTGTTGGTCATCGGCCTGTTGGCCGCTTGCCCCGATGCGGTGCAGGCGGCAGGGCCGGTGGTGGTGTTGGAGGTGGAAGGCGTCATCAATCCCTTTACGGCGCGCTATCTGGAGCGCGGCTTGCGTCTGGCAAACCAGCGGGGCGCGCAGGCCGTCATCGTCACGCTCGACACGCCCGGCGGGTTGGAGTCGTCGATGCGGGAGATGGTGCAGATGTTGCTGGAGTCGCCGGTGCCCACGGTGGTCTACGTAACGCCCGGCGGGGCGCGGGCGACCTCGGCGGGGCTGTTCGTGTTGATGGCAGCGGACGTGGCAGCGATGTCGCCGGCGACGCACGTGGGCGCGGCGCATCCCGTACCGCTCGGTTCGGAGATTGGCGACGTGATGGAAGAGAAGGTGGTTAGCGATGCCGCCGCTTTGGTGCGCAGCGTGGCCGATACGCGCGGGCGCAATGCCGATTGGACCGAGCAGGCGGTGCGCGAGAATATCTCCGTCATCGCTTCTGAGGCATTGACCCTGAACGTGATCGACCTGATCGCGACAGACCTCGGCGACTTGCTCGGCCAACTCGATGGGCGCAAGGTCGATGACGTCGCCTTGCGGATGGTCGGGGTGATTCCGCAAATCGTCCCGATGAATCTTACCGAGCGGTTCTTCCAGGTCATTACCGAGCCGAACATCGCCTACTTGTTGCTATCGCTGGGCACGCTGCTACTGCTGGCGGAGTTGGCCGATCCGGGGTTGAGTGCCACGGGGATCGGCGCGGTGGTAGCCTTCATCGTTGCGTTTATGGCGTTGGGCAGCTTGCCGGTGAACTGGGCGGGGATCGCGCTGTTGGCCCTCTCCGTCGTTTTCTTCCTCGTGGGGCTGCTTACGGATACCGAGGTCATCGTCTCTGTCGCCGGGTTGGTGCCGTTCATCCTCGGCTCGCTACTGTTGTTTGTGCCATTCACGCCCACCTCGCCGGCCGCGCCCACCGTGCGGGTAAACCCCTGGTTGATCGGCGTGATGGGCGTTAGCATTCTCGCCTTCAGTTTTCTGGTGTTGCGGGCGGTGCTGGCAGCGATGCGGCGCAAACCACAGGCCGGCGCGCAGAAACTCGTCGGTATGACGGGTGTCGCCTTGACCGATCTCACGCCCACCGGACAGGTGCGCGTGGATTTGCAGGAATGGAGCGCCGTCGCCGAAGCGGGAGAGATTCACGCCGGCGATCCCGTGCGCGTCACCAGCATCGCTGGAGTCCGTTTACACGTAATTCGTAATCTGTGATTGGTAACTGGTAATTCGTAATTCGTAATTCGTAATTCGCCCGATTACTGATTACCGCTTACCTACTTACCGCTTACCAATCACGCCTAACTATTTTCCAAAGGAGGTTGTCATGGGTGCATTAATTGTGGTATTGATTCTAATCTTAGTCGTGGTCGCGATGGCGGTGCGCATCGTGCCGGAATACCGGCGGTTGGTGGTGTTCCGCCTGGGGCGTTGTGTGGGCGCGCGAGGGCCGGGTATCATCTTTCTGATCCCTTTCCTGGATCGGGGGGTGTCGGTCGATCTGCGTGAAGTCTATTTCGACGTGCCGCCGCAGACGTGTATCACGGCGGACAACGCTTCGGTCTCGATTGACTTCCTGGTCTACGACAAGGTCATCGACCCGGAGCGCAGTGTGCTCGAGGTGGAGAACTTCACCGGCGCGGCGCGCGGTCTGGCGATCACGACGCTGCGCGCGGTGGTGGGCGCGATGGTGTTGGACGACGTGCTCTCCAAGCGGGATGAGATCAACCGCATCCTGCACGAGAAACTCGACGATGTGACCGACCGCTGGGGTATCCGCGTGATGGCGGTGGAAATCCGCGAAGTTGTCCCGCCGCGCGATATCGCCGAGGCGATGACCCGCCAGATGGCGGCGGAGCGCAATCGCCGCGCGATGGTCACCGAGGCGGAAGGCAAGCGCGAGGCTGCCGTGACCATTGCCGAAGGCGATAAGCAAGCGGCGATTCTCAAGGCGGAAGGGTCGCGGCAAGCGACCATTCTGCAATCGGAAGGCGACCGCCAGGCCGCTATCTTGCGCGCGGAAGGCTTCGCTATGGCGCTCAACGAGATCTACAAGGTGGCGCAGGATGTGGACAGCAAGACGCTGACGCTGCAATACCTGGACGCGCTCAAGGCGCTCGGCGCGGGCGCGGCGACCAAGTTCGTCATCCCCACCGAGTTCCTCAATCTGGCGCAGCCGTTGACCGCATTTGCCAGGCAATCGCATGAAAAGTGAAAATTCTACCCCAATCTTCATCGCCGATGAACTGCGCACGCTTATTCAACGGCGGGCCAGGGCGCGGGACTAGATTCTGGTAGAACGCTTTCTGACAGGATCGACAGGATTTTCAGGATTAGAAAAGGCTCTGCGAAATTTTCTTATCCTGTTAATCCTGTCCAAAGAGACGAATCGTGTAACTACCTTAGGGTTCGTAAAAGTACAACTTCCCGAAGCTGTGGCCGGTCTCCGCCCGCGCCGCCGTGGCGTCAGGCATCGGCGGGCATGGTCAGAGACCGGCCCGGGAAGTTGTTCATTTACAGATGCTTAGATTCACTTGGCGATGGGCAGGTAGAGGTCGAGATCGAACTCGCGCCCCGGCACGTCAACATGAACGTGCTTTTCCAGCCATTGATGCTCGGCGGCCTTGTAGGGGCTGCTTTCACGCCAGGCGACGAGCCGCTGCCACGTTCCGGGAATGTCCTCCCACGGGTTGTGGACGATGCACTCCGCCACGGCGTACAGCCCGCCGGGGAAGTGGACGATCTCCACGGCCTCGCCAGCAGTTTCCTCCTCCGTCACCGTGATCCAGAATTCGTAGCCGTAGTTGGGGCTGCCGGGAGTGGAGTGCGGGTTGTCGAAGCCGAAGATGCGGTGCGCTTCGGTGAAGTCCAGGAAGCCGCGCGGTTTTGCCCAGTCCTCCAGCTTCTGCCAGGCGATATTTTCCGGCCCTTCGCCAAAGCCGTGAAAGCGCGCGACGCGCAGCGGTTCCAATTGCACAATGCGAATCTTGTTCTCGTTCATCAGTTTTCTCCTTCAAAAAGCAGTTTTGTTTAAAAAATGGTTTTACTTCAACGCTTCAGGCGGATCACAATCCGCCGTCCCCGCAGCGCCGGATTGTGATCCGGCGCAAGCGTTTCTTAGTCTTGTGCTGCACTCATTTCTTTTTCCATAAGGTAGCTTTCCTCATATTTGTCGCCGGGATGTTCGATTTTCACGATCTTGAAGCCACACTTGTTGACGTAGAAGTTGTGATTGCGTTTCGAGAAGCCGGGTGTTTCCGTCCGCCATACCTGTGTTTCCGGGTATTTCTGCTCGATGAATTGCCAGATCAGTGAGCCAATACCCTGATCCTGATAGTCGGGATCGACGAAGATGTTGCCGAGAAAGTTTTCGAGGTTGTTGTTGATCCGCACAATGACAACGCCGATGGGCGTGCTCTCCTTGTAGATCGCGTAGGCGGTGCTGCCTGGATCCAACGCCCACTTGCGCAAGAAATCGCCGTTGGCGTAGCCGGGCGGGCCGCCGCTTTCTTCTCCCAAGTGCCGCCGCGCGTCTTCGTCGAACGCGCGTTTCATGATGTAGGTAAACGGCATGACATCTGCTTCCGTGAAATCCCTGAACTGTAACCCTGCGAAATATTCCATATCTTTCCTCCCTTCGATGTGCGCCGGTTCGTTTTCATCACCTGCGTTATGCTCAAAGTATACGATATTATCACTGACATCTACTGTCAGGGTTTTGTAGTATAATTATCGCAAATGTAGCGCAAGCTGTTAGCTTGCTCGCAAATGTAGCGCAAGCTGTTAGCTCGCAAATGTAGCGCAAGCTGTTAGCTTGCAAATGTAGCGCAAGCTGTTAGCTTGCAAATGTAGCGCAAGCTGTTAGCTTGCGGTAAGAGCAAACTAACAGTTTGCCATTTGTTGTTTCGAGATCCGGCGCTGCGGGGACGGCGGATTGTGATCCGCCTTAAGCGTTGAAGAAAGGTTTTTTCTGTGATCCGCCTTAAGCGTTGAAGAAAGGTTTTTTCTGTGATCCGCCTTAAGCGTTGAAGAAAGGTTTTTTCCGGAGGTGTTTATGCGCGCAGATCGCCTATTATCACTGTTGATGTTGTTGCAGACGCGCGGCAAGATGTCCGCTCGCGCGCTGGCGACGGAACTGGAAGTGACCGAGCGCACGATCTACCGCGATGTCGAGGCGTTGGAGATGGCCGGCGTCCCCATTTACGCCGAACCGGGCCGCGACGGCGGTTACGGCCTGGTGGATCGCTACCGCACCAGTCTCACCGGGCTTTCGGAGGGCGAGGTGCGCGCGCTGTTCATGCTCAGCATCCCCGCGCCGCTGGCCGAACTGGGCGTAACGCAGGAATTGAAAGCCGCGCTGCTCAAGCTTGCTGCCGCGCTGCCTGCCTCCCGCCGCGACGATGAAGCCCACGTGCGCGACCGCTTCTATCTGGACGCGGTAGGCTGGGAACACGACGGCGGCCCGACGCCGCACTTGCGCGTCATTCATCAGGCCGTGTGGCAGGATCGCCGGTTGCTGGTGAAGTACCGGCCCGTTTTCTCCGCCGAGATCGAGCAAACGGTAGACCCCTACGGCCTGGTGGTGAAGGCCGGGGAATGGCATCTGGTCTTCGTCCACCGCGACCGCATCCGCGCGCGGCGGGTGAGCGAATTCATGGATGTGCGCCTGACCGGCGAACCTTTCACGCGCCCACCCGATTTCGCGCTAGAGTCATTCTGGAAAGCGTGGTGCGCCGAGCGCGCCGAGCGGCAGCAGCAATTCCACGCGCGGGTGCGTATCGCGCCGGGCGCGCGCGACTGGTTGGCGTATTACCTGGGCAGCCGCGCCCGCGACGCGCTCGCGCACGCCGGCCCGCCGGATGCGGAGGGGTGGTTCACGCTCGATCTCACCTTCGATATGCTCGATACGGCTCGCGCGCGCCTGTTGCCTCTCGGCGGGGCGGTGGAGGTGCTGGAACCGGACGCGCTGCGGCTGAGTATGGCGGATTTTGCGGCGCAGGTGGTGCGGGTTTATCGTCCGACGGCATGAGCTGGGACGCAGATTTTCGCTGATCTACGCAGATGATTTTTGCAAAGATCGGCGTTCACCTGCGCCCCTGTCTTGTTATCGGTGGAGGGTATCGCACTTCAATGCCTTCGAAACAGCCGCAGCCAAAATGGGATCTACCTGTATCGATGCGGTTGTGGGTTCCTTGCCGCGTCCTTTCCCCTCAAGCGCTCTGGCGGCTTCGACCAACCATTTGACTGCCATTTCAGGGGGAATTTTGCTGGTGTCGATCAGCAGATCAAAAGTGTTGCAAACATCCCATTGGATGTTGTAAAACGATTTGACGAAGGTTGAGCGCACTTCATCGCCATGCTCGACAATGGCCTCTGCCTCATCCCGCGTGACTTTTTCGCGCTGCATCGTCTGTTCGATCCTGAATGTCCGTGGGGCCTGGATGCGCACGTTCAGGACGTCGGTATAGCCTTCGAACAAGAAGAACCCGCTCCGCCCCAGGATGACCACGTTGCCGTGACAGGCCACGGCGCGCATGACGCGGTTCAGCATGGAAACTATCATTTCCCGGCGTTCTTCCTTCTGCGCATCGAATTTCTCCCAAAAGCTGGGGATGCTGTCATATTCGGCGCCGAATTCGACGAGGCCATATTGGCTCAGCACGGCCTCGATGAAGGCCTTGTCTACGTAATGGTAGCCCAGCATGTGCGCTGCATTTTCGGCGATCTCGTCGCCCCGGCTGCCGAGCTTTCTGGAAACTGTGATCACGGCCATTGAGCACCTCCTGTTCGAATTGCCACAAAGCGAAGGAATCGTTGAACTTTTCGTTGGGTCTTTCTGCTTCAATAGTATTTTATTTACAGTGAAAAGTCAACATTGCTGGCAATGCTTGTTGTTTTGGTCTGGTTGTCCGCTTGCATCGCCGGTTAAGTTGTGTATAATATATGCAAATATCTGCATATAGTGGGTGCTAAGAGGTGAACAATGACGCCGAAGACGACTGTACTTTTTCTCTGTACCGGCAACTCCTGCCGCAGCCAGATGGCGGAAGGCTGGGCGCGGCATTTGAAAGGCGACGTGTTAGGCGTGTATTCGGCAGGCATTGAAACCCACGGACTAAATCCTCACGCCGTCAAGGTGATGGCCGAGGCCGGTGTGGACATCTCCACGCATCGCAGCAAGCACGTCAGCGAAGTGATGGACATTCCCTTCGATTACGTCATCACCGTCTGCGGGCACGCGCAAGAGTATTGCCCCGTCTTTCCGGGGCGCGCGGTGGTGGTCCACCGCGGCTTCGACGATCCGCCCAAGCTGGCGGCGAACGCCAAGACCGAAGAGGAGGCGCTGGCGCATTATCGCCGCGTGCGGGATGAAATCCGCGCTTACGTGGAGACGCTGCCGGAAGCGTTGTTCAACGTCAACCCGTTTGGAGTACACCTGTAGGAGCGTAAAACCGTGTCATCCCATACTCACCAAACCAAACAAAATCGTTTTGTGCTCGCGCTCAGTCTCACCGGGCTGATCTTTCTGGCTGAACTGTCGGGCGGACTGTGGACCGGCAGCCTGGCGCTGCTGGCCGATGCGGCGCACGTGTTCATGGATGCGTTTGCGCTGGGATTGAGTTACCTGGCGCTGCGCGCGGCGACCCTACCCGCCAACGACCGCCACACCTACGGCTATCATCGCCTGCAAATCCTGGCGGCGCTCACCAACGGCATCACGCTGCTGCTCGTGGCCTTCGAGATTCTCCGCGAGGCCTGGGAACGCTGGCAGCAGCCGCGCGTGGTTCAGGCCGGGCCGATGCTCGTCATTGCCATTGTGGGCCTGCTCGTCAACATTGTTGTCGCCTATGTGCTGCGCGAGCACGACCACGACGACGTGAACACACGCGCGGCGTTTTTGCATGTCCTCAGCGATACATTGGCTTCCGTCGGGGTTATCGGCGCGGGTGTGGTTATCCTTTTCACCGGCTGGACCTGGCTCGATCCGCTGGTCAGCGCGCTGATCGGGCTGCTCATTATGGTCAGCGCGGGCCGGCTGCTCAAAGAGACCGTTCACATTCTGGTCGAGGGGATGCCTGACGGCATGACGGCAACCGCTGTGGCCGCTGCGATGCGCACGACACCCGGCGTCAACGAAGTTCACGACCTGCACGTGTGGACGGTGGCTCCCGGCTACGTGGCGCTCAGCGCGCACGTGCTGCTCGCCGATCAGGCGTTGAGCCAGACGACAGACGTGATGACCGCGTTGAAACACATCTTGCGTGAGCAGTTCGGCATCGAGCATACGACGATTCAGTTCGAGTGTAAGGCTTGCGAGCAGGGTATGTGCCTGCCGGCAGTGGGCGCGCTGCGCGCATCGTCATTGGTGTCCGTCGCAGTGGAGATCCCGCCTGATAAAGCATAACTGTGTTGATACCCGATGGGTGCGGAAGACTTTTCGGATTTGCGGGACTGGCCCCCAGCCAGGAAAGCTTCGTTGGCGCGCTGCGCGAGGCGGGGTTGGAGTAGCTGGCTGATTCTGCACAGACTTTGCATCATTCCTTCATCATTTCTTCACAAACCTCGACTATACTGTGAGCATAATGTACTTTCACCCATAGGAGGTTTGAGATGTTGAAGAAAAGTCTGTCGATCGTATTGTTGGTGGCAAGCATTTTGTTGGTCTTTCCGCTGGTGGTGAGTGCGCAGCAAGGGCAACCCCCGGCGCAAGCCCCTCAGTATGGCGGGGGATACGGACGGCGCGGTGGCGGCGGCTGGATGGGCGGCGGTGTGTCGCTGGTCGAAGCTACGGCGGAAGCCACCGGCCTGACCGTGGAAGAGGTGGTCGCCGCGTTGCAGGGTGGTCAGAGCTTCGCCGACATTGCGTCCGGCGCGGGCGTGAGCCTGCAAGCCATCGTCGATGTGGCTGTCGCGCAGCGCGCGGCGGCGTTGGAAGAGGCAGTCGCCGCGGGACGCTTCACCCAGGAGCAAGCCGATACGATGCTGGCTTCGATGGCGGAGCATCTGCTCAAGAAGCTGAACGCTGAATGGACTCCTGGCGGCGCAGGTGGCCGCTCCGGCGGACAAGGGATGTCGCGGGGGCGCGGTGGGATGCGCGGGGGCAATCGCCAAAACGTCAATCCCGGAACGTGCCCGCAGTTGTAATCGTCGGGGATAATCATAGGACCGGGGTGAGCGTCGCTCACCCCGGTTTTCTGTTGGGAACTATTCTGCTTTCGTCTCGTAAGAGCGTAACAGCACCGGAATCCCGATCAACGCGAGCGGCGCGAAGAATGCCAGCATGATCGTCAGCCCCATGCCGATGGCCGCGAAGATAAGCCCGAGGGATGAACTACCCGCGCCGGTCGCCATGCCCCCGATGGACATCACCGCGTTGAGGTTCCACAATGCGTGAAACAGCATGGCAATCCCATAGGCAAGCGGCAGCATCCAGCGCCGTTTGCGCCAGAAAAAACCCCATCCCAGGCCAATGATGCCGCTGGTCAGCATATGCATGGCGGCGGCAAACGCGCGCATGCCCATACCGCCCAGCCAGCCTCTCACTTCACCCAGACTGCTTGCTCCGTTGGTGATACTTTCGACGATGGCAAAGCCCAACCCGCACGCCGCTCCCCAGAGGAACGCCTGCGTCAAGCCAGGTCGATGCCAGAAGCCCATCACTCCCATCACGAGCGTCTTTCCCACTTCTTCGACGAGCGGCGCGATGACGACAAACACCAGGAAGAGCATCACCAGCACGAGAGGAGAGGCGATGGCCTCCAATATCTGCTCCATATCTGTCGGCGGCATCAACGTCCATTGCTCTACCAGGGCGCCCATACGATTGATTTCCGCCGCGCCGCCCGGCAATAGCAAGGCGACAAACGCCACCCCAATGGCGCTGATCACGAAACCGACAATTTCCACTGGCAGGGCCATCGCGATGGAGGCGGCTCCGCTGCTCATGGCCGCAACCAGTTCGCGAAATGTCAACGCGCGATAGCGTCCGGCGGCCAGCGTGATCAGGCTCAGCCACAGAAAGGCCGGTAGTGCAGCCAGTCCCAGATGGAGCGGGGCAAAGATGGGGCGCTGGTGCCAGTCCTCCGGCGTCAACAGCGCGACACCGGCGACGACGATGATCAAGAGCAGGCACACGCCCCACCCCCAGCGGATGTAGGCCAGCGGGGCGGGGAGGCGTTGCCGCGCGGGCCATCCCACCCAGACCAGCCCTAAACCCAGCAGGACGCCGACAAGGCTCAGGCTAGTCAACACTATCGACATGGCATCTTCCGCTGCCT
>DAOUAY010000450.1:0-8225 GCA_034432995.1 Anaerolineae bacterium | reverse complement strand
ACGGCGGAGGACGGCGTCAACCTGAGCGAGCTGCTCGACGCCTACGCCGGCGAACTGGCGCGCAACCACCAACACGCCGAAGCTGAGAAGGTGCGCGCGCTGTACAACGATTGGGAGCGGCGGTTTGTCAAAATCACGCCGCGCAAAACCGGTGCAGAAGCCGTCGCCCCGGCGCACGATGGCTCGTTGTTGTCAGCAGATTGAGCGGATTTAGCAGATACAGTCCGATTGACAAAATTCGCCGCAGCCGGTACAATGAGGAAAAGTCATCGAATTTGACAACAAGAAAGGTGACAAAAATGAGCACACAGATTATGCCCGTCAGCGATTTGCGCCGCAAGACCAGCGACGTGCTGAACGTCGTCCGCGAAACCGGCGACGCGGTCTACATCACGCAGCATGGCCGCCCGGTGGTCGTGCTGGTAGATTACGAGCGTTACGAGCAATTGCTGGCGCAAGCGCAAACCCCGCCCGCCGCGGTAACGTCAGAAGTTGCTGCCGCGACTGAACAATCACCGTATCTGTATCCTACTGTGTCGATTCCGTTTTCAATGCTGGAAGGATTGATCGGTATTATGCCGGCTGTCGGCGGCGATGCTTTGGTCGACACCGAGGCGCTCTACGATGGAGATTGAATATGACGCCTATCGTGGTGGATAGCTCGTTGCTCGTCGCATTGTTGGTCCCCAACGATGCCTGGCACTCTCAGGCGGTGACGTTATGGGAAGCGCTCAAAGTCGCTGGCTATATTGGCATCTATTTTGATTGTGTGGTCGCAGAGACCGTCAGCGTCGCCGTCCGCCGTTTGTACGAAAAAGGATTGCGGGATGACGTGCAACAACTCTTGGATCGGCTGCACGCTCAAACGCCGCCCCAATCTATCACTTGGATTTTTCCCAACGTGCCGCGCCTGTATACAGACATATTGGCGCTTATCCACAGTTCCTCGGGCGAACTCAACTTCAACGACGCGCTGATCGCCCTGGCGTGTCGTGAACGTGGCATCCCGGCCATCGCCAGCTTCGACGCCGACTTCGACCAGGTGACGTGGCTCAAGCGCGTGGCTGAGCCGGGCGATCTGCCTAGCGCGAACGGATAAAACGCGCCTATATCAGCGCCCACCAAAAGATTCGCGTAGATTAGCGAGATTCGCGGTTTATCGTTGGAGGAGATAAGTGAAGACTATCATAACAGAAGATAAAGTGTCAATGTATCAACCGCGCATCGAGCAGTTGCGCGCGACGAAGCTGGCGCAGACGCAGGAGAAGCAGGCGCTCATCGGCTCGATGGACCACGATGACTGGGCGCTCATCCTGCCGCCGCCTGAGCGGCGCAAAATCGTCAAGACAGTGAGCACGTCGGGGATGCCGATCACCGACTGCCTTATCGAAGGCTACGAACCGCAGGAGACACATCCTGGCGGCGACTTTTTCGGCCCGCAGGCGGTCGGCGCGAACTACCGGGCGCTGCTCGAAGCGCATCCGGTCTACATCGACCCCGTCAGTTCCCTGGCGGGCGGGTATATGGTGAACTTTTCGTCGTACCGCAAGCGTGGCTGGAACCCCGACATTACGGTGAGCAAGCTGCGGCCTGATTTGGCGGAGGCGATTGCGCTGTACCAACTGCATCCCGGCATCGGCGCGGGGCAGCACTTCTGCCAGGATTTGCAGATCGGGCTGGAGTTAGGGTGGGGCGGTTTGCTCGACAAAATCCGGCGCTACCGTGACGCCAATCTCGCGTCGCCGGAGGCGCTCATCCCGGAAGATACGCGCTTCTCGCCGGTCACGCACGCGGATATGGCCGATTTCTACAGCGGCCTGGAAGACATTGTCTTGGGAACGCAAGACTGGATTCGCCGTCACGCCGAGGCTGCGCGCGCGCTGGTGGACGCGGAGCCGGATGCCGAACGACGACAAAACCTGCTGGAAATCGCGGCGATGAACGCGCGGTTGGTAACAGAACCGCCCGCCACCTTCCGCGAGGCCTGCCAGTGGATTTTGTGGTACCAGATGTTGGCGCGGATGTACAACGGCAGTGGCTCGTTGGGGCGGCTCGACGTGCTGCTCACGCCATTCTACGAGCGCGAGGTCGCGGCGGGAACATTGATTGACGAGGAGGCCATTTTCCACGTCGCCTGCCTGCTGCTGCGCGACACGGCTTACCTGCAACTCGGCGGGCCGGATGCCGCCGGGAACGATGTCACCAACGCGGTCTCGTACATCGTGCTGGAAGCGGCGCACCGCCTGAAAATCCCGGCGAACGTCGGCGTCTGTGTGGGCGACGGCGTGGACTCCGGCCTGCTTAAGCGCGGCGTCGAGGTGCTGTTCGCGGACAAGACCGGCGTGCCCAAGTTCCTCGGCATCGAGCGCACCGCCGAAGGCTTCGCCCGCAACGGCTACGACATCGCCCTGGGCTACGAGCGCGCTTACTCCGGCTGTCACTGGTCGGCGATTCCGGGCCGCGAATACACGGTCAACGACTGCGTCAAGATCAACTTCGCCGCCGTCTTCGCGGTGGCCTGGAAGGAGATGTTCAACGATTCTACAAATGCTCCCGCCGGATTGCCAAATCCGGCGGAACCGAGCGTCGCCAACCTGTGGGGGCGCTTCACAGAGCACCTGCGGCGTGGCATCCGCGCGATTGCCGCGAGCCTGGATTTTCACCTGGAGCACATGCACCGCGTTTTCCCGGAGTTGGTGCTCGACTTGCTTTGCTATGGCCCCATTGAACGCGGCCTGGATGCTTCGCACGGCGGCGTCGAGTTCTACAACCTGTGCCTCGACGGCGCGGCGCTGGCGACCGTCGCCGATTCGTTTGCCGCGTTGGAGCAGCGCATCGAGCGCGAAGGCCGCCTGACGTGGGGTGACATTGTCCGCCACATCGAAACCGACTGGGCCGGCCCCGACGGGGAGCGTGCCCGGCTGATGCTCCGCAATATCCCGCGTTACGGCAGCGGCAACTCCCGCGCCGATGACTGGGCTGTGCGCGTCAACCAGACGTTCACCGATCTGGTCAAAGAAGCGCCCACGCCGGACGGCTT
This sequence comes from Anaerolineae bacterium, assembly GCA_034432995.1. GTDB lineage: Bacteria > Chloroflexota > Anaerolineae > B4-G1 > SLSP01 > DSWT01. The sequence continues at coordinate 5,185 of DAOUAY010000450.1, read as the reverse complement.
CAATTTGATCCCCGGCCTGTTCTCCTGGGCGAATACGATTCCGATGGGCAAATCTGTGGGAGCGACGCCGAACGGGCGTCACGCCGGCGCGCCGATCTCGCATGGGGCGAACCCCGATCCCGGCTACCGCAAGGACGGCGCGCCCACGGCGATGGCGACGGCCATTGCGTCTGTGCAACCCGGCTTCGGCAACACCGCGCCGCTGCAGATGGAACTCGACCCCATGCTTTCCAAAGACGAAGGCGGCATCGAGAACATTGCCCACCTCATCAAGACGCACTTCGATTTGGGCGGCACACAGATCAACCTGAACATTATGGACGCGGAGAAGGTGCTCGAAGCGCACGAAGACCCCGGCAAGTACCCGGATTTGGTCGTGCGCGTGACCGGTTTCAGCGCGTACTTCGCCAGCCTGTCGCCGGAGTTCCGGCAGTTGGTGGTGGATCGCATCATCGCGGAAGGATAAGCTGTGAACAAACTGTTGAGGTCGTTTACGAAAAAGCAAAGCGTCATCCTCATCGGAATGGCCGTGTTGACGTGTCTGGTGATCACTAGCCTGGGTGGTATCATAGTTTCGCAAATGGCGCGCCAGGCTTCTGGGCCGTCTGCGCCGGTTCCTGCAACGCTGGTCGCTGCCACGGCAACGCCCGCGCCGACCTTCACGCCGCCGCCCACCTGGACGCCTACGCCCGAAGTGCGGGTGCTCATCGAGACGCCTGCGTTCGAGGAGACGCGCTGTCCCTTCGATGTGCCGCCTGGCGCAGAAGTGGATTGCGGCATGGTCATCGTGCGTGAAGACCGCAATGGTGATGATCCCAACGACGTGATCCGCCTGGCAGTGGCCGTCTATCACAGCACCAGCGCCGATCCCCGGCCTGATCCGGTGATCTTTCTGCAGGGCGGACCAGGCAGCGGGGCTGTGGCGGACATCGTCAAGGCTTATGATACGTTCATCGCACCGCTCCTGGCCGAACGTGACCTCATCGTGTTCGACCAGCGCGGCGCGGGGTTGAGCCAGCCATTGCTCGATTGCCCGGAGTATTCGCGGCTGGTCGAGCGCCAATTGCGCCAGAGCTTTTTCACCGGGGATGAAGATCCCACGCGTTATACCGCCGCTTTGTTGAATTGTCGCGACCGCCTGACATTGCGCGGCGCGAATCTGGCGGCCTATACGAGCGCCGCCAGCGCCGCCGACGTCAACGACATCGTCAGCGTTCTGGGTTACGAACAGGTCAACCTCTACGGCGCATCCTACGGCACGCGTTTGGCGCAGACGGTGCTGCGCGATTTCCCCGGCATCGTGCGCAGCGCGGTGCTCGATTCGGCGCTGCCGCTCGAAATCCACATCTACAACGAGCAGGCCGCCAAGACCGATTATGTGCTGCACAAGTTGTTCGATGGCTGTGCTGCGCATCCAGCGTGCAATAGAGCTTATCCCAACCTGGAGCGGACGTACTATGATCTCGTCAAACGATTGGATGCCAAGCCGGTTTCGGTGTGGGGGGTGCTGGCGAGTGATGGGCGCACGTTCAACGTCGACGTGAACGGCGTCGAGCTGACCAGCGCGGTTTTCTTTGCCATGTACGCCACCGATCTGATCCCAATGGCCCCGCAGATGATCGACGACGTGCGCCGCGGCGATTATACCTGGCTGCGCATCTTCCTCGCCGCGCCGATGTATCTGGACGATGGTCTCAGCCTCGGTATGATGTTGTCGGTGAACTGTCACGAGGAGATTTTTGCCACAACGCCGCAGGAGATCACCGCCGCCAACGACGCCTATCCTGATACGGCGGCCTTCGGCAAATCGGCGCTCCTGGGCGGCGCGGAAGCCCATTACGCACTGTGCGAGCAGTGGGGCGCTGCGCCATTCGATCCGCGCGAGGTCGAGCCGGTCACGAGTCCGATCCCCACGCTGATCCTGGTCGGTGAGTATGACCCGGCGACGCCGCCAGCGTTTGGTCGCCAGGTGGCGGAGAACTTGCCCAATAGCTTCTTCTTCGAGTTCCCCGGTCGCGGGCACACGTCCAGCATTGGGGTGCGTGAGTGTCCTTTCGAGATGGTGTTGGCGTTTTTATCCGATCCGTTGATGGAGCCGGACAGCGCGTGCATTTGGGAGATGACGGGACCGGATTTCTTTGTGGAATGAATGGGGGGTATCTGGTTGTTTTGTCTGTCGGGGCAGACGGGCAAAGCCCATTTGTTCAAAGTGATGATCGAAAGCAAATACTTCGTAAATACCGAGTTGCCGCATCGCTGCATAGGACACACAATCTGTAAATGACCAGGACTTATCCACGTTGAATTGTTCGAATATCGTCCAGGCTTCTGCTTCGAGCTGTTTTGAAACCCAGACGACTTGGAGCAGGTTGTCTTCGATAAGCATTTCGAGTTGTCGCTTGAAGCGTATCGTTTGTTGATATCCCAGGTTCATCAACAGTAGCGTATACAGTTCGTCGAGGATGTAATTTGTGACGAGTAGCTTGCAACCTCCAGCGATTTCGTTCCTGAATAATAGGGCTGCTTCGTGATGCGGATCACCGGAATCTGCGAGCGCATCCCACGCGCTGGTATCAACGAATAGCCGACGTGTAGTCATTGTTCTTTTCCGTACAGGTATTTGTCGTGTTCGGCGGCAGCATCGGCCAGGCGGCCAGTTGGCGCGTCATCGCCTAAACAACGGAAAATTTCCCACCCATAAGTGGCTTCTTTGGGTAACTCGTTGTTTTCTGGCGCAGGTAGGATACGAATTTCTCCCGGGCGGATGAGGACGCGTAATTGGGGGCCTAATCCTGCTTCCCGAATCCATTGCTCGTCGATCCATACACCCTGTTGTACGATCAATTGTTGCTGTTCTTGCATAGTACACCTCCTGAGCATTACAGCTCTAGTATAGCATGAAAATGCACAAGTGGTGCGTCTTCTGGCAGCCGGGGATCGGTGAAGCATGGTTCATTTCCGTTTATGGGGAAACCCGTATAATAGGAATTGTGCGGCGAACAGAGCGATCTGTCGGCTGTACTTGGAGGACACGGCTTTTGAGGCGTACCTATGTTAGTTGTCATTCTGGCTTTGTTGACCTTGGCTCTGCCGCTCTTTCTCTATGGAACGTTCTACGTCGCGCGGGGGATTTTGCGCGGGCTGCGCAGTAGCACGTGGAGTGAAACCCCCGGTGTCATTCTGCTTTCTAAACTCGAACGGTATTACCGGGGTAAAGACCTCGCCAAAGAGATGTTGATCCTCTCCTATCATTACACCGTGGATGGTGAAGTGCGCGAGGGAACGCGCATGTCGTTCCACAACTTCGCCTGGCTCTTCGGCGATCTGAAAAAACTGGAGGCGAAATACCCACAGGATCGGGAAGTGACCGTTTACTACGATCCGTCGGCGCCTGAGAACGCCGTGCTCGAAAAGGGCATGGCGCGCATGGATATCGTCCTGTTGTGTGCGTTGGCGTTGATTGATGCCGGTATTTTGCTGGTTTGGATCCCCCCTGTGCCGGTGCTGATTCTCCTCGGCATCGCGTCGATCCTTTTCTTCATATTTTTGTTCCGTGAATTGAAACAGCTTCACGTCCAAACGGTTTGACGAGGCAATGGCGACAAAACCTGAACCGGCAGTGATTGTAATCTTCGGCGCCTCTGGCGACCTGGCGCGGCGCAAGCTCGGACCGGCGCTGCACAGTTTGGCCTGTGATGGGCTGCTCCCTGCGCAGACGCGGATTGTCGGTGTGGCGCGCTCGTCCCTTGCGGACGAGGACTTTCGCGCGCAAATTTACGAAGGCGTGCAAGCTTATTCGCGTCTCAATGCCGATCAGTGTGCGCTGTGGGAGAATTCTGAGGAACGTTACACCTACCTCTCCGGCGACTATGACGATCCTGAGACGTATCAACGCCTCGCACGGCATCTGACGCAGCTTGAGGCGCACTCCGCTGCACCAGGTAACCGTCTCTTCTATCTCTCGACGCCGCCATTTCTCTATCCCGTCATCGTGGAACAGTTGCGCCGCGCCGGCCTCAATCGCCAGGAGCGTGGGTGGACGCGCATCATCATCGAGAAGCCCTTCGGTCACGACCTCGCCAGCGCCCAGGAACTCAACGCGCAAATCCACGCCGCCTTCGACGAGCCGCAGGTCTACCGCATCGATCACTACCTGGGCAAGGAGACCGTGCAGAACATTCTGACGTTCCGCTTTGCCAACGCCATCTTCGAACCGCTGTGGAATCGTAACTACGTGGCCCACGTGCAGATCACCGTGGCAGAGACAGATCTGGTGGGACAGCGGGCCGGCTATTACGATCGATCCGGTGTGTTGCGCGATATGTTCCAGAATCATCTGATGCAATTGCTGACGCTTGTGGCCATGGAACCGCCCTTCGCCTTCGATGCACGGGCGCTGCGTGACGAAAAGGTCAAAATCCTCCATGCCGTGCGCGCGCTTCACCCGGATGATCTGGTGCTGGGGCAGTATGCCGGTTATCAGAACGAGGAGGGGGTTGCCCAGGACTCACAGACGCCGACTTTTGCGGCGCTGCGTCTCTTCATCGACAACTGGCGCTGGCAGGGTGTCCCGTTCTATTTGCGCTCCGGCAAGGGCTTGCCTCACAAGTTGACCGAGATCACCATCGAGTTCAAAAGTGTGCCGCACCTGCTCTTCCCGGAGAACGTCACCCTGACACCCAACCACCTCTCCCTGTGTATCCAGCCCGACGAGGCCATCCACCTGAATTTTGCAACCAAGATGCCCGGTGCGGGGATGCGCGTCGAGCCGGTGGATATGAAATTTCTCTACGGCAAGCACTTTGGCAAGACTGCTTTGCTCGAGGCTTACGAGCGTTTGCTGCTCGATGCGCTGCAGGGCGACGTCTCGCTCTTCATCCGGGCCGACGAAATCGAACTGGCGTGGGGTCTCATCGACCCGTTGGCGGCAGCCGGGCGGCCTCTTCCATACGCCGTAGGTAGTTGGGGACCGCCCGATGCGGAGGCGCTCATCGCGCCGGAAGAGAGCGCCTGGCATACGGGATGTGCGGCCTCGGACGAGTGAGTTCTCATGTGGCAAGCCACACTTACGATGACGAAAATGCTTGCGCCGGATCACCCGGCGCTGCGGGGACGGCGGATTGTGATCCGCCTTAAGCGTTGAAGCAAGACTATTTTCGACGGAGTGACGGATGGCGATCAACGT
>DAOUAY010000449.1:0-4277 GCA_034432995.1 Anaerolineae bacterium | reverse complement strand
CGTACATCGTCTGCGGCGGCAGCAGGTCGCCGGAGACGTTGAGCGGCTGGCCCATAAAGACGCCGCTCGCCGAAAGCGTGTGTGACATCGCGCGCGTGCCGGAGTGTCCCCGGCCGATGATGGTGGTGGTGGTCATAAATGCCTCAATAAAGAAATAGGATGCAGGATACAGGATGCCAGATGCAGGATTTCCTTCTTGCCTCTTGCTTCTTGCCTCTTACAGTGTGATAACCTGCCCGGTTTCCCAGGAGGCGATGATGGCTTCGATGATGCGCTGGACGTGGAGGGCGTCTGCGCCGGAGGCGTCGATGGCTTCTGGCTTGACCTGGGCGATGTTTTGCTCCACCCACACGCCGATACGGCTGCCGAAGGTTTCGCTGAAGTTCATCATCCCGCCGAGGTAGTCGTAGGTTTCGGTCTGGCGGCTGAAGCGCGGGTAGAATGTGAGATGCTCGCAGGCGTCGAGCAGCACGAAGCGCGCCTCCGAACCGACGACTTCGAGCGTTTCCAGCCCGTAGCTGCCGCCGGCGTCGTAGCTGCCGGTGAGGTGGCCGATGACGCCGTTCTTGAAGAGCAGGTTTACCTGCACGTTCGACCAGCACACGCGCCGCCCGTCCGGGCCGTCGGCGCGCGGGCCGCGCTTGAAGAACGCTTGCACCTTTTCCACGTCCCCGCCGTAATAGCGCATCACGTCCAGCGAGTGCGGGTGCAGCGCGCGGATGTGGAACCACGGCGAGGTCTCGTTGGGGTTGTTGATCCACATCGTCATGTTGATGATGTTGATCTCGCCCAACCGCCCAGCCTCCACCCACTTCTTGGCTTGCAGCGCAGCCGGCGTGAAGCGGTGGTTGAGGTTGATGCCGTAGCGCAGGTTCTTCTTCTTCGCCAGCGCGACCATGGCTTCGGCTTTATCAATCTCGTTCGAGATCGGTTTCTCGCCCAGAGTGGGGATGCCGGCTTCGAGCAGTTCCATGGTGGGCGTGTAGTGATCGCCGCCGTTTTCCTTCCCGGCGGTCGCCATGCTGGCGGCGTCGATCTTGATGCCGCTTGCCAGCATTTCTTGCACAGAGTAGAACGCCGGACAGCCATAAGCCGCCGCCGCCTTATCCGCGCGTTCCTTGATGATGTCGCACACCGCGACCAGCTTCACGTCACTGCGCTGTTGGTACACCCGCGCGTGCGTGTTTCCGATGTTGCCCAATCCGACGATAGCGACGTCGAGCGTCATTTTTTGAAGTCCTCCTGTTGTGAAGTTAGCATAGCTCAATGTATGCATCCCGAAAATTGATACGTAGATCGAAATGCTGTAAAAAGTTGAGTCCCAGTACACCGTCAAGTTTGATCGCGGGAGGGAGATCGCCACAGGCGACCTCGATATTGCATCGTTCTTGTCCAAAGACGCGCAACCGTGGCATAATCAAGATTGGCGTCTGATGCACGCCGCCCCAAACGTGTGTAATGCGGTGTTCTTGAGGATTTTGAGGATCCAGGCCCAAACGATGCATAGCTGTAGGCGTCAGAGTCGTGATGGATGAACCGGTATCCAGAAGCAGAATGGCGCGTAACCGTTGCGTAGAGCTATAGAAATCGCCAACCGTCAGTACCATGCCTTGCGCCAATCCCACCAATGGGAAGCGATTGACGCTATTCATAGAAGCACCAATTCTCCGTCTGGCACCAACTCGCCGCTATACCACACGGCGATGTCGTAAAGCTCGCGGCGTTCACGCACAACATTTTCAACCACTTCCCGATCTGGGTCGTGAGCAATCAACCGCCCTGTATGCGGTGCGCCATATTCGTCTTCTGTTACCACTTCAAAGAAAACCCATTCGTCAGGATAGCGGCTCATCATTTCAGACACCAGATCCGCTTGATTCTCGTTGTCCTGCTTATGTGCGTCCTGGATACATTTCACATATTCGTTTTTCTCATTCATCATTTCACTCCCGTGGTGTCTGCAAATCTCGATAAGCCGTCTACTTTCGCAACTTTGGCAACCGGTAACCAGTTTCCGATTACCGATTACCAGTTACCGATTACCAGTTACCCATTACCCGTCTCTATTTCTTCTCCCCCGCCTGCAACTTCGCCGCCTGCGTGGGATCGCCGATGTGCAGCGTGTCGAAGGCTTGCTGCGAGCTGGTGAACGCGCCGACGCCCGCGTGCCCGTGCCAGTCGCCCTGGCGGTGGATGGGGTTGGGCAGACCGGTCTCGGCTTCGCGTTTGGCGATCCAGGCATCCATGCGCGCGCGGAGCATGGCGACGATCTCCGGTTCGGCTTCGGCGACGTTGTTGTTCTCACCCGGATCGGCGATCAGATTGTACAGCTCGACTTCCGGCTTGAAGTGGAAATCCGGCTCCAGCGCCACGATGAGCTTCCATTCCGGCGTGCGCCAGCCGTGTTTGCGCATCCACGTACATTCGGTGATGTAGAATTCGCTGTCGTAAGAGGCCACCGATCCGTCCACCAGCCGCATCAGGCTCTTGCCGTCGAAGGCAATATCCGTCTCGATGCCCGCCAGCTCCAGCAGGGTGGGAACCAAATCCTGCTGGCGGTTGAAGCCGCTCATGCGCTTCCCGGCGGGGACTTTGCCCGGATAGCGCAGGATCAGCGGCACGTGCAGCGTCTGATCGTACATCCCGTGGTGATCGAAGTAGCACTCGTGGTCGTAGAGCGTTTCGCCGTGGTCGGAGTTGATGACGACGATGGTGTTGTCGAGCAGACCCAACGTCTCCACCGCGTTGAGGATCGTCTGGATGGCGGCATCCATGTAGGCGACTGCGCCGTCGTACTGCGCGATCACGTAATCCTTGTCGCGGATGCCCGGTGGCATCCACGTGGCGAAAAAGTCGCGGAACGGCTTGAACGCCATTACTGGGTCCATCGAGTGGTTGCGCGGATTGCACTCGTTGCCGTGGTAGAACATCCGCTCGAAGGGCGCGGGCGGTAAGTAGGGCGCGTGCGGATCCATATGGCGCAGGAAGAGGAAGAACGGCACCTTCTCCTTCGCCAGCCGGTTCAGTTCCGGGATGGTGACCGCGTTGAGATTCTCAGCCTTCGGGCTGCGGCCCTCATTCCAACTGCCCCAACCCGCGAAATCGATGTACGTGTCGAACCCGCGCGCCGCCGGATTGCCTTTGAATCCAACGCAGGTGGTGTTGTACCCCTCTTCCTTGACGATTTCCGCCAACGTTTTGACTTCTGGGCGCAGCGGCCCCTGGTGACGCAGCGCCACCATCTGCGTGCTGATCACGTCCATCCCGGTGAGCATCGAGCCGTAGCCGCTGGTCGTGGGGATGTAGGCGCTATACGTGCGCTCGAACAGCGTCCCACCCTGCGCGAAGCGATCCATGTGCGGCGTCGTCAACTTGGGGTAGCCGTAGCAGCTCATGTGATCCGCGCGCAGCGAATCGATGCCGATTAACAGAATGTTGGGTTTGCGTTTTCTGGGCATAGTGTTCTCCTGACTTCAAAGTGAATTCCCCATATCTTCGCATGAGTGCGCTAAAAGTCAAAGGTAAATTTTGAAATAGTTGTGATACTTTTCGGTTTGGAACGTATAATTAAGCAAAGTTGATCCGAATCGAACGAACGACCATCACCAACATAGCAATCACCTGGTTGAAAGACACATGCAATCCATGAAATCTCTCGCGGAAATCCAGGAAGACGGCTCACATGCTACACCAACCGAGATATTTTGGGCGGCAGTGTATGCCGAGTATTTGCCGCGCGTGTACAATTATTTCAATTATTGGGTTAGCGACGCGATGACAGCGGAGGACTTGACAGCTATTGTCTTTGAAAAAGCCTGGCGGAACCGCCAGCGTTATCAGGCCAATCTCGGCGCTTTTTCTACCTGGTTGTTCACCCTGGCGCGTAATGTGGCCCGCGACTACTTTCGCCAACCGCAGCGGGAAGCCCCTTTGGAAGAGGCTTCCAAGAGCGCAGCGCAGGACTCAATCGAGGACGTGCTCACCAAACGCGAGAACCAGGCCCGTCTGCGCGTCTGGCTGGCTCAACGCACTCCTCGTGAACGGGAACTGATCACCCTGAAATATGGAGCAGGACTGACCAATCGGGAGATTGCGCGTTTGACTAAATACAGCGAGACCAACGTGGGCACGATCCTACATCGCGTCGTTGGGCAGTTACGCAAGCAATGGGAGGATCACGATGGACGATAAGTTTTTGCGTGAGTTGTCAGAAGCAGTGCGCCCAGAATTTACTCAAGCGTTGTACGCGCGACTTCAAACCATTCCTGAGCGTCGCC
>DAOUAY010000448.1:0-16492 GCA_034432995.1 Anaerolineae bacterium | reverse complement strand
TATGCCGTTTTGCAAGTGTTCAGTGAAACAACGAAACATTGGTGTATTCCTGTATTGAAATTTGAACGGATGTGCTAATTGTACTATATTTTATGAATATGTCCACCTTTTTTCAGGGGAGTCATCATAATTCCAGAATTGACCAGTCTTTCTCTTGAGTGCTGTTTAGGGCTATCGCATTTGGAGGTAAAGACTACAAAAGTCCCAGCAGACACATGCATTTGGCGCGTTTTTCGTTCAACGAGGCGCCTGGTCAACGCGATCCCACGTGAGATTTTTGTAGTCTGGCGCCGGCGAAGGTTAAATGCAATAGCCATGGAGTGCTGTGAGGAATGCGGTACACAGTTGGCTTGGAGGTGATTGCTGAGTTGTGTGTGGAACCAGGGCGGCGCTTGCTCCTACTGGAGCGTAAAGGGGATGAAAAGCGCATCCGCCTTTGTAGCCGCCTTGATTGTCCAGCGCGTTCCATCATCCAGCCAATATACGCCGGTACGCAAGACATAGTCGCCGCGCATCTCCGCTGCAGACAGGGCGAAGGCGTGCCGTTGTATCAGGATATCGCCCGTTTGCCAGGCGTATACAGGGATACCAAGCCCATCCGCCACCTCTTTGACCTCCCCGGATGTGGTGAGCAGGTGTCCCATAATGGAGAGTGGGCGCGCTGGCGCTGCGGCGCTCACCAGCCACCATGTTTCGACGTCGAGGGTTTCTTTTTGCCGGTAAGCCGCCGCGCTTAAAAAGGTCAGTGGACCATCCATCTCGACGGGACCTGTGATAGGCGTCTGCTCCGGGAGCGCTGCGGGCGACGTCTCGGCGCGGGCAATCCAGCCGCTGGACGCTGGTATGGGCGTATCTCCCGCGGGCGCGTAGATGGCGAACGCCGGTTCGGTGCGATAGGCGCGCTGGCGGTAGACAATGTCCAGCGCGTCGAGACGCTGGGCGACGAATGGATCCTCGGCAGGGGGCGTGCTCAGGTGCAGGCGCGCGCTGAGCGTATCGCGGAGCTGCGCGCCGTGCAGAACGTACCGTCCCGGCGCGTCGCCGCCGGGGATGAGCCAACTCTGCGCGCAATCGAAGTCCACGCGCCGGATTCCGGTGAGGCCAAACCCTGCGGTGATCGCGGTATCATCCAGCGGCGCGACCGGCACATTGCACTGCGCGATCCACTCCACGGCGACCTCGTTGGCGGTGACGTGATAATAGTGTAGTGCGTTGGCGATCTGGGCATCCGGCGCGCGCCAGCGAAACCAGTCGTACATCTCGGGGTCGGCCAGTGGGATGCCATCGAGCGGCGTCGTGCTGATCACGTAATCACCGGGCGGCGGCGCAAAGCGTGAGGGGAAGACCGCGGGTGTGTCGCCGCCCAGGGGCGTCAACGGCGTGTAGTTTACACCGTAGACCGCCGGATCGTAGAAGGCAAAGGCCGCGAGGCGCAAACTGTCGATGCTTTCCGTCTCCTGAAAGCGCGCTACTGCCTTGTACCCTTGCCCCCAATCGGTGTTGGAATCTGCCAGATAGCGCCAACCCTCTTTGGGACCACCGCTAATTTCATTGAAGAATGTCAGATAGTGCGGCGCGACGGCGACTGTGCCGATGATGAGCCAGATAAGGAGTAAGGCGTAAGAAGTAAGAAGTAAGGGGGGATGCGTGATACGTGATGTGTGATGTGTTGTGATGCGTGACTCATCATTCGTCATTCGTGACTCATGATTCATGATTCGTGATTCATGATTCGTAATTCGTAATTCACCTTTCCTCCTCCCTACTCCAGACTCCCTACTCCCTACGCCAATCCCCACGTACAGAAACGGCAGCAGCGGCAGCAGATGCCGGTAACCAATATTGAACGGGCTGGTCAGGCTGGCAAGGGCGTAAAGGAGCGGAAAAGCGTAAAACGCGATATGTGCGCTGTAATGTGTACGGTGTGAGGGGTAGGTCTTGGCATGAAAAATGCGGTACACACCACAAAAAAGGATTGCGCCAAGCCGCAGCAATAGTGGTAAGGGTGTTTTTAGCAGAAACGCGACTGGAAAATACTGGGGCCAGCCATGCATGGCATTCTGTCCCAACAAGAACGCTTCACGCCCGGAACTGAGGTTGTCTTGCAGGCGTTGCCAACGCTCGATGTGACTGGCCGCCGGCATGGGGACTGTGCCGCCCAAGATGCCCGCCAGCGGGCGCATCTCGAAACCATAGAGCGCCCAAAGCAGCAGCAGCGAAACGACCACTATCCCGGCGTAAGCCGTCACCATCTTGAGTAGATATTTTGCGCCGCTGTGCCTTTGCCGTCCTGCCTCAAGCAACACACCCAATCCTAACACCGGATAGAGCAGTAGCGCGGTTAATTTGCTGCCTTGAGCGAGTCCCAGCAGCAAGGCCGCGCTCCACCAACGGTGTGGTGTGGGATTTCGCAGCCAGCGATTACCTGCCCAAATCGCCCAGAAGATAAACGCCGTCGCGCCCATGTCGGTCGTCGCCAGGCTGCCATGGGCGAGGAAGTTGGGGTCGAAAACGCATAGGGCCAACGCCAGCAGGCCCGCCCACGGTCCGGCCCACGCTGTTGCGCAGCGACAAACTGTAGCGGCAAGCAGCATGGTCAGTAGGATCGCGGCCAGCCTCGGGGCAACGATAACGCGATCCAGCGGGCGGTATGCCAGTGTTGTCGCTTGTGTCACTGTGATTAGGTTCCCCGTGGCGTACTCGGCGGCGCTCTCCGGAGGTGATAGATCGGGAACGAAGAAGAGTGGCCACGCGAAGAGCGCTTTCGCTACGGGGACGTGTTCATCGAAGAGTCGCAAGGTGCCGGCGCGCAGGTATTCGTAGCCGCTGGTGATATGAAAGGCTTCGTCAACCGTTGCCGAAAGCTGCACCGCCGCATGCACCAGTTGCGCATACAGTACGATTAGGAGCAGCCATACGATCCAGCGTGTGCGGTGAGTTTTCATGGCGTCAGGATTTCCAGTTGCCCAATGGAGATAGAATCGCTGGTTGAACCATCGTCGAATGTGACGGGCAGACGTTCCAACTCAGGATATGTGTAAGCGCCGGTGCGAAAAGTATACTTGCCGGGCGGAGTTTCTGCCGGAATTGTCAAGCGGTGACGTTGAATCAGTAAGCTGCCCGGCGTCCACAGCTCCACCGCAACGCCCAATCCATCGCCGACTGCAATCGGGAGGTCATCTGGCCCCAGCAGATGCGCCATCAGCGATAGGGACTGCGCTGGCCGCGCCTCAATGCGCCACCACGTCTCCACCATTATCTCACTCTCGCCGATCTGTAATGGGGCTGTGCCGTAACCGAGGAAGGTCAGCACTTCGCCCACGCTGGGCGTGTCCGCGGCGGGCAATGGCGGGGTGATTTGTGTAGCCGCGCTCCATTCATAGACCGCGAACGGCGGCGCAAGCCCCTTGCGTTTTTGCGTATAAGCCAGCCGCCCGCGTTCCAGCACTGTCCGCGACGCGCCGGCAGAATCACGCGCAAACACATAGCGTCCTTCTCCCGGCGGGACGAGCCAACTTTGTTCGCAGTCGAAGGTAAAAAGCGGGATGTTTTCTGCTATACCGAGACCCTCACGCAGCACATCGGAAGAGAGAGGGACAACTGGCGTACTGCATTGCGCTGCCCAGTCAATCGACGGTTTGCCGGAGACGTGATACACGAACATGGCGTGGCCGATGCGGGTCGTTGGCTCCAGATTGCGAAAATAGTCGAACATCTCCGGGTCGGCGATGGTAATGCCTTGCAATTGGTTGCTACTGATCGCATAAACGCCCGCCGGCGGGTTGAAGCGCTGTGGCAGTACCGGCGGCGCGTCTGGCCATGGCGGCAACGGGGTGTAATCCAACCCGTACGCGCGGGGATCGTTGATCGTGTATTGACTCAGGTAGAAGTCTGAAATACCTTCGGTGTCCAAATAACGCTGCAATGCCTTCCAAGTTTGTCCCCAATCCAGGTTGGAGTCGACCAGATAACGGTAGCCGCCATCCGGCCCGCCAGCGAAAATGTTGAAATAAGCCAGATGCCAGGGAAAAAGGGCTAAAGTCACCCCCACATACCCTATGAGCAAAAGCCCCACTATAAAACGCAGAGCGTGAGACCCGAGACGGGAAGTGCGCAGTATCTGCCATCCTCGGAGCGCCCGCCGCATTCCAAAGCCAACTCCCATCACGTAGATAAACGGCAATATCGGCAGTAGATGGCGATAGCCGATATTGATGCCGCTGGTGAGGCTGATGCCGAAGTAAAACAGCGGAAAAAGGAGCAAGGGAGCAGCGGCGCCGAGGCGCGTAATCCCTTTGCGCCACACTTCCCCTGTCCCCCTGATCAATGTCACAGCGCAGAGCAGCAAAGTGAGCGGTGGCGTCTTTAAGACAAAAGCGATGGGGAAATAACGCCAGTCGCCATGATGGTAGGTCTGGCCCATCAGAAAAGCCGAATGACCGTCGCGCATGTGCTCCTGGAGCTTGAGCAGCGGCAGAAGATGACTGGGGGCGGGTATAGCGAAAGGCAGACCCGGCGCCGGTCCAAACTCAAAGCCGTAGATGACCCATAATGTTAGAAAAGCGCCTCCCGCAATACCTGCGCCCTGGATAAGATAACGCTTCGGCGGGCGTATCGTGAACAATTTCCACACGATGAGGAACGCATAGATTGGGCCGAGCATCAAGGCTGTGTTTTTCGTCCCCAGCGCCATGCCCAGTGTGAGGGCCGCGCCCAGCGCGCGCGCACCGGTGGGCCGGCGCAACCATCGCGCAAAGCAGTATAGCGCGCCGAAGATGGCAACTGCAGCCCCCAAATCTGTAGCCGCAACCCCGGCGTGCGCCAACATATTGGGATCGAAGGCGAACAATCCCATGGCCAATAGCGGCATCAGACTCTGTCTTCCACTTACATCCTGAGTCCAACGGAAGATCAGCGCGCCCAATAACACACCCACAAGCATTGTCGGAACCCGCGCTGCAAAGAGAAGAGGCTCGATGGGGCGGTAAGGGACAACCGTATGTTGCGCAAACTCGATGAGATTGCCTGTATCCCAACCTGGCGCACCACGCGGATCGGGTAAGGGTGGATCGGCCAGCAGCAGTGGGGCGGCTTGCCACATTTTCAATAATGGAGGATGCTCTTCCACCAATCGAAAATCGCCGGTTGTCAGACAGGCATAGCCGCTCGCAATGTGCAGCGGTTCATCGAGTGTGATGGAAGTCGTGCGAGCCGCAAAACTCACTTGCATGAAGAACAACAAAAGAAGCGCGATCGCCCCCCACCGCAATAGAATGCCCTTCCAGGTGTTCATAGAGGATCATTATACTTCGGCTCATATTCGTGACAAGATGTGTTGTGTACACCTACAGAATCATTGACTTGAAGGTGAAGTATGATAGACTGCCCACGCAATGGTCATGGCAAAGGTTCTGCTGGTCTGTTTCGCGGTGTGATTCTCCCGGCCGGCGCGCATCGTGTGGAGATGCGGTATTCCCCGCAATCCCTGCCTTGGGGACTAGGGTTGATGGGGATGGCGTTATTGGTGGTAATGCGGATTCTTACCACGAATCTTCACGAATTTCCACGAATGAAGAAAGCTGGTTCGTGAGGCCGTGTGGTTTTGTAGAACGTCGGATTGTGATCCGACGCAAGCGCGTTAGGTGATAAAGGCCATGGAAAGCATTTCTACACGCGGGAAAGCACGGACGTTTCGCCGAGTAGCGGGGATGGTTTTGCTCCTGTTGCTGGCGTTTGCGCTGCGCGTTTGGGACGTGGGGGCGGCGGATCTTACCTTCGACGAGGTGGCGACGTTCTTCGTGGCGCACCGTTCCGTTGCGGAGATGCTGCGTTATGTGATGGGCGCAGCCCGCGAGCACCCCCCGGCCTACTACGTGTTGCTGTCCCTGTGGATGCGTCTGGTTGGGACGAGCGAATTCGCCATGCGTTACCCTTCCGTGTTGATCGGGGTGTTGACTGTGGTGTGGAGTTTTCGCGTGGGACGCCGGCTGGGGCCGCACGGCGGCGAGTGGAGCGCGGCGCTTTGGAGCGCCGTGCTGTGCGCCTTTATGCCGTTTAGCCTGTGGGCAGGGCGCACGGGGCGGATGTACGGGCTGGTGCTGCTGCTTGCGTTGATGGTGATGGAGAGCTGGCTGCGTTGGTTGGAGCGTCCAGGCTGGCGGCGCTGGCTCGGTTTCGTCGCGCTCTCGTTGACTGCGGCGCTGACGCACTATTATCTCGCGCTGTTGTGGCCGGTGCAGGCGGTATTGCTGATGCTTCTGCCACGCGCCACCCATTCTATTCGAAAGCCATGGTTGGCGACGGCGTTAGGCATCGGCCTGATCGTGGGGGCTTTTATTGCCGTCTCGCCGGGCATCCGCGCGATGGCGTTGGAGGTTGCGAACCGGTTTCCGGGTCGCTGGTGGCGCGTGCAGGCATGGGGGTTTGTCCTCGCTGATTTCTACTTCTGGGGCTATCGCCCGGAACTGGTATGGCTTATCTGGGCCGGGCTGGGCCTCACGTTGGCAGGGTGGATTGTGACTGCGCGGCGCAATCTCTTGACCGGCGCGTTGGTGGTCGCCTGGGGCGTGGTCCCGCTACTGCTGGCTTCTTTTGTCCCAGAAAATCTGGAAACACGCTACCTTACACCGATCTTCCCGCCGGTGATGTTTGGCCTGGCGGCGTTGTTGGCGCGCTTGCGTGGACGGGCGCTGCGTCTACTTGCCGCTTGCATGGTGTGGGGCTTTGCGCTATGGTGCGTATCTCCGTTATACGCAAATCCCGATAAGACGTTCTCCACCCGGGTGCAGACTTTGCGCGTCGCGGCACAATCTGAGGATGCGCTGCTGATGAACGGCCCGTGGCCTGCGCTGTTGTTGAATTACTATCGGCAACCGGATTTCATCCACGTTTATGCTGCGCCGCCTGCTGCGCCGCCTGGCTTTTCTGCGGAAACCGATATCCCTCGACTGGAACGGATTGCCGGACAACATGCGCGGATCTGGGTCTCCTATGGCGCAATCCAATGGGCCGATCCACAGTATAGCGTGAGCCGGTGGCTGGCAGAGCACACGTACCGCGTCTACGAGCGCGCGGGGATGGCATTGTATCTTTCACCGGTAAAGGATATGGTTGAAGTACAGACAGAGGTCGCTCTCGGCCCGCGTGTGACGCTGCGCCGGGCGGCGGTGGACCGGCAAGTTGGGCAGATTGGCGATGCCGTGCGGGTGGGGCTGGCGCTGGAAGGTCACGCGCTGGACCGCGCTATCTACGTCACATTGGGACTGCTGGACGCTCACGGCAATGTCTGGCAGCAGCATAAAGCCCACCTCGGCCCATTGCATCAACCCGCGCAGGGATTGTTACCGGATCGGTGGGACGAGCAGTTAGGGCTGTTACTGTTACCCGGTCTGCCGTCAGGAGAGTACACGCTGGCTTTGCAAGTTGAGGGCGATGGCGTTGCTATGGCTGAGGCCGCCAGTTATCATGGATGGGTTCCGCTTACCCCTTTTCACATCGATGCGGGTATGGCGCAGTCTGGTTTAGCGGGCTTGCTCCCCGCTGCTGGCGGCGCACTGCCTGTATTCGACAAAACGCTCGCGGTGGTTGGCGTAGAACCACACACCGCGAAGTCCATGCAGGGCTACCCGGCGGGATTCACGCTGTGGTGGCAGGCCACTGGATCGATTGTTGCGTCGCAGGTTCAGGTGCGTCTGCGGGGGCCGCAGCGGTGGAATGCGGGGGTCTTCGCGCTCGGACCGGATTTTTATCCGCCTGAAGTTTGGCAGCCTGGTGAGATTGTCCGGCAGAACATTGCATTCCGGCTGCCTGATGATCTGGCAGCCGGCCGTTATCGCGTTCTGGTGCAGCCGCAAACCGCTGCGGGCGTTGCGCTTTTTGGCGACGAGGGCGATAATTGGGCAGAGTTGTTTACATTCGTCGTCGAAGCGCGGACGCGCGCCTATCTGCCGCCGTTATCGAGAACGCGGCAGGATGTGCGTTTTGGGGAAGTGTTGCGTCTGCGCGGCTACCGCCTGGAACGGCAGGCCGTGCGCCCAGGTGAGAGCGTCACGCTGACCGTCTACTGGCAGGCGATAGAAAAACCGCCGCAGATGTACGCGGTCTTCAATCACCTGCGTCTGCCGGACAACACCTCGCTGTGGCACGGCGATTCGTGGCCGCAGGCCGGGTTGTACACCACCGAGCACTGGCGCAAGAATGAGGTGGTGGCCGAGGCGTATACCATTGTCATTCCTGAAGATGCGCCGCCGGGCGATTACCCGCTGTATACAGGAGTCTACAATCCGTTCAACGGCGAGCGGCTTCCGGCAGTGACGCCGCGCGGCGAACGTCTACTCAACGACGAATTTGTTTTGCTCACGCTTAGTGTGGCAAACGAATAAAAAGCTTTACCACGAATCGTCACGAATTTTGTAGTAGTCAAGGTGATCTTCAATCACGAATCGAAGAATCGTACACGGATTTCACGGATTCTACGGATTTTTAGGGAAAGAAATCCGTGTTTTCCGTGTTCATCCGTGTACCAAAATTGCAATATGCTTCTGCCCAGTACAAAGCGTAACGAATTTCCACGAACAAGAAGGAAAATTAGTGTAGATTCGTGAAGATTCGTGGTTCAGTCTCGAAGGAGTGTGTATGTCCAGGATTTTGCGCGCAGGTTTGCCCTTGTTGCTCATCCTCACCTATTTCGCGTTGGGGATGGCGCAGGTGACGCACGCCTCGATCACCTTCGATGAGGGGCCGCATTTGGCGATCGGCTACGCCACGCTGCGCACCGGCGACCTGCGCCTTCAGCCGGTCCACATTCACCCGCCACTGGCGAACGTGCTGGCGGCGGCTCCGCTGCTGCTGCAATCCGATCTGCCCGATCCACGTACCGTGGCTGGCTGGGAGATTGCCAGCCTGTCGGCGATCACCGACGCGGTGGTATGGCGCTATCCCGAACCGGCGCGCATTGCCGTGGCGGGGCGGCTGCCCATTCTATGGCTTGGCGTGCTGCTCGGGGCGTTGATTTATCGTTGGGCGAAAAATCTGGGCGGCTGGCGCGCCGGGTTGCTGGCGCTGGCGCTCTACGCCTTCGATCCCAACTGTATCGCGCATGGTTCGCTGATCACGACGGATATGGCGGCGGTGTTCTTCATCGTGGCGACGTTGTATTTGACGAGTGGCGAGTGGCGAATGGCAAATGGCAAATGGCGAATGGTAGCCATTGGGGTGTTGCTGGGGTTGGCGCAGTTGGCGAAGGTGTCGGCGTTGATGCTCGTGCCGGTGGTTGGGGCGCTATTGTTGGTTCAGGCTGTGGTGGAGCAGAGTCAGCGAATCGGTGAATCGGCGGATGGCGAATTACGAATTACGAATTACGGATTACGGATTACGGATCACGGATTACGAATTGCGAAAGACGTTTTGCGTGCGTGGCTTGTTGTTTTTGGTGTTGCGGCGCTGGGGGTGTGGGCGGGATATGGGTTCGAGGTTGGGTCCGTGCCGGGGTTTCCGATCCCTTTTCCGGCAGCGACGCACGTGCGAATCTTTCAGTCATTGCGGGAGCACTACGATCTGGGACATCCCACTTTCTTGCTGGGGCAGGTTAGCAATCACGGGTGGTGGTGGTACTTCCCGATCGCCTTTGTGTTCAAGACGCCATGGCCAGCGCTTCTACTTGCACTTTGGGCGGTTTTACGTTTTGTGCTAAAACGTTGGGACTCTGGTATGGTAAAGCACTGGAACATGCAAACGGTGAATACACTCGCCTTGCTCCTTTTTCCGGTACTCTACGCAGCATCTAGCCTGTTCAGCTCGGTCAATATCGGATACCGGCATTTGCTGCCGCTGCTGCCGTTTCTATACGTGGGGATTGGTGTGCGAATGGCGAATGGCAAATGGCAAATGGCAAATGACAAATCCCGAATCCCGAATCCCGAATCCCGAATTACGGATTACGAATTACGAATTACGAATTACGCATCACGTATCACTCCTTACTCCTTACTTCTTACTTCTTACTCCTTACTCCTTACTTCTTACTCCTTACTCCTCGCCTGGCTCATCGTCGGCACGCTCGCCGTCGCCCCGCATTTCTTGACGTTCTTCAACGAGATCGCGGGTGGGGCGCGGGGCGGGTACCGCTATCTGGTGGATTCGAACCTGGATTGGGGGCAAAACCTGTGGGATCTGCGCGCCTGGATGGCCGCACATGGCGAGCAGCACGTCTATTATGCGCATTATAGCCCGGCCCGGTTGGACGTGTACGGCATCGACGCCGATTTTTTGCCGCCCGATCCGCGCGCGGTCGTCTTTGCGCCGTGGAATCCCGCGCCGGGACTGTACGCGATCGGCGCGACGGTGCTGCAAGGACCGTATGCGCCGGACGTGAATACCTACGCCTGGTTCAGAGGCCGCGAACCCGTGGCGCGCCTGGGCAACGCTTTATGGCTGTATCGCGTCCCGCCGCGCGAGACGCCGGCTTGGGTTACGTTCTGTGCTGGTGTTCCTTTCTCGCCGGAGGATGTGGCGCAGCGTGTAGGCGCGGATGATCTGCGCATCCTTTGGCCAGATTGCGCTCACACGGCCGTTTATCCGGCGGGTGCGCAGCCGGGGATCGTCGTTGCCGCGGTGGATGAAGCCGTGCCGCCTACGGCAGAGATGG
This sequence comes from Anaerolineae bacterium, assembly GCA_034432995.1. Taxonomy (GTDB): domain Bacteria; phylum Chloroflexota; class Anaerolineae; order B4-G1; family SLSP01; genus DSWT01. The sequence goes on along the minus strand of DAOUAY010000448.1, from coordinate 5,847 downwards.
ATGTGGCGTTGCGTTCTTCGGCGGGGGAAATCGCGTACGTGGTCTATCGCTTGCCGGGGACATCCCCGTTGTCCAAAACGACACTTTCGAAGACTGACGTTGATGGGCCGTTGGACTTCTTGGGCTACACACTCGATACCGCTGGCGCTGAACCCGGAAAGGATGTCGTCTTGCAGACCTATTGGCGCGTCAAGGAGGTTCCGGGGCGTCCACTCTCGCTGATGGCACACCTGCTCGACGCCGGCAGGGCCGGTGTCGCGGTGGGGGATGGACTGGGCTTTCCGATCGAGCAATGGCAGCCGGGAGACGTTATTGTGCAGCGGCACGTGCTGCCGATTCCGGCGGATGCGCGTCCCGGTGTGTACACCGTCATCGCCGGAGCCTACTGGCTGGATACGATGGAGCGCTGGTTGATTTGGATTGAGGGAGGGGGCCACACCGGCGTGTTGGTGGGAACTGTGACCCTTGATCAACCGTGAGCACGATGCTTGTAAAAATACAAGGAGCTATGCAGGGTAGGAGAGCGCAATCTGGGCGAAGCGTCGCTGCGCTGTGGCGACGCGGTTTTGCGCTCCTGCTGGGCCTGGCCTTCTTCGCGCAACTGGCGTGCGGTTCGGTGCATCTCTCGCTGACCTCCGATGAGCCACCGCACTTTGTCCATGGTTACACGCTGCTGACGACAGGCGACACGTGGGCGCTCGCCGAGCATCGTCACCCGCCGTTGTTGAACGTCTGGGGCGCATGGCCGCTGCTGCTTCAGCCAGAACGCCCCGATCCACGCGCTGTTCCCGCCTGGGGAACGGATTTTGTCCTCTTCGTGCGCGCGCTATGGCCGCAACTGGGACCGGTCGAGCGACTGGCTTTCGTCACCCGTTACCCGCAGATGCTCCTGGGGCTGCTGCTGCTGGCGCTGGTCTATCGCTGGACGCGGGAACGCGCCGGATGGCTTGGCGGATTGCTTGCCGTAGCGGTGATGGCGTTCGATCCCACGATGATCGCGCACGCGCAGCTTAACACCACGGACATCGGCATGACGCTCTTCGCGTTTGCCTGCCTCTACCTGACGTTGAAACAGTCGCCCGGTATCGCGTGGCTCCGGCTCGTGGGCATCGGCGTCACCCTCGGCGCGACGCTGGCCGCGAAGGGATCGGGCGTGCTGCTCGCTCCGGTGGTGGGTGTGGTGTTACTGTGGGAAGCGTGGGAAATGGCGAATGGCGAATGGCGAATGGCGAATGGCAAATTCCACGGCCGGAGGCCAAAATCCAAAATCCAAAATCCAAAATGCTGCAAGGCATTTTCTTCTCTCCGGCCTCGTTGTAGTGGTTGTCAGTTTTATCGTCTTGTGGGGCAGCTACGGATTCCGGCTGGAGCCGCTGCCGGGCAGTGCGCTGCGTTTGCCGCTGGTCGCGCACATGCAGATGACGCGCGTCATTATGGCCGAGTCGGCGCGCACGGCGTTCCTCTGGGGTGAGGTCCGCGAGGGCGGTTGGTGGTGGTACTTCCCGGCCGCTTTCCTGCTCAAGACGCCCATTCCCATTCTGCTCTTGTTGCTAGGCTCCTTGCTCGTTTCGGCATCCAAAATCCGAAATCCGAAATCTAAAATCGGCAATCCAAACTCCAAAATCCACAATCTCCTCTTCTGGCTCTTCCCCGCGCTCTACGTCGCCGTCTCCATTCGCAGCGGGATGAACATCGGCTACCGCCACCTGTTGCCCGTATTCCCGTTCGTTTATGTGGGGATTGGTGGGCTGGGAGTAGGGAGTAGGGAGTATGGAGTAGGGGATAAGAGGCGCGAGCGGCGAGTGGCGAATAACGAATTACGAATTATGAATCACGGATTACGCATCCCTTCTTACTCCTTACTTCTTACTCCTTACTCCTTACTCCTTACTTCTTACGCCTTACTCCTCATCTGGCTCCTCATTGGCGCACTGCGCGTCTACCCCTTTGCTATCGCCTACTTCAACGAGTTGGCGGGTGGGCCACGCAATGGCTATCGTTATCTCGTGGATTCCAACGTGGATTGGGGACAGTCGTTCAAGGCGCTCGAAACGTGGATGAACGAGTCCGGCACGGACGAGGTCGGCTTGAGCTACTATACCTGGGTCGATCCTGCCGTTTACGGTGTGCGGTATCGCCCGCTTCCTCCGGCGCAGGGTGCGGGGTCGCTGTTTGCCCGGCGTTATGATCCCGCGCCGGGCGTCTACGCCATCAGCGCGACGCCGCTGCAAGGGGTGATGGTCGTCGAGCGCGATCTGTACGACTGGTTCCGTCACCGCGAGCCGGTGGCGCAGCCCGGTTATGGGTTGTTGGTCTACGATGTGGCGCCGCGCGCCGTCGAACCGCAATGGCTGGCGCAATGCGCTGCGCCGGTGTCGCCGCTGACAACGGAAGCGATCGTTGATGGCTTTGGACGTGACGACCTGCGCGTGATTTCCTTCGACTGCACGCAAAGCTGGCTCTATCCCGGCGGGGGTTCTGCGCCCGGCTGGTATGCCCTTCACAGCGAGATGGCGTATTCAGATGATGCCTTTGTGCGCGCGCAGTTGTCTGGCGCGCAATTGAGTTACGAACAGCGCAGACCGGGCACACTGCCGCCGTTCGCGCTCTACGAACAACCTGCCGGCGCGCTTCTGGCCGGGCTTGACGATGCGCCCGTCGCGTTTGGTGCGTTGACCTTCTTGCGGTATACTGTGGCGGAGTCGCAGGCGTTATCGCCGGGAACGTCGTTCGACCTCGAAACCTGGTGGCGCGTCGAGGCCGTCCCTGAGCGTCCCCTCTCATTGATGTTGCATCTGGTCGGGCCGGGTGGACAGCCCGTCATCGTGGGGGATGGGTTGGGTGTGCCGCGCGAGCTGTGGCAGGTGGGCGATGTGCTCGCGCAGCGTCACGCGCTCCTGATTCCACCCGATGCGCCTGCCGGGGTATACACGCCGCACGTGGGCGTTTACTGGCTGGATACAATGGAGCGCTGGACGGTGCGCGCAGGGTCGCAGACCGGCCAGGATCATATTGTTTTGCCGGCAATGATGATAAAGTAACCCGAGTTGCTATCTGTGTGTCGAAACGTTTATCGTACACGGATGACACGGATAAAAGCCAACAGAAACTCCGAGCGTTAAGAACCTATCCGATGATGAAGAAACCTCAATCCTGGCGCATCGATGTGGGTGTGATAGCCGTCTATGCCTTGCTGACGGTAGCGATGACGTGGCCGTTGATCGCGCACCTGGGCACGCACTTTGCCGGGCAGAACATCGACGTGTGGATCAACCAATGGGCTACCTGGTGGACGGAACGGGCGCTGGCGACGGGCCAAAATCTGTACTACACGGACCTGATGTTCCATCCGCAAGGGGTGAGCCTCGCTTTTCACAGTTTCAGCCACGTGAACTCCGCCATTGCCGTTCTGTTGCGTCCCTGGTTGGGCGACCTGGGTGCGCACAATCTCACGGTGCTGCTGGCGCACATTCTGAGCGGTTACGCGATGTTCTGCCTGGCGCGCCACGTGACGCGCTCTCCGTGGGGCGCATTTTTCGCCGGGCTGGTTTTCGCCTTCTATCCCTACCGGATGGCGGAGAGCGTGCATCCGGTGCTCGTCAGCGCACAATGGATGCCGCTGTACCTGCTCTTCTTCATTCGCCTGGTCGAAGAAGGGCGGCGGCGCGACATCATCCCGGCTGCCCTCTTTGCTCTTTTGACGGCGTTGACCAGTTGGCACTTGTTGATCTTCACCGTCTTTATCTCCGTGGTGTACGGGCTGTATGTGCTGGTGGCCGAGCGTCATCTTCTGGTCAAAAAAACGTGGGCAAATCTGGCCTTGTTGGTGGCCCTGACCGCCGTGTTGCTCGCGCCTTTCCTGTATCCGCTGCTCCGCGAACAACTGAGCGCCTCGCGCTCTTACGTGGGCGTGGCGTTGGAGGATGGGGCCGGTACGGACCCGTTGGTCTTCCTCCTTCCGGCGGAGCAGCACCCGGTTTTCAAGCCCCTGGTCATCCCCTGGCACGCGCGCACGAAAAACACCCGGGCCGCGTATCTCGGCGTGACCGCCGTGGCGCTCAGCGTGATCGCCTGTCGCAAAGACTGGCGGCGAGCGCGTTTTTGGATACTGCTCGCGCTGTTGAGCATGGTTTTGGCGCTGCCGCCGCGCTTGCAGATCGCCGGGCGCGTTTTCGACATCGTGACGCCCTGGTCGGTCCCCATTGTATGGCTGCTGCGGCATCCGCTCCGCCTCAACTTGTTGGTCGGCCTGGGGCTGGCCGTCACCGCCGGGCTTGGATTTTCGATGCTGCGCGCCGGTCTGGAACAGCGCCATCCCCGTTGGCGCGCGGGCGTTGGGGTGGGGGCGGGTGTGCTCTTGTTGTTCGAATACCTCTACTTCCCTTTCCCCCTCACACCGGCGGTGGCTTCGTCTTACTACGATGAGTTGGCCGCTACGCCTGCTTCAGGCGCAATTCTGGATTTGCCGATGGGCCGCGATCCCACCCGCTATTATCTGTATTACCAGATGTTGCACGAACGGCCTTTGATCGAAGGCATTGTCTCGCGCACTTCGCACGAAGCATACACTTTCATCGAGGCGACGCCGGTTTTGCGCGCGTTGCGCGCGTGTGGCGACCGCACTTTGCCGCCCGTCGATCTCACGTCCTGGCGCGGCGAGTGGGCGGCGCTGGGGATCGAGGCCGTTATCGTTCATAAGGACCTCGCGCCGGCGTCCGCGCTGGCGTTGTGGGCCGACGCGCGGACATCCCAGCCTGACTACGAAGATGACGTCATCGCCGTGTACCTTGCCGGTGCAGAACCGGCGTCGCGGGTCGATGCGCCGCAGCTTCTCGAAGGCTGCATGGCCGTGCGCGCTGTCGCTGCGGAGCCGCTTCTGGCGCAGCCGGGCACCGCGCCGGAAATTGCGCTGGAATGGATCGCCGGCGCCAGGCCGCAGGAGGATGCCGTGCTCGCTCTGGCGCTGGTGGATGAACGCGGTGTGGTCAGACGCCGCTTTTATCAAGAGGTCGTGCCGGGCGTTTCGTTGCAGACGTGGCAGCCGGGTAAGCGCCACGCGGAACGTTATGCCGTACCACTCGATCCGTTACTCCCCGCCGGGACCTACACGTTGGAGGCAACCCTGACGCCGCCGCGCCGGGATCGTGAGCCGCTCCTCTCCGCGCGTGTGGCGACGCTTGAGATCGCGGTGGATGCGGAGAGCCGCGCGCCGTTCACGACCGTATCGAACGTGGCGGACGTCGCTTACGGCGATGATCTGCGCTTGTGGGGCTACGATCTCGAAAGTGGAGCGGGAACGCTCTTTCTCCGGCTGCGTTGGCGGGCTGAACGCCCTATCGCGGTGGATTACAAGTTTTTCGTTCACATCTACGCGCAGGTCGATGCCGCTCCGGTGGCGCAGGTCGATACGATGCCGCAGCAGTGGACGTATCCCACCAGTTGGTGGCAGGTGGGGCAGGTTGTCACAGACGAGGCGACGATTGCGCTTGACAATCTTCCCTCAGGGCGTTATCGTGTGGGGATGGGCGTCTACGATCCGCAGACGGGCGCGCGATTGGCGATTGCCGGCGCGCCGGACGGATTTACGATAGACAACGGCAGGCTTTTGCTGCCGGAGGAGATTGTGCGGTGAAAATCGAGCGTTGGGCGATCATCGTCATATTGCTGCTGGCGGCGGCGTTGCGCTGTGTGGACCTGGAGCGTGCGCCGCCGCCGTTCAACGTGGATGAGGCGGTCAACGCCTACGACGCCTATTCGCTGCTCACCACCGGGCGCGACCAGTGGGGCAATCCCTGGCCCGTCACGTTCCGGGCGTTCAACGACTATCGCCGCCCCGCCACGATCTAC
>DAOUAY010000447.1:0-10132 GCA_034432995.1 Anaerolineae bacterium | reverse complement strand
CAGCAAGATGAAGCCGCCGGCTGCGATGATGATCCACGAGAGCGTCACAAACCGCTGCATATCCTGCGTGACGCGGGTCTCCTGCTGTTGAACCACAGCAACCCAGCCTGCACCACTCAAGGCCGTCGGGTACGCCCACCACTGGACACCTTCGGCGTCAGTGAAAACCAGCAAGCGGTTAGCCTGTCCACGACGAATCGCCTGTACCGGAGCATTGTGACTATAATCCCGCACCGGAGAATCCGCGGCGATCAAGGTGAAGTCCATCCGCGAATCGACAACCACGCGATCTTCCCGATTGACGATATAGATGACACCGGTCTCGCCCAATTCCGTCACGGCCAGGCGCACGACTTCCTGGAGGTTCTGCACCGATGGCTCGCCGCGCAGATCGACGCCGGCAACTAGCAAATGCGCGATCGCCCCCAGGCGGTTGGTGGCGCTCCGTTCAAGCAAAGTGCGCGCCTGCACGCTAACCAGGATGACGCCAGTAATCATGACCGGCAACGCGATCACCATAAACAGCACCGTCAGCCGGTTGCGCAGCAGTCCACGTTGGAGACGGTGTTCCACCGCTCGTTGCGCCAGCGCAACGTAGACGTACGCGCCCGCGTAGATCACGGTAACCAGCATCACCCGAAAAACGGGATGGATAAGCTGCGTGAAGGCGGCCTGCAACAGCGCCGCCGCCAACGACGCGACCAGGATCAGCCATGCCCAGCGGCGCAGCGCGGAGGTGCCGGATTTATCCCGCAGCGCACTGAACGCCACCACAAGCGGCGCCAGACCAAAGAGGAAACCATGCGCAATGATGACCGGCATATACAACGTTGGGGAGACGTAGTTCTCGACCGGCACATAACCGCCGGTATAGGTCGCCGGATCCAAACCCAGGTACCACCAGCGCGTCCCGAAGGCCACGTCTATCGCCGTTACCACCAACAGCAGCGCCAGGGCCACGTAGCAGATCCACCAGAGCCAACGCCAACGCCCTGCCAGCCAGGCCGGTCGCAACAGCGCGACGGCGGTGATCGCCACTGCCGGGAGGATGGCATAAGCGGTAGCTGCAAACAGGTACGTCGGCATGTGCGCTTGCTCGACATTGTCGGCGGCCACGAGCAGCCCCATCGCGATGTTGTTGGCCGCCAACAACACGAGCAGCAGGCTGATGTGACGGTTGGCGCGGTGACGCGCGTTGAGGGCCAGCGTGTACCCCGCCAGGATCACCTCGATCAACGCAATGAGCCAGGTGACAAGTTGTAGAATTTCGACTTCCGAAGATAAGTTCATCGGCAACGCCCCTCTCCACTCAAGAGACAATGCGCTCAGTCATTTTCGGCACGGCCAGACACAGCTTCAGCGTGCCCCCCCGACGCCTTCAGGCGTCAGATACAATTGCGCTTCGCTCGCGCCGAGGAAGCGCCCCAATTCACGCACACTCTGTTCCATGATGGCTTCAGGTCTGGGCGTCTGCCAGATCAGATCGCCGATATGGCTCAGTTGCTCATCATAGAGCGCCTGGCGTCGAGCTTCGACCAGCAGGCGGGTGTTGTCCAGCGTCACGGCCAGACGTTCGGCCGCCATCGTCATCAAACTGCGGGTATTAGCATCCCAATCCCCTTTTGCGGCTGAACGAGTGAAAGCCAGATACCCTAAAGCCACATCGTGAGCCACCAGGGGGACGACGAGCAGGTAGACGCCCTCTGCCTCCAGCCATGTCGAGCGCGGCTGCTGATCTGCCATGGCCCCTTGCGCCAACGCCATCACCTGGGAGGCGTCGATCTGGACACCCGCCGCAGAGTGCATGGGCGCAGTTTCCAGCAATGTGCGCCAGGAGGCCAGGGTGTGTTGCGCGTAGAGGGCGCGCATTTCCCGCGTCTGCGTCTGCGTTTCTTCCAGCGAACGCACCATGTCGAGGGCGGTGGTCACTTGACCGGCAATAATGCGGTAGATCTGCAATTCCTCTTCGGTAAAGGCAGGACGCGTGCTGTGCAGGTCCAGCACACCCAGCACTTCACCGCGCACGCTCAACGGCAGGCTGATTTCGACGCGGCTGTCGGGGAATTGCGCCAGTTGTTCGGGCAGGTGCAACGCCATCTGCTCCTTGCCCAACTGCGCAGCCTGTCCCAGCGCGTTCCGCGCGCCCACCGGGACTTCGGCAAGCGTTGTTGCCCCAGAACGGGCCAGTTCTTCGCCCAATTGACCGGCACTCGCCGCCACCAAGAGCGTATCCCCGGAACGATTCATGAGGAACAAGTTGGCCTGATAGATGTCGAAGGTCGCTGAAATTTCCCGCACTACCCGCCAGACCAACTCTTCACGCTGGCGCAGCAAAGCGAGCGTATGCCCCAGATTCGCCACCCACTCCAATTGCTCGGCGCGACGGTGCTTGACGTCCGCTTCGCGCACTGCCTGCTCACGATCCGCTTCAAGTTCCCGGGTCATTTCCCGGCTGCGGGCTAACGCCGCCGTGAGACGCGGGAATAGATAGAGCTGCGAGGCGATGAAAAACGCGCCGACCAATAACAAAGTGAACGTGTAACTCAGCCAGGCAGATGGTTTAGCCGACAGCAACTGAACCTCGGTCGGGATCGTCCACACCCCGGTCGAGAAAAACCAACCGGCAATCCCCATCGTGATAATCGTCACAGCGATGCTGAACAGCGCGCCGCGCCGTCCCAGGAAGATGGCTGCCACGAAGGAGAATCCCAGCAGGAATACGTTCGCATTGCTGCTCAACCCGGCGCGCGCCAACGAAAGCGCCACCAACCCGTAGACAATCAGCAACAGCAAACCGGTTTTTAGGTTGTAGGGCGCACGCTTCCAGAACCGCACGATGCCCACGAGTATAACGCCCGCGACATAGAAGGGAATGAGCCAGCCGCGGTCATCTATCCATACATAATAGGACGCGAGCAAAAGCGCAGGAATGGCGACGATGAACACAATCCGCAAGACATGGTCAAGCAACTCACCTTGCCACTCACGGACTTCGGCGGAATATGCGCCCCTTCGTTTTTCACTCATAGCTTTACCTACCCATAAACAAACCAGACTACAAAAGTCTTAACCCTCCGGCAAAGTCAGCGCAGCAACCACGCCATCGGCATACGCGACTTCCTGAAGCAACTGCATCGCCTGCGTCAGCATCACCTCCAAATCGGGAGTTTGCAGCACGCGCTCGCCGAATTCGCGCAGCCACTGTTCCTGCGCCAGATGCGTCTGAGCTTCGCGCAGCAACGCGATCCTTTCCAGCGTGACGCTGCCGCCTTCCCCAATGGCACGGCAGAGTTGTGTCTCCAGGGTTGTGCTGCGGTGCGCGCCGTCGAAGCCGACCATCACCAGACCATAGAATTGCTCGCCCGCCCGCAAAGGGATCAAGGCCAGGCTGCGGCTTCTCCCCCCAAACGCCGTATCCTCGACCATACGCCGGCAGAGATCGGCGTAACCGGTCTCCAGCGAGTCCGGTGGAGCGCCGATGTCGGGAATGGACAACGGTTTCTCCAACGTCATCCCCAGAGCCAGGGCCGCGCCGAAGCTTTCCGCTGCGTCACCCTCGGCAAGGCGCTGGACGTTCAACGCTGCCTCGCGCAGATCGGTCACGAGATACGCAGCATCGACTTTCTGCACAATGTAGGCACGCCCGGGATGCAATCCCTGGACTAGCTCCAAAATCGCGGTGTGGACCTCGGCTTCGGTATGCGCCGTTCCCAATCGCTGCGTCAGGCGGAAGAAGGGATTTGCCATTTCCAGAACAGAGTCTTCGGCGCTCAAACGCCGTGCGTTATCGAGCGCCACAGCCACCTGCCAGGCCATGCCTTCCAAAACACGCAGGGTATCCTGATCGAAGGTCATTTCCTCAACACTGTGAATGTCGAGGACGCCCAAAACCTCGTCCGCGAGGACCAATGGCAGCAACGCCGCTGACCGCACCGCCGGCAGACCGGCCTGCGTCAGATGAGCGGCATCGAGATCGACATTCACCGCCTCCCCGGTTGAGCGGGCGATGTAAGGTTGGCGTGTCTCGAAGACGCGCACCACCACGCTCTCGGTGGCGCGCTTGAGACGATGCCCCTTGTTGACCAGCTTGCGCCCGCCGGGCGACGACGCCGCGCGCAACACGAGCGACTTGCCGGTTGCGTTCGGCAGGAAAATCGCTACGTGCGGGAAGTCAAAGTGGCGACCGATGAGCTGTACGGCCTGTTCCAGGAGCGGCTCGACGGCAAACTGCTGCATCAGATCGCGGGTCACCTGTACGACAGCGTCCATGTACATCGCATGACGCTGCAAACTCAGGTTCGCGTCTTGCAGCACGCGCATCCGCTCCGCCAGCTCTTGCTGGCGCGCCTCCAACTCAACGGAGAGCTGCTCGCTGCGCTGCAATTTGGCAAACACACGGGGCGCTATCACGCGCAGGAGACGTTCAATCAGGGGGCGCCGCGGCGACGTCCGCGCCAGGGGGCCGGCAGTATTAGCAGTTGAGACGTGTTCCTTCTTCATAAGTTATCTCCCGTGCGACGAACGTCATCCTTCGCTGGCCGGAGTGTTCGAGTGGCAGCAGGGGATGCAAAAGGTAAATGTGCTACCCTTGCCCACTTCGCTGGTGACCCACATCTGGCCGCCATGCATTTCGATGAACTCCTTGCTCAACGCCAGTCCCAAACCCAGGCCCGCTTGCCAACGCCCCTCTTTGTCCAAAGGCGTGAGCGCCACACCCTTCTCGAAGCGGACGAACAGCCGTTCGAAGTCCTCCGGCGGAATGCCCACGCCTGTGTCGCTCACGCTGACGTAGACCAGATCTTCATTACACCACGCTTTGATGGCGATCGTCCCGCGCTCCGTAAACTTCGCCGCGTTGTTGAAGAGATGCACGAGCACGTGCCGCAATCGCGCCGGATCGGCATTCAGCACCGGCAGGTCTTCCGGTATGTCCTGCACAAGTTCGATGTCTTTGCCGCGCACCAGGGCGCTTGCGGTGGGCATCATCCCATCGACAATCCCCTGCAACGTCACTTCCTGCAAACGCAGTTCCATCATCCCGGCCTGAATCTGCGAAATGGCGAGAATGTCATTGATCAGGAACAACAACCGCTGTCCATCGTCGTAGATGCGCTCCAGGTCCTGAGTTTGCTGCGGTGTCATGGCCCCGTCGATGCCTTTGATCATCAACCGCGAAAAGCCAATGATCGTGTTGAGCGGCTCGCGCAAAGCGTGCGACATGTTCGCCAGAAAACGTCCCTTGAAGACCTCCGCTTCTTCCAACCGCTGCGCCGCCAGGCGTTCACGTTCATAGGCCCTGGCGTTTTCCAACGCGATGGCGACCTGCCCGGCGAGCAGTTCCAGGATTTCCAACTCGTCCTCCTGAATGCCCTCGCGCTCGGTGCTCAACACCGCCAACACGCCAGAAATCCGATCCTCCATCCGCAATGGGATCGCCACCCGGCTCAACGTGCGGCGGTACCATTCCACAGGATCATCCGTCTGGTGTTGCTCGACTTGCGGCTTGCGCTTGCGAACGGCGCGCTCGATGATGGACCCATCACCGGCATACACGCGCTCACTCCAGCCGCCTTGATCGGTGGCGTCGGTCACGGTATCGTTGCGCATCGCCGGACTTGTCGCGCGCAGGCGAATTTCACCGCCGCCGGGTTCCACGATGTAGATCGCCACCGATGCATACACAAAACACTCGCGAAGCAGGTCCGCCACCTGGTTAAGGAGCAACACCGGATCGCGTACCGATGTGATCGCCTGTCCGACATCCTGACTGGCTTGCAAGTGCAGGGCGCGGCGTTGAATCTGGTAGTTGGCCTGCTGCAGCCGCTTGGTGCGTTCGGCTACCTTTTCCTCCAGTTCCTCGTAGAGCGACTTCAGGTCCGCCGCCATGTCGTTGAACACGTAGGTCAAGATACCGATTTCGTCGCGCGACGTGACTTCGAGATGCTGGGCCAGGTCGCCTTCGGCCATCGCCACCGCCGATTCGGTGAGACGAATGACCGGGCGCGTGATCTGCCGGATGACGAACGCCGAGATGAGGGTCGTCGCCAGCGCCACGGCCAAGACGAGAGCGATCAACGTCGCCGCGATACGATTGGTGGATTCCAGGGTCTCGGACTGCGCCTGTTCGACCAGCACGCCGATATCATAATCCGTCACGTGGTAATACGCGCCGATCACCGGCACGCCCAGGTGATTCACGTAGACGCCGTCCCCTGCCAGACGCGGCGGCGCGCTGTCCTTGACCAACATGGCCGCGTCTTCGCCATCCGGCCATATCCAAGAGTGAAAGATCAGGTAAACTTTCCCCGTCTCGCCGATGAGCGCTTCATCGAGCAAGACGTCGTACTGGATGGTACGCGCCATCCCCGCACCGCTCAAACAGAAAACTAACGTTTGCGACTCGGTTTTCCCCGCCATCAACCACAAATTGGAATCGGCGCGCGACAGAACGAACTGTCCCTGGGGAAAAGCTTTGTCTTCCTCTGAAACCGTGAGCGACGAGGCGGGCGCCCGTGTAGCCGCTGCGGTCGGCGGCGTGCCCCGGCAGCGACCTACCGCCCACAACGGCTGTCCATTTTGATCGACCAGCACCGCGCCGAGCACATCGGGATGCTGTTTGCTGACGGTTGCCCACCAGACATCACGCCCGGTATCAGAGTCATCATCTTCTTCAAGAGCAGAAAGCAACAACTGCTGGTGGCTGTAGGCAAGCCATTCTCGAAGCTCCTCGCCCTTTAAGGTCGCCACGGCATGCAGTTTGCTTTTGACTTCTTTTTGGAGGCTGTCGCGGTTGCTCTTTGCCGCATAGCCGCCGATTAGGGCTAACGGGAGGATCGTTAAAAGGAGAAAGGCAGTCAGCAGGGTTCGCCCCAGTCCCCCGCGCATCCCCGTCGTTGGGATCGAACGTGGTTCTCGTGGGGCCTGAACACCGGCATTTATTCCCGTTCCCATACCTCCTCACCCTGCAAGACCCGCCGGACTTGTTCAGGGAAGCGATCGGGGTCCAAAGGTTTGCCGATGAAACCATTGAATCCAGCTTCACGCGCACGGGCCACATTCTGCAACGATACATCGGCCGTCACTGCCACAATCGGCACTGCCTGAAAACGCGGATGCGAACGTAAAGAGACCAGGGATTCAAAACCATCCGCATCAGGCAAGGCAATGTCCATCAAGATCAAGTCGATATTCCCCAATGTCTCGGCAAACTCGAGTACCTTCCACCCCGAGGCCTTCCATTCACATTTCTTGACGCCCAGAAAAGCCAACAGACGCGTCATCAAGATAAAGTTGTTGAGGTTGTCCTCAACGATCAGGATGACAGCGTTGGAGGGAGGGATTGGTTTCCACTTCATGGTGTATTTTCCTGAGGCTCAGTCCACAGACTAAGCTCCTTTTATTTTGAGGAAACGGGCTACTTGATTCGGAAGCTCATCAACATCAATTGGCTTGGGAATATAACCACTGCACCCGGCTGCCAGTGTCTTCTCGCGGTCTCCCTGCATCACATTCGCCGTCATGGCAATGATAGGGACATGCGCCAGTTCGGGAATCGCCCGTATGCGGCGCGTCAACTCGTACCCATCGATATCAGGCAAGTTCATATCCATGAGAATGAGATCCGGCTTCTCGCGCAGGGCAATCTCGATGCCTGTCGGCCCGTCCTCAGCCTCGAAAACGTCATAGTCTTCAACCAGGAGAATGCGTTGCACTAACGTCCGATTCCCAGGGTTGTCTTCAATATAGAGAACCTTTGCACCCATGTCCACCTCTTTGTATGTATTCCTGCTTAATTATAGCATGAAAGGGTTCTGCAAAATCACCTTAATGATAAACGTTTGGTTAATGTTTGAGAAATGTTAACCAGCAATGCGATTCGTATAATGTTGATGGCAAATTGCACGACAACTTACAAAGCAGATTTGTTTACCCAATTATATCCTTTTACGAACAATAGCGCAACTAAAATAAGTGTAAACTATTAGTGTCATTACTCCCGATATGGTCAAACCAATCCCTACAGCCAGCCACCTCGAGCGATAGGTGAAAGTGAGCCGCCAGACGCCCGATTCTACGCGCACGCCGCGGAAAAGCAAGTCGGCGCGCAGCACCTCTGCCTGCGCAACCATCTCGTTCCCCGCGTCGAGTGGCTGAAGCGTCGCCTGCCATCCCGGATACCACGCATCTGCCAGGATGACGAACGCCGGTGCAGCGGCGGCCACGTCCACGACCACACGTTCTGGCGTGTACTCCACCACCGTGGCAAAACCGGCTGGCGCATCCACCGGCGCGCTCTCCAGCCCCTGGTCACAGCCGATAACCACAGCCTGCGTTGTCGGGTCGAAGGTCGGGGCGCGCATCACAGCCAACGCTGCGTCATCCGCGGCGACACATTGCGCGTCCTGCGTGAGGAAAGCACGCGGGAGCATTCGCAGATTCTCGTAGATTTTGACATCACCGGAATGAGCCAGCCGGAAGTCCACGGAGAGCACCAGGGGATAGAACGCGCCGGTATGCCCATCGATGAGACTCGCGCCGGTCAACGTCAGGCCGCCGGAGGCCGCCCGCACGGTGAGCGCCGTCAGCGCCGTCATTACGTCCAAAGGCAGGCGATAGGCGACGTCGGCAGTCTCGTGCATCGGCAAGGAAAACGCGCGCGTCGCGCCATCCGCAAACGTGACCTGCACCTCTCCCGCGCCCGTGTACAACCAGCCGAGCGTGTCCGCCACAAAATCTTCCGGCAGCCAGGCAAGCGTAAGGGCTTCCCCGGCGTTCAGGTGCGGTTGAAACTGGCGATCGTAAAACACGCCATCTACCCACAAATCACCGGTCTTGTCGGTCATCAAGAAGCGCACGCCGAGCAACGAGAGCCAGCGGCCTGCGGGGATCGCCGTGAGGTTCTCGCGCAGGCGGCCATCGAGCGTCCCTTCAGGCAAGAAGAGCCGCGAGAACGCGACGTAGTGGCGCAGCGGGAGCAGTCCGCCGTCGTAGCCATCCACGGCGGGCACCTCGAAGGCCAGCGGCAGGTTGGGCGCCAGCACCTCCCGCTGTTTGACGGCGACTTCATAAGCCCACAGCGCATCGGGGGAGAGCGCCGCGCCGTACACGGCCTCGATGTCGGCCTCGTCGCCCGCCTCGAAGAGCGTCGGTGTGATGCTGAGGAAGCGGCCCGGCGGTTCACCTCGCGCGGTAGCCACGGATGCCGCCGCCACGAGATGCGCCGTTGCCGGGCGCAGGTCGGTATAGGCGCGCGGGGCTGTGGCGTCGGCGTGCGGCATCCGCTCGGCGGCCCACAACAGTTCGGCGCAAATCAGGCCGATCAACGCCAGTGGGGCAAGTTTTACCACAGAGACACGGAGAGCACGGAGGTTTTTACCAAATTTGCTCTGTGTCCTCTGTGCCTCGGTGGTTAATAGCGACTCAAAGCCCATCCCCGCCAGCAGCGCCGCCGCCAGCACATACAGCGCCAGAAAGCGCACCGGCGCGCGGAAGTGGACGAATCCCGGCACGCCCAGCCGCACCGCCGCCAGGTACAGCGGATTGTAGCCACCCAACGCGCAGAACACCCCCACCCCGCCCAACAGCATTAACGCGAGAGCATATCTCTGGCGGGAGCGCAATGCGCGCCACGCGCCCCACGCCGCCAACGCCATCCCCGCCAGGCCGATGTAAGCCACCGCTTCGGGCAGCAACAGCGGCGTGACATACGGCGGGACGAGCACGCGTACCAATTCCCACGGCCGCACGGAGAAGGAGACCGCTTCGCGCCACGGCAATCCTCCGCTGCGCATCGAATAGCGTGACAGTTCGACCGTCGGCAGCAGTTGCGCCGCCGCGATCAGGCCGGCAAGGGCATAAGGCAGTAAACGGTAGATGGTAGACAGTAGACAGTAGACGGTAGACGGTAGACGGGGGGCAGGATGCGAAACGACATTCGATTGACGGGGTAATGCTGGAGGCTCATTACACGTTGCTGGTTGCTGGATGCTCGATGCTAGTTTCTGACTGCTAACTTCTGATTGCTGAAGGCTGACCGCTGATTGCTGATTGCTAGCACGCAACTCGCAACTCGCAACCCACACCACCAGCCCCGCCACCGCAATAAACGCCATCTGCGTATGGCCCGCCAACA
>DAOUAY010000446.1:0-16695 GCA_034432995.1 Anaerolineae bacterium | reverse complement strand
AAGTATCAGCCCCGCACGCCGGCCATGGCCTTGGGGCTGGCCAATCACATCTTTACCGTTCGGGAGATTCTCCTCTCGCCGGTGTTTCCCCCCGGCGGTTGGAGATAATCTCATGTCACCACCGGCGGCAGAATAGGCCGTCTGAGCCTGCCCCTGGCGGAAGAGGGGGCGAGCCGAGCGCAGCGCGGCTGGGGAGTGAGGTCAAGGTCCCTGCGGCACGCGAGTTGGCGACAACCTTTGCCCGCACCCGATGTGACGACGTACAGGCCACGCGTTTACGCCCGTTCTGGCAGAAGCCGTAAGGTGACGATCTGATAGGGCGCCATCTCAAAACGCACCACATCCTCCTGGGTTGCGAGTTCAGCCTCGTCATTTTCCAGCATATTGCAGCGATAGACCGCTTGCAGCGGGAATCCGGCCCGCAGCGTAACTGTGCCTCGAGCGCGCTCGTTTTCGTACAGACGCACGATGATTCCGCGAGTGTCTTCGGCTTGTTTGATGGTTTCGATCACCACATTTGGCGCGTCCACCGTCACAAAAGAGGAGAGTGGCATCGTCTGGGTACGGCTTGCTGGCACGTGGCGCAGGATCAGCGGATCATTGAGATCATAGCCGGCCGCGACAACCCCCTGAGGCCAGTGGCCCAGGTGGGGCAGCAGGCTGTAGGTCATCATGTGTTCGCCCTGATCGGCGTGGGGGTCGGGGCTAGTTGCGCTTTTGAGGAGCGTCAGCCGTATGACGTTTTCGTGAACATCGTAACCATATTTGCAGTCGTTCAACAGGGCCACACCGTAGTTGCTTTCGCTTAGGTCGGCCCATTTGTGAGCGCATGTTTCGAAGCGTGCCCAATCCCAGGACGTGTTCCGATGGGTCGGGCGCTGGATATTGCCCCACTGAATGTCGAACGTAGCCATTGGATTCAAGATATTGACCGGGAAAGCCACCTTAAGCAGCACATGCTGCTCGCGCCAATCGATCCAGGTGTCAAAATCAATGCGCTTGCTGTCCCGGTAGAGATACACCGTCTGGACGATTTCGCTGCGGCGGTAGCGGCGGTGAATTCGCAGCCCGACACGTAGGGGGCCTGTTTCCGCAACGGCGATGCTTTCAACCTGGGCGAGCGTTTCGGGTCGATCTTCGTAGTAGATGTCAATATCCCAGGCGTCAAAATTCATCGGGCGATCTTCAAACGCCTGCAGGGTGTTGGCCGTCATCCCTGGAGCCAATACGTCGCGCCCCGCTTCCTTATCGAGAATGCGCGCAATTTCTCCAGACGGGTCAAATTCAACACGCAGCAAGGCGTTTTCCAGCAGGGCGCGATCACCTTCAACCGCCACCCCAAGCGCCGTGTCAACGGCGGGAGGCGCGCCCGCTTCCTCCCGGATGGGAACCAGGGAATAAGGAGCCAGCGCGCCCACTTCAACCAGCGTGCCTCCTCTAACGGCCTGGGTGATCAGAGGCGTTCCGTTGCGCAAGTCAACCAGGCGTCTGTTCGGAGCGAGTTCAGCCGGCAGAAGGCCCATACGGCGGCCAGCGAACGATAGCGGGTTAACGGCAACGATGGTGGCATCGGCGGGGAGGCATTGCGCCAGGGCGGCCAAGGCTTCATCGCGCACCGTTTCGCCAAGTTCACGGATACGCTGGTGATCGCGCTGGCTGTCGGCATAGACCGACTCGATGGACGATCCGGGCAGGATGTCGTGGAACTGGTTCAAACACAGCAGTTTCCAGGCGGCGCTCAGGTCGTCGTGCGGATACCGGTAATCCGTCACGAGCGCCGCCCACGCCGCCAGAAATTCAGCGTCGTGCAGCAGAAACTCGTTTTTTCGGTTGTTGCGCTTGGTTCTTCCCTGGCTAGTAAGCGTGCCCCGGTGATATTCCAGGTAGAATTCGCCGTTCCAAACGGGGAGTTGATCGGAGAGTTCACGTTCGATGCGCTCCATGAACTCGCGCACCGTCCCCGGGCGCACGCGAGGCGCGCCCGGCAGATTGGCCAGATTGCTCATGTTCTGTAGCATTTCGCGGGTCGGGCCACCACCGCCGTCGCCGTACCCATAGGCGGTGAGCAGTTCGTTGTGAAGCTCTTTCTGGGTGAAATTCCGCCACGTTCCGAATATCTCCGCCGCCGAGACGTTCCCGTTGTATGTCGTGCTGTGAGGCAGGGCCGCCCACCCAGAGGGTGTCGTCAGAAAATGCGTCAGCACCCGTGTGCCATCAAGGCCCTGCCACCACAGAATCTGGTGCGGCATCTGGTTGTATTGGTTCCAGCTCATCTTGTGCGTGATGAAGTACTTCATTCCGGCCTGGCTAATGAGCTGGGGCAGCGCCCAACAATAGCCGAAGGTATCTGGCAGCCACAAGACGGGGGTGTCAATCTCGCCAAAGTGGTCGCGAAAATACGCCCGGCCCAGCAAAAATTGCCGGACCAGCGCCTCGGCTCCAATAACGTTGAGGTCCGGCTCGACCCACGTTCCTCCAATGAGCTCCCAGCGCCCTTCCTGCACCCGTTTGCTGATCTGGGCAAAAATGCCAGGATAGTCTTCCTCGACATATTGGTAGAGCTGCGGCTGGCTCTGCGAGAAGGTGTAGGTGGGGAATTCTTCCATCAAACGCAGGACAGTGCTGAAGGTACGACCGGCTTTGCGCCGAGTCTGTCCCAGCGTCCATAGCCAGGCAACATCAATATGAGCATGGCCCACGCCGATGATTTCCACGTCGAGGGGTGCCCCGGCGGCGGCAATGCCTGTTCTCAACAGGGACAGGGCCGGCGGGACACTGTCGTAGAAGGCCGCGGTTCGCAAGGGATCGCGGGTATCCAGAACTTTGAATGCTGCGTCGAGGGCATTAAGCAGCCGGCCTTTGATCGGGTCATCATCGGAGAGTTGTTCGGCGACTTCCAGGGCCATGCGCGCCGTCGCTATGAAATCACGGGTGGGCGGGTCGATTTGCACGACAGCGCATGTCTTCATCAAGAGCTTGGCGCTGGGGTCTGGAGAGTCAAAACCTCCCAACCCCGTCCAGCCATGCAGGGCCAACAGGTGAGGGGCGCCGTCGCACCAACGTTCTGGCAATAGGATTTCCTGATGATGGCGATCGGCTGCGGCGTAGGGTTCGCCATCGATATAAGCCAATGCCTCCGGATGGCTGAAGTCTCCCGCACTGCCAATGGGCAGGTGAAGTGCGATTGGCCGACTGTCTTCTCTCCACGCCGCAGGAACCTGGAACCGGGTGCGCATGGCAAAATCGGTCACCCAGGTGCCCCAGTAAGTGTTTGCCTCTATGATCGGCCAGTGGCTATCGTCGGCATCCGGACCAACCGGCGGATTTTCGAGCGGCCCTGGCAGGGCCGTGTAACGAAAAGAGGGCAGCGGCTGTTGTTGTCTGTGTACCAGAGAGGCAATCAGCGCCAGACGTTGGGCTATTTTCTGTGGCGTCCAATATACTTGATGATACATATCCATGTTCCCTAAGATGCTACAGATGCGGCCGATAACTGTGCTTCAGGCAAGCCCTCAGCCATAGCGTCATACAAATAGCAGGCTACCTGGTGTTCGTCTGCAACCTGATACAGCGCTGGCTGCGCCGCAAGGCAGCGCCCCATCTGCTGCGGGCACCGGGGATAGAACCGGCAGCCGCTATGGATGGAACTGCGCATTTCTTCCTCCGCAGGCAGCACGATCTCGCCTTTCCACTTCACATTAGGATCTGGGATCGGCACCGAATCCACGAGCAGTTGGACGTAGGGGTGATGTGGACGGTTGATGACGCTTAGCGTGTTCCCCGTTTCGGTAACGATCCCCTGATAAAGAACGTGAATCTGGTCGCTGATCTGGTAGGCTGTACTCAAATCGTGGGTGATAAAGAGGAAAGAAATGTTGTTTTTTTCCTTCAGGCGAATCATGACGTCAAGAATAGACGCCCGCAGCGAGGCGTCAATCATGGACACCGGCTCGTCGGCGATGATCAATTTCGGTTTGATCAAATACGCACGGGCCATCATGATCCGCTGGCGCTGCCCCCCGCTCAACTGGTGAGGGTACTTGCGCAACACATCCTCGCCATGTAACCCTACTACATTCAGTGCTTCTTCAACGATGTCCCGTTTTCGCATCTTGTTGGTGCTTAGTCTGAAATCATCAATGATGAGGTCGAAAACATGACAGACGCGGTAAAAAGGATTGTAGACACCGAATGGGTCTTGAAAAACAGCCTGCACCTCGCGACGATAGTCCTTGATCTGCCGTGAGCTGGCCGTTGATATGTCTTGACCCTTGTAGATAATCTGGCCGGACGTTGGGCGGATAAACCCCAGAACCAGGTTCGCAAGAGTCGTCTTGCCGCTCCCGCTTTCACCAGCAATCGTGATCACTGAAGGGGGGCGTTCTGGTATGGCGAGGCTGAAATCCTGCAAAGCGACAACCGTCCGTTTGCCTTCAATCAGCGAGCGTTGCGTATAGACCTTGGTTAAGTTACGAATTTCCAGCAACATCTGCGACATGGACATGGCTCCCATTCCCTGTCTCTTTGTGCAAATGACAGGCGATCCGCTGATTGGGGGAAATCTCTTGCAATAGCGGCACTTGCGTGCGGCACTTGTCCATCACGGACGGACAACGTAACTGGAAGATACAGCCCGGCGGGGGCTTGCGCGGATCATGCGTGATGCCTTCGGTGATCTTGAGCGGCTTCCTCTCTTTCAGCGATGGCACCGACTCGATCAACAACTGCGAATAGGGGTGGCCGGGCTTGTGGAAGATAACCTCGGACGGCCCGCTCTCCACGATCTTCCCCGCATACATCACGGCCAGCCGATCGACCATTTGCGCCATCAGGCCCATATCGTGCCCGATCATGATCATCGAAACGCCGAGTTGTTGCTTGACCCGGAACATGGTCTGGGCCACGACGCGCTGCACGACCACATCGAGCGCGCTGGTAAGCTCGTCGGCGATGATCACGGTGGGGCTGAGCGCGATAGCCATGGCAATACACACGCGCTGTTTCATCCCTCCGCTCAGTTCATGGGGATACATATTCGCCACGCGCGTCGGCAGCCCAACCATTTCTAAGAGTTCGTTTCTCCGCTGTTGAAAGCCGTGTCTCGCGGCCCGGCCTTCATGGGCTCTAATAACATCGTAGAGCTGGTCTTTAACCCGCATGGTTGGATTCAGCGAGTTCATCGCCCCCTGTGGGATCAAGGATAGCTCAGCCCAGCGTTTTTTGCGCAGTTCTTGTTCGCGCAGGCCCAGCAGGTTTTTCCCCAACAGCCGCACCTCGCCAGAAACAATGCGTCCCGGCGGGATGACGAGCTGCAAAATGCCCATAGCCACCGTGGATTTGCCACAGCCCGATTCGCCCACCAGCCCCAGGATTTCACCTTCGTACAGGTCGAAGTCAATGCCATCGACGGCCAAGACATCGCCCTTTGGCGTCTCGTAGTATACTCTCAAATCCCGGACTTCGAGGACTGTTTGCTGCTTGCTGGCGGTGTTTTCCATGGACGTGTTTTTTCCTTACTGCGAGGCCTGGCGGAGACGTGGGTTAGCGATCTCGTCGAGGCCGAGGTTGATCAACAGCAGGCCGACAAACATCGTTGCCAGCGCGAGCGTGGGCAGGCCCCACCACCACCACATATCGCGCAGCATGGCCGCAGCGCCCAACGCGAAGTAGATCATCCCGCCGAGGGTGGGGACGCGCTGGGGGCCAAGCCCCAGCACTTCCAGGCCGATCGCGGCCAGAATCGCTCCGGCTGCGTTGCCAATCCAACTGGCGGCGAGATAGGGTAGCAGGTTGGGCATAATCTCCTTGAACATGATCGAAAAGGTAGATGCGCCCGACAATCTGGCCATCTTGACGTAGCCACTTTCCCTCATGCTCAAGACTTGAGCGCGAATCAGGCGTGTGGGAGAGGGCCAGGCAAACAACGCGATCAACAACGCCATCGTCGTGATTTCTACCTGCCTGAGCAGCGACTGGATGACTATGAGCACCATCAGCGCGGGTATGGTGACGGTGACGTCCGACATCAGTCGGACGAGGTCGTCTATTCGCCCGCCGATGAACCCTGCCGAAAAACCCAGGAAAATCCCGACCGACATGCCCACGCTGGCTGCGATCACCCCGACCATGAACGAGTTCGGCGCGGCGACGATCATCAGCGCCAACATATCGCGCCCGCTGTTTTCTGTGCCAAGCGGGTGATCCCAGGTACCGCTTTGCCCGCGCATGTTGGTGAACCCAACCGGGGGAAGATTGAGCGGTGAACTGGCGGCGTAGGCGAGGTCAGTGTTCCAGAAGTAGCGCCCCAAGATGCCGCTCAGGAGTATTGTGCTGATGATGGCGACCCCGACGATCAGCTTGGGATTGAACCAGGGGGTATCCCAGCGATTCAAACGGCCCATGCGTTTTGGGGGGCGTGCGCGCTCGAGAGTCGGTGCGACAGCGTGGTCCCGGCTGCTCTCTGTAGAGACCATAGCTAACCTCTTTCGTAAGTGATACGGGGATCGATCAGAGGGTAGATCAGATCGATGATCAACACAGCCAGCGCCGTCAATAGGATCACGAAGAACGACACTCCCTGGATTACGGGATAATCCTGATTGCGGATCGAGCTGAACAGGACTGTGCCCATCCCTTGATAGGTGAAAATGTATTCGACCAGCACTTGACCGCTGACGAGAGTCCCTAGGGTGATGGCCAGAGCGGTGACCTGCGGCAGAATCGCGTTGCGAATCATATAACGGTAGAGGATGTAAAGGGGTCTCAGCCCCTTGGCACGAGCCAGATGGATGTAGTCTTCCCCTTCGACGGTCATCATCATGCCCCGCATGCCCAGGGCCCAGTAGCCAAAGGTCACCAGGACGATCGAGAGTGCTGGCAGCGTGCCGTGCCGGATCACGCTGGCGATGAAATCCTGGCTAAAGGTGGGCTGCATCCCGCGCCCATACGAGCCATTGATCGGGAACCAATCGAGGGTAAAAGCAAAGGTATAGATCAGGAAAATGGCGGCGAGTATAGGCGGAATCGAGGTGAAAATCATCCCCAGGGAGATGAGAAGCTTGAACATCCGCGGCGTTCCGCGCCAGGCCAGCAGTGCCCCCAGGAAATTCCCTATCAAGAACGTGAGCGTAATAGCGACGAGGAGTAAGCCCACTGTCCAGGGGAGCGCGCGCCCGATCATTTCGTTGACCGGGGTCGGGAAGTGCGCCAGCGAATAGCCAAAATCCAAGCGGACAACATTGCCCAGGTAACGGAAATACTGCACGTACAGCGGGTCGTTCAGCCCGAAGCGCGCTTTCCAACCCTCAATGATCACATCTGAGTTTTCGACGAAACCGGCCTGTTGAGTCATCCGAGCGACCATCGCCGAAATCGGGTCGCCGGGGGCGAGGCGTGGAATCATCCATATGATCGTGGCGCTCGTCCAGATGGTGAGAAAAAAGATCGCTAGACGTCGCAACAGGTAGCGTAAGGTAATTCCGCCCATGACATGCCTTTCCAGGCCCACCTCGATATGAAAATGGGGTGGGGGGACTTCCCCCACCCCTTTGCGTGTGACTACCCGGCTTTCTTCAAGTTGTGGATGATCTGGTGCGTGCTGAACCACCAGGTGGCCGGGTGGTTGTAGTTGTTCTCCGCGGTGGGCCAGCCCGTCCAATAGGTGGTGTCAAACGGGACCAGTTTTACTGCCTGGGCGAGCGGGATCGACGGCGTTTCATCGTACACGTAGCGGTACGCTTCCACGACCAGATCCACGATCTGCGGATCGCCGAGCGGCAGCACACCGATCCGATCGACGATGGCGCTATAAGCCTGCGCACCTTCGGTGTTCCAGCGGTCGAAGTTGGCAGACGCGCGCTCGCCAACCGGAACATAGTAGAACATGTTGAGCGTGTTCATCGAGAACCATGGCTCGTTGACAGAACCGCAGGCATCCCAGTTGAAATGCGCCCGATGGCTGCCCATGGCTCGTTCTTCTTGCCAGGCCGCAGAGGTCACCGGGCGCATGGTCGCGTCGATACCCGCCCTACGCAACTGCTCGACCACGACCTCAACAACACGACGATACTCGATCGTGCCTTCGTCAACGATGAAGTCCGCTGCCAGCACCTGGCCATCTTTCTCGTAGAAGCCATCACCGTTCAGCGCGTAGCCTTCTGCTTCGATCAGGGCTTTGCCTTCGTCGGGACGGCTTACCGGATCGATCCCCATCCCGGCAGCGACAATGGCGTCAATGTAAGGACTCATGGCGCCATACTGGACGAACATCGTCTTGGACGGGACGGAGGTGCCTTCGTAGGAGATCTCGACGATCTGGTTGCGATCAATGATCAGGCTGACCGCCTTGCGTAGATTGGCATTGTTCCACGGGGGAACCGCCATATTGAAACTGATCTGGCGTGGGCACGGATCGGCCCAGGCGTAAGGCAGGTCATCATACCACGCGATGACGTTGGGGTTGCGCGCCTTAACCGCCTCGAACGCGCCGAGCGTGATGTTCATCGCGCTGTCAAGCTGGTTGTCGGCCATCAACATGGCTTTGGTTTCTTCTGGGCCGGTGATGATCCAGATCAGTCGTTTCGGTTCTGGCAAGGGCAGCCAGCCGGTTTCCGCACCCCACCAGTCGTCGCGGCGCTCCCAAACGAACTCGGTTGGGCTCACGCTGACCAGCTTATAGGGGCCGGTGCCGATCGGCCAACCCTTCTCAGGATCGTAAAACGTGAAGGTGAAGGGGTCTTGATCCTTCCACACGTGCTCGGGCAGGATAACAGGCCCTCCCCAGATGCGGACTGACCAGTAATCCAACTGGAAGCGGGGGTTGGGAGCCTTCAGGTTAAACTGCACTGTCAGATCGTCGATCTTCTCGACGCTGCTGATCCACTGCTGCAATTCGGCTGCGCTGCCCAGCGTGGCTGTCTCATCACCTAACAGCATGTTAACGGTGAAGACCACGTCGTCGGCGTTGAAAGCTTCGCCATCCGACCACTTGACGCCGTCGCGCAGGGTCAGCGTCCAGACGTCCTGCGTGTCATTGGGCGTGAAGCCGGTCCCCAGCCAGGGCTGGATTTCGCCGGTTTCATAGTTCAGGATGAAAAGGGGTTCCCACATTGCCTGGTGCGCCCCTTGATTGCGGCGAATGCCCGGCAACATCCAGTTGGAGTTTTCGGGGCTGGGGATCTCGGATTCATCAATGTCGAAGATCACGGTGTCTTCGCGAGCGACTTCCTCCTGAGCGCTCACGAAGCCCGGCAGTACCAACGCGCACACTGCCGTCAGTACAAACAGGGCGAAACTTAGAGCCTTGGCCACTTTCATCTTTTTGCCTCCTCAAGGTCTTTCTGGTGATACGAACCGTAGGCGTAGTACTTTTTTCCTTTGCCTTCGATCTCTGACCTCCTTTCGTGTGAGGCCTACACCTTCGGCGGTGCAGCCGTAGACTGCCGCACGTGCAATTTGGTGGGAATCAGTTCAAGTTGAGGAGCGCCATCCCAACCTTCGATGCGGTTGAGGAGTAAGTGTGCTGCCTGCCGCCCTATGGCCATGGTGTCCTGGGCGACTGTGGTCAGGGGCACGCTTAGACAGGCCGTGAAGGGCATGTCATCGAATCCTGCGATTGAAAGCTCGTCCGGCACACGGATACCCAGCAGCGCCGCGACTCTCATGACCAGGATGGCGATAGTGTCGTTCAATGCAAACACTGCTGTAGGACGCGGTGAGGCCTCCTGTAAATAGCGGATGATCTGCATCAATTCGACAGCCACCGCATCGCTGCGAGGATCAAGGATCTGCCGCTCATCCGTCTCTCGAAAGCCGTCACCGATAAGCCAGAAGTTGGCTGGACTCAGGTGAGCTTGACGCATAGCATCTTCATAGGCTCGATATCGTTCTGCTACAGTGAGCAGATCCGTATAGCGGTGAGTGACAAAGACAATGTGCTTATGGCCCAGTTCGATTAGATGCTGCATGAGCGAGGTGGCCCCAGCATAGTTTTCGCTGGTGACGCAATCATAGTCCACTCCTGTGATAGTTCGGTCCATGAGGACCACAGGAATGTGGAGCTGGCGGTAACTTGCGATCTCGTCCTGTGTCAGTGACCTTCTGGCCTCTGGCCACAGCAGAATTCCGGCGATGTGGTCGTCCTGCAATTCCTGCAGGAGGTGGGCTTCGCTCTGGTGCTCGTTTCTTCGGCAATAAAGAAGACGATAACCCCTTGCGCGCGCTGCGCTTTCCGCCCCATTGAGTATCACAGCGCCCCATTCGCTAACAGGTTGATAAGGGGTGACATAAGCTATGGACCCAGATTGGTACTCGTTCTGGCGGGAATAAGCGACAAAGGTTCCCTTGCCAGGCACACGTCGAATCAAGCCCTCCAATTCCGCTCGCTGCATAGCGAGTCGGACAGTGCTCCTGCTGATATTCAGATGCCTTGCGATCTCTGTCTCTGATGGCACTAAACTATTAGTTGACCAGTGCCCAGTGTAAATCAGGCGTTGCAGATTATGATGAAGCTGGACGTGTAATGAATAGAGACTCTCTTTAAGAAACTTGATGTCGGTCACAGCGTTTTCGCGTGTGCTGCTCATTGAAAGCGCTCCCTGCGACGAAAACAACGTTGGCCATGGACAGGCAGCCCCTTGTCAGGAACCAGCACGCTTCCGCTTGACGAAGCTCTAGGACGCCAGCCTCGCATATGCAGGCCTATACATACATTTTCATACATGCATACAGGTTAGCACATTTCCTTTGATAACACAAGGGGGTGATCTCCCTGGGGCGCATTTCGGTTGAGTTCATGATGCGCGACAGACCCGTTCCGATCTGCCGCGTGATGAGCCGGCCGTGAACTCTTGTGAAACGCGTCCGTTTTCATGGGGGTGCGTGCAAAACCTGTCAGGTAGTAGGGGGCTGTTCCGCCGCGCCCTGCTTTACCTCACCCCCGCCTCGGCGCTGGCGCGCCTCGACAACCCCCTCTCCATGCATGGAGAGGGGGAAAGGCCGAGCGCAGCGAGGCTGGGGGTGAGGTCAATACCCCGCGTCCAGCGAGTCGCTGACAACCTTTGCACGCACCTTTTTCATGGGGCCGCTTGATATATCATGCACGATTCCGATATAATCTCCATAAACGGGGACAACACATGTCGGTCTCACGTCGAGGATTCCTGAAGACCTTATGCTTCTCTGGTGGGGCAGTTCTGCTGAAGGCCTGCCAGGGGGTAGATGAGCTGCGCGTTGCTCCGGAAACACAGCAGCCGGCTGCGAAATCAGGCCAGCCAACTTCGGAACCATGGCAACCTGTTTATGTAAGAGCGGAAGCAGAAGGCAAATTTGCAGAGCGGATCGAGCAGGCTTATGGGATCTTGGAAGAATGCAGGCTCTGCCCACGTCGCTGCGGGGTCAATCGCCTCAAAGGACAGAAAGGCTTTTGTCGCGCCCCGGAAAAAGTGATGGTCTATAGCTACGGTCTACACTTCGGGGAAGAGATACCCCTGGTGGGAGACTACGGCTCTGGAACCATCTTTTTTTCCAACTGCAACCTGCGCTGTGTATTCTGCCAGAACTGGCCTATTGCCCATGAGGGGTTGGGAAGCCAAATCAGCGACGAAGACCTTGCGGATATGATGCTCGACCTCCAGCGACGAGGCGCCCACAATATCAATCTGGTCACGCCAACCCACGTCATGCCGTATATTCTCAACGCGACCAGGATCGCCATGCAGAAAGGACTACGCGTGCCCTTATGCTACAACACCAGCGGCTACGACTGTGTTGAGAGTATCAAACTGCTAGAGGACATTGTGGACATCTATTTGCCGGATTTGAAATTCATGGACAGCGCTGAGGCGGCTCGCTATAACCTGGCTATGGCGGCTGATTATCCCCAGATCGCACAGGAGGGGATCATTGAAATGTATCGCCAGGTGGGCAATCTGCTTAGCGATGGACGGGGCATCGCTTTGCGTGGGCTGATGATTCGTCACCTGGTCATGCCGAATCGAGTGGCCGGCACCCACGCATTCGTCCATTGGGTGGCCAACAACCTCTCGACTGAAACCTACGTGAATATCATGGCTCAATACCGGGTTGAATACAAAGCCTTTGAATACAAGCGTATCGCCCGCGCGATCACTTCTGAAGAATACGTGGAAGCGATGGAGTGGGCCATTGAGGCGGGGCTGACCAATCTCGACCAGCGTTCCCTTGTCCATCTCGAATTGCACCGGCAAAGGCTTTCCTGAATCATACCCACCTGCCAGGAATTTCCCTACGGCAGTATCTGCAACCGCCGTTTTCCAGGTGCATTTCGTCAATGACAAACCCCACTCGCTTGATGACGAGCTCTCCGCATTCGCCGCAGAAGGTATTCCCTCCCTCGTGCCCGACAACCTTGGCGATATATACGTATTCAAGACCAGCTTCAAGGGCTACTTCCCTGGCCCGGTCAAGCGTTGATACCGGGGTTCTGGGCAGGGCGGAAAGCCGGTACAAGGGATAGAAGCGGGAAAAGTGCAGCGGCACACCCGCGCCCAACTCTTTTACAATCCAGGTGCACATGGCGCGAATCATATCCATATCGTCGTTGAGGGTTGGGATTACCGTGTTAGTAATCTCGACATGGACTTCTGCCTCCCACAGAGATTTCAGGGATGCCAGCACAGGTTGTAGCTCTCCACCGACGACCTCCTGGTAAAAGGTTGGGTCGAAGGCTTTCAAGTCAACATTCGCCGCATCCAGTTTCCCGCTCAGCTCTTGAAGCGGCTCTGGCTGTATGTATCCAGCGGTTTGGATCAGGTTCAGCAGCCCAGCTTCTCTGGCCCGGCTGGCTATGTCCAGCATGTATTCGTAGAAAATCACCGGTTCGCCAAAAGCGTAGCTGATCGCGCGGACCCCTGAGGCTTGGGCATGTGCGACAATCCTGTCTGGTGACATGTCGTAGGCGTAGACATCCTCCGGGTGTACCAGAGCCATATCCCAAACCTCGCAGAATTGGCAAGCCAGGTTGCACCCCGCGGTGGAGACTGACAACGTCCGTCTGCCCGGCGTCACGTGGAGGAATGGTATGCGCTCGACCGGGTCTTCTTGCACCAGAGCGGGATTGCCGTATGCCAGGGTGTATCCCGAGCCTTGCCGGTTTTCTCGAACCCTACAAAGGGATCTTTGACCCTTTGCCAGTGCGCAGCGATGGGGGCAGAGCTCACAGCGCAGTGTGCCCTGGTCAAGCTGGCTGAACCAGACGGCAGCTCGGGGCTTAACGAATCCCTTCTGAGTTAACGGCTGGGATTGATCCTGATGTGAAGCTTCCTGCGGGACACAGCTTAAATTCCCAGCCAGGCATAGGCCGCAGAGGCCAGCTAGCCCAGCTCCCAGGAAGTCGCGGCGGCTCAGTTGGGTATGTAACCGGCCCTTATTCATACCTGCTCAAACCTCTTGATATCAATATTACTCCAAAAGCGGTGAGGTTGGTCATTCCGGCCATGAGACAGCAAGCGACGATGCCCAGTATGGGCGCTACCACCACGCTGGCCAGCGCTGCGCCAACACATGCCCCAAATAGCTCTACGCCATAGACGCTGCCAGCGGATTTTTCGGCGCTCCCGGTCAAGACAGCGCAACAGGCAGCAGTTAATGGAAAGTATACACCGTTTACAAACCCGGCAGCAACGGTGAACGCGGAGAACAGCACAAATACCATGACCGGAGACTGTAGCCCGGCTGCGGTTGGCAGGAACAATGCGATCAGTACGGCGAACGAGCCAATGAGCAGTTGGACTCCTGCCAGAGTGCTCTTGTTCGTCTTGTTCTTCACGTAACGATTGGTGATATAAGCACCCAGAGCCAGCCCACCCATGAACAACGCCACGATCAGCCCAACCAGTTCGTAGATGAAGCCATAGATGCTTTGAAAGGAGAACAGCAGGGCGATCTGCAACGCCATGGTTGAGAATCCGGTGGCCAACACCGTAAATAGAACGGCAAAATGAGTGTCAACCCTTCGCCTTGTCTGGAGTGGCATAACCCGCAGGGCCGACACCATAAACAAGGGAAGAGCAAAGAATGGCAGCAGCCACCAGAACTGAAACTGTAGCAGCCATTTGAGCGTACCGCTGCCGCTCTCCTCACGAGTTAGATCATCGAGATACATCAAGGAATAATAGTAGGCGATCGGTTTTAGGTCCGAATTGATAAAATATCGCTGCTGCACTGCTGGCAGCAGTTTTTCCATTCGCTCCTGGTCGGGTATTGAGTAGCTTATCAGCGGCACCCCCGGAGGGCCAAGCAGGTGTGCATCCGGGCTGCGCCCATGATTGCGCACAATCCAATTCACCCGTCTTAGCTGCGATTCCTGCAGCAGCGTAAAGTAATGTTGCGGCGAGAACCCGGCCGCCTCGATACCCCTTTCCAGATAACGCTGCTGCAGCAGCACTGCATCCAGCGAGACCTGCCCTGCTGAATGGCTGGCAAAAAAATACATGAAACGGTCGCCGGCCAGGACCACCTGTGAGAAAACGCTCGACAGAGTATGGTAAAGAGCAGCATTTCGATTGGACACCGCGATACCGCGCAGGTCCGGAGTGGATGTGGCCCCAATGACAAAAACTCCCTCAGGTTTGAGCAGAGCTCCGGCTTCGGCGAAGAATTCCTTGGTATAGTAGCGATTCAGAACGGCGGTTGCCGGGTCAGGAACATCAACAATGATGATGTCGTACTTCTCTTGGGTAGATGCTACGAATAACCTGCCGTCGGTGTGAATGAGACGCACTCGGGGATCGGCGAGGGCCTTCAACGTGGTTGGGGAGACGTATGGCCGGGCTGCTGTGGTTAACACTTCATCAAGTTCGATGTAGTCAACTCGCTCCACCGGGTGTTTGGTAATCTCGCTTAATGTGCCGCGCAATCCACCGCCGATCAGCAGCACACTGGCGGGACTCTCATGCTGGACCATCGAAAAATGGGCAAATTCAACCGCTTCCTGATCCTCCAGGCCGGTGATTGCAGCCTCAGGCCCAGCGGTGCTGAATATCAGATGCCCACTCTGGAAGAAGCTGTACTGATCTGCATGCTGCACAACTGAGATGGTCCCGTGTTTGGACTGGTACGTTTCAACCAGCCGATGGTGCGGCATGAAATATCGCCATTGCAGCTTGTAGGCCCAGGCGTCCAGTTCATTCGAGGAAAGAAAAACGAGGGCAAGAACCGCCAGGAGTACCGCAGATATCAGGTGGAATCGCCCAGCCGGTAGGGTGAGTTTTCGAGTCAAGACGAGGAGGGCAGCGAGCATCAAAATGGCAGCCAAAAAAGCGGATTGGAACGAGTTCAGCAGATGCACCATGAGGAAAGTGAACAGAAGTCCGCCGATCATGTTCCCGGCTGCTTCGCCCACATACGTTTTGCCGGCGCCAGAGGCGTCGTTCGCCTGCTCGCCTTCGCGCCAGATTCTGGATAGCAGGACAAACTGCCCTCCAAGCAGAAGGCAGGTTGGCGCCATCAGCAGGAAACTCGCGATGATCATATCCAACAGGGAGAGATAGGAGCCAGGAGGACCGGTGAAGAATGCTCGCAGCCCACGCATGAACAGGATAGTCGCTGGTAGCGTGACCACGATACCCGCCGCACTGAGCGAAAACAGGAGCCCTGGGCGACCGATTCGTTCAACCAGGTTGGCACCCCAATGGCTGCCCACACCCACCCAGGCCAACCAGGCCGCCAGAATAATCCCGATTGAAAGCTCGCTGCCCTGAAACACCATTAACAATTCGCGTAAGAACAGGACCTGGGCGATCTGCGAAACAGCCCCGAGCACGAGCACTGCCGGCAGGTGAGATGGTATTCTTTTCATCACCCGGGCAGACCAGTGGAAACGCTTAGGCCACATTTGAGACCTTATTTTGCGCAAATTCACGGCATTTCTCTCTATCTTTGCACTTTTGGGCGGTCAGGCGACGAGCGGTGGTGACATGAGATTATCTCCAACCACCGGGGGGAAACACCGGCGAGAGGAGAATCTCCCGAACAGTGAAAAGATAATCGGCCAACCGCAAAGCCATGGCCGGCGTGCGGGGGTGATACTTTTTTACCCAGCGGTGCCCGCAAGGGCTGACGTAAGGTGCGGTGCGGACGCGACCAGTTGTAGACGGTGACGCCCCACCAACCGAGAGCGAGTTTGGTGGCGGAGCGGCGGGAGAAGGCCAGGGACTGGCGCACCTGGTGCGCGCTCATGCGGCGCGCCGTGCCCTTGCGCCGCTCGATAGCGGAGGTATTGGGCGTGAGGTGTTCCACAGCGCTGTGTTCTTTCGCTCGCTGAACTCCGTCCCGCACGGGCAACACCGCAAACACCGTATCGCATCCTTTCCATACGTCTTGCGCACGGTCAGATGGTGCTGCCCTGCTTGCCCGCACCATTCGCACCGCTGATTGACACATGCTAAAGTTGCCAACGGAGGTCGTGTAGTGGCAGGTGTGTTTTTCTTCATTCCACAATCCTACCTCATTCACACGTCCACCTCCTATCCGGTTGGAGATAATCTCACGTCACTACCGTTTTTCTACCAGGGCATCACCGGCAAATTCAACGCGGAGAGCTACACCGCTTTTCTTACCCACGTGTTGGAACAAACGACCGCTCCCCTGTTTCTGATCCAGGACGGCGCACGCTATCACACCTCGAAAATCACCCGGCAGTTCTTTGCGGACCATGCC
>DAOUAY010000445.1:0-14707 GCA_034432995.1 Anaerolineae bacterium | reverse complement strand
GATCTGGCGATCCGCTCCGAGCAAGCGCGGATCTGGCGATCCGCTCCGAGCAAGAGAAAGCATGGCTAGCCGGTGTGAAATTTCCGCCACAATGGACTAGCGCGTCATATCGAGGATGCCCTCGGCGGTGAGGGGAATGACGTGATTGTTCGCGCACTGGAAAGCGCCGTCCGTGCGCTGCACCGGCTGCCCGCAGCGCGGACAGCGCAGGATTTCTTCGAGCCGCCGCGTCCCCACCGGACCACGCGCGCCCACTTTGACAGCCGAAATCAGGTCGTAGTCCTCTTGCCACAGCTTGGTGCGCACCATCTCCAATGGCAGCGCGTGCAACTTCGCCTCGAACGCCTCAGGCTTGTACGTGCGCCCCGGCAGCCAGCGCGCGTCCTTGCCGATGCGGTTGGTGATCAGGAAAACCCCGCCAGGACACAGCACGCGCGCCATCTCGCGCAGCACTTGATCGGGGTCCGGCATGAATTCCAGCGCCTCCAGGCAGACGACGGCATCGAAAGTCGCATCGGGAAAAGGAAGTTGCGTGACATCTTGACGGATGAGGGTGATGCGATTAGCCCACAACGCCGTCGCCTGCGCCGCTTGCTGCAACATCTTACGCGAAAGGTCGAGGCCGATGAGCCGCCCGCGAAAGCCGTTCTGGTGGAAGAGTGTGCGCGCCAACCGCGCCGTGCCGGTCGCCACGTCGAGGATCAAAGGATCGGGATGATCGGCGAGAGCCTGGCTGAGCGGCAAACCGAGGAACCACTGCTCGTAGCCGGGGTTGTACCCCTTGATGCGATCGTAGACGCGGGCCGACCAATCGTAGAGCAGGATGACCACGCGGCGACCCAGGTAGGCGCCTTCGGCCAGAACGAGCTGCCAGTACAGGAACGCGATCAGAGCCAGCGCCGCGACAATACCCACAATCCAACCCATATCACACCCTATCCGCTTGAGCTGGATCACAATCCAGCGTCGCCCATCTTACAATGCCCAGGCCATCAAGAAGATCATCGCCAGAAGCCACGGCGTGAGAGCGCGCCGGTACATCGCCGTCGATGGACGCTGGAGGAGCAACAACAGCCCCGGCAAAGCCAGCAACAGTACCCCGCCAGCGGCAAGGAACCGTCCTTGCCAAATGAGAAATCCGGCGCCCAGCAAAGGCCCCAGCGCCGCCAAAGGTGCAGGGTGTGCATAAAACGCCATCAGCAACATAAGCGCCAGCGCAGAAAGCGCCGGCTGCAACGTCACAGTGTTATCGGTCGATGCGCCGAGCGACGCGCCGAGCAGCCAGGGCAGTCCCACCAAAGCCCCCGCTGCCCACGCCGCGCCCACATCGCCGCGCCCCTCGTGCCAGAGCACGGCGATCTCGGTCCAGGCGACCATCGCCAACGTCAGCAGCAGCGCGTCGCGGCCCAAGACCAACGCTGCCAGCACGCTCACACCGAGAGCCAACGCCGCCATACACAAGGGCGCAGCCAACGCCGCCCACCCCTCCTCGCGCCACCACGCCAGCGCCTGTCGCAAAGTGCGATGCAGAGCCGCGCCCGGCGTCCCCGGTTGGAGATAGGGCCAGAGAGGCAAAGGGGCTTCCTGCTTCCAGGTGCGCCACGACGCGAACGTTTCTGCCCACGAGGTGCGCGTCACCATACGCCAGAAAGGCAGCCAGCCCGCCAACGCCAGCACCATAGCGGTGAGGACGGCGAGCAAAGTATCCCCTTTGAGCGGCGCAGCAAAGGCCCAGGCCCCGCCCAGAACGGCGGCCACAGGCAGAAATCCCCAACCGTACAGCGTGGGCCAGGCAGGCAACGTCCGCGCGTGTGTGTCTATAACCGGTTCAGTTTCCACAAACGTCATTATACCTGACTTCCCAGCGACTCAAAACACCCTTCCGGATGCTCCTCGCACGGTTCCACGTGCACGTAGGCGCGATCCACCTCGGCCAGCTCCTCCAACTGGGTACGGACAGCATCGGAGATACGATGCGCCTCGAAAAGTGATAAATCTCCGTCCACATCGATATGCAAATCGGCCACCAGCCGCGGGCCTACATATTCCGTAATCACTTGATGCACACCAAGAACACCCGGCACGCTCGTGGCAACAGTGGCAATCGCCTCGCGGACTTCACGCGAAGCACCCGCGCCTGTCAGATAACCGAGGTTCTCCTTCCAGGCCGACAGGGCCGCGCGGAAGATCCACAACGCGACGAGGATGCCCGCAACGGGATCGGCCAACGGGTGCAAGAAATGCGAACCGAGGACCCCGACAAAGGCCGCGCCAGAGGTCAGGACATCGGAGAGGTTATCCTGCGCGACGACGGCGAGGGTAGGACTGGCGACCTGCGTCGCAATGCGCCGGATCGCGCCGTACATCGCCGCTTTGATGCCGGCGCTGACCAGCAAAGCCAGCACAGGCCACCCAAGCGCCACAGTCGCCCCCCCAACCAGGAATCGCTCCACAGCAGTACGCCCGGCTTCATATCCGGCAAATGTCATAGCGGCGGCGACCATCAGCCCGACGACTGGCTCGAACCGTCCGTGCCCTTGCGGATGACCAATATCCGGCGGCTGTTGCGCCATCCACAGACCGAGTACCATCAACAGGGAGTACAACACGTCCGAGACGGAATTGGCGGCGTCCGCATACAACGCCACGCTGCCGGAGAGATAGGCCGCTGCGCCTTTCCCGACAGCCAACACGATATTCCCTGTCAAAGTAATCACGAGCGCCCAGCGAAACAGCCGGGCAACATCGAAATCAGGTTTGTAATCACGAATCCATTGCATCACATTTCTCACTAAAAACGAGCAGGGTATACCCCCTGCTCGTCGTCATTTCGTTAACTCCGGCTCTGGGTTCACATCGCCAGAATGCGCGTATTATAACAGATTATGCCGGATCGCGAAAGTTGTAGATGTGGCCTTCGCGCCGCCAGACCTTACCACATGGGCAGTGAAACTCAGCCTGCGGCGGCGCGCCCAATGGTTCACCGCACGCCGGGCAGCGGAAGAACGCCCCCTCGGCTGCCGGGCTTTTCCCCGCGCCGGCCCGCGCGCGCGTGAAGACGCTCGGACTGAGTTGCCAGAGCGCGCCGGTCGGCTGCGCCAGCGCATCCAGGGTCGCTAAAAGGCGCGCCGGAATGAGCCGTTTGAGAAAGCCGATGCGGAAGTGGGAGACTGTGCGTGTGGCCTCGCGGCGCAAACCGGCTTGCTCCAACTGCGCCCACATCCAGCGGGGATGAAAATCGAAGTTGAGCGCCACAAATTCGACCGGCTCAGGATCGAAAGGCGACCACGATTGGCGGCGCAGGAGGTAGCGCGCCATCGCCTTGAGGTTCAGCTTGTTGGCGAATTCTAAGATGAACGCCCCACCCGGCCCCAGGATGTCGGCGATGCCGCGCAACACGGCAGGCGCATCGGCGGCGTGGTGTAGCGTGCGCACCATCGTCACCGTGTCAAAAAGCCCGGCGACGAACGGTAGATGATAGAAATCACCCTGGACGAAGAGGTAACTGGGTTGCCCATCCGCGCCGGTTTCGCCAAGACGCTCGACGGCCTGCTCCAACTGCGTGTGCGCGTAATCGAACAGCACGACCGTCTCGTAACCCGCGTAGAGGTCGGCCATGCGCCCAAAGCCGGCGCCGATCTCGACGAGCGTGCGGCCTTGCGGCGGTAACAGCGCCCGCATGGCGATGCGTTCAGCGGCGTCCTCGTAGGCGCGCGTGGTATCCCAGAATTCCGTGCGATAGTGGGAGCCTTCGTAGTTGCAGATGGGCCGTCGATTCATTAGGGAACGCTTTGGACGATCTGCTGCACGAGTTCTTCGGTGGAATTGGGCAGACCTTGCAACATCCCGGTGACGGGCGAGAAAACGGCTCGCAGTTGTTCGATGGCCGGCGCCATACCGGCTTTCGCCAGCGGGATTTCGACGGGCACTTGCATGATGACGGGTACGGTCGTGCTGACGGGCACCATGAGATTTAGCGCCACCGGCAGCGCCATCCCCTGCGGCAGCGCAAGTTGCACGGTCCCGTGGATCGCGCCCCCGCCGCCCGGCAAAACGAACGTCGCCGGCGCCTGGAGCGGCACCGCGCTCACCAACACGACGTTTGTGTTTTGCGCCAGCGGCAGGTCGAAGACTACCGGCATCGTATCAGTGATGTAAACAGTGGAGACGATGTTCGTTTCCCCCAGAGCGGCAAAGGCGCTGTCCAGGTCCAGCAACAGCGGTTCGGCCACCTGGGTTTTGGCCATAAACAGCGGCTTGGGCGTGAGCAGCAAAACGAGCACCAGGATGAAGTTGACGATGAACGAGAAAACGATGGCGATGTTCTTGAACGCATTCCATAATGGGCCAAATCCGCCCCCACGCTTTACGCTGCGATTGGCGGCGCTTTGTGGAGGCCGGCTGGCCTTCACCGGTTCACTCTCTACAGTTGTCATACTAACCTCCTGCGTCAACTATACAAATATCTTACCATAAATATTGACAAAACGCAAAGGAAGTCGGTGATTTTTTCGCAAAGAATTCCATCTGAGACCAGGACACAAATTTTCACGGATTCACGCAGATGATTTCTGACCAATCTGCGTGAATCCGCATCCGATGCCATTCAGAGGCTTATGCAGGAACAACCATGAACTACTTTGCCCTCAATACCAACGGCAGATAGATATGGCGCATGTTGACGTTGAGCGTAACGCTGCGGGCGACGCTCGTATATCCCGGCACGGCGATGTTGGCCTGGTTGGTGAGGATAGCCGGGATGATAGCGGTGAAGCTGGAGTCGGGATACGTCACAACGGCAGCGTAAGTGAGGGTGATGTTGGCTGTGGGCGAGAGCGCGCCCATCCATTGTAGCAGCGGCGCTTGCGTCTCGTCCACCGCGCCAGACGTGGCGGTGAACGTGCCAGGGATATAGACCAAACCCGGACGGAGCACGTCGCTCATCACAGCAGTGAGGGACAGCGGCCCGGTGGCGTTGCGGATGCCCACCGTGTACGTCACCCGGTCGCCGTGATAGGCGTAAGGTGTGGAGACGGTTTTGAACGATGGCGTGAGATCGGGGGAAGCGACTTCGCCAATCCCGCCATCCCACCCGGCGAGCCGCGCCCATAACGCCCACACGGCATACGCCTTCTGGTTGCAGTTCAGCGATTAACTGTGCGCGCAACTACATTAGAGATATGGTCGATGATGAGCGGCGTCGTGCGCGCCTGAGGCGCATCCGGCGCCTTGATTCCGGCGGCGACGGCAGGTCCCGCGCCAAACGGCAGCAGCACAAGCATCAGCATCGCAAAACTATTGATCCATCTCAACGTTTTCATTCGGTCCCCCCTTTCTTGTGAGTGCTTACCTTGCCAGGTATACGTTTAACCATAGTCAGCCATGCTCGGAGCGGATCGCCAGATCCGCGTTTCTTGCGCGCTACGCCGGGATCTGACGATCCCTGGCAAGCCTTAACTATAAAACGATCGGTGCCGCGCAGTACCAATCCTACATCTTGGCGAATACCGGCAGCGCCCGCACCCGCCTCCCCGTCGCCTGGAAGACGGCGTTCGCAATCGCCGGGGCCGCGCCGATCATCACCGGTTCCGCCAGGTTCTTCGCGCCGAACGGACCTTCGCGCAACGTGGTCTGGATGTACGCCGCGGCGATGTCCGGCGCGTCGGTGGCGCGGGGGATGCGGTAGGTGTTCAGTTCCAGCGTTTGGGGGACGGCGTTCTCGAAGCGGAAGTGTTCCGTGACTGCGTAGCCGAGACCCTGCACCACGCCGCCGTACAGTTGGCCCAACGCTCCGGCGGGATAGAGAATGCGCCCCGCGTCGTGCGCCGCCCACAGGCCGGTCACAGCCGTTTTCCCCGTCCGTGTGTTCACCTCCACCTCGGCCACGAGCGCGCCGAAGACGTAGCAGAAGTACGGCTCGCCGGTTCCCTTCTCGAAGTCCCAATGGATAGGCCGGATCTCCCATTTGCCCTCCGCCGAGAGCGGCAAGCCCATCGCGCGGGCGTGCGCCGTCGCCGCCTCGAAGGTCAACGGCTCCTCGTCGGGGCCGATGAAGCGCTCGCCGTCTCGCACGAGCTGCTCCGGCAAGCAGTGCAACGCATCCGCCGCCGCGAAAGTGAGTTGTTGCCGCAGCTTCTCCGCCGCCACGCGCACTGCGTTGCCGCCCACAATGGACGCGCGCGAGGCCACCGTCGGCCCGGAATCGACCGCGGTGTGCGTATCGGGGCGCAACATCCGCACCCGCTGCATCTCCACGCCCAGAATTTCCGCCGCCAGCAAGCTGTAGACAGTGCGGCTACCCTGCCCGTAGTCGGTAAGGCCGCAGGTGAGCATGATGCCGTCGTCAGGATCGATGGCGAGCGTAGAGACGGCGAAGTCCCGGCCTTCCCCGCCAAGCCCAGTGCCGTGGAAGTAGCAGGCTACGCCCAGCCCCTTGCGGCGAATGGCGTCCACAGGCTGTTGGGCGTAGACGGCGCGCTTGCGGCCCCACTCCGACGCCTCGCGCACCCGTTCCAGGCAAGCCGTCAGCCCCACCTCATGGTCGATGACGTCGCCCGTCATCGTGCGGTCGCCCTCGCGCAGGCAGTTTTGCAGGCGATAGTCCAGCGGATCGCGTCCCAGGCGGTGCGCCAGCTCGTCGACAGCCATCTCCACAGCAGCGCCGGCCTGCACGTTGCCGAAGCCCCGGAACGCGCCGGAGAAGCCGTTGTTGGTGTAGACGGCGGTCGTATCCACGTGACAGGCGCGGTAGCGATACGCGCCCGCCGCGTGCATCGTCGCGCGCCACGAAGCCAGCGGCGTCATCGACGCATACGCGCCGCTGTCCATGAGCAGTTCGACTTTGGCGGCTTGCAGCGCGCCGTTGGCATCCGCGCCGAGGACAAGGCGAATCTGCGACGCCTGGCGCTTGTACGACGCCGCCATCGACTCGGCACGAGAGAGGACCAACCGCACGGGCTTCCCGGCGAGCAGCGCCAGTTTGGCAGCCTGCGCCGTGGTTTGGTAGAGCGTGTCATCCTTGCCGCCGAACGCCCCACCGACCGGCGGAATCATTACACGCACGAGGTCCGCGGGCAGGCCCAACACTGCCGCCGCCGTATCGCGGTTGATGAAGGGACTTTGGTTGTTCGCGTAGAGCGTCACCCCGCCGTCGGGTTCGGGGATCGCCAGCACGCCTTCGGTTTCGATGTAGGCGTGTTCCTGGTGGGGGAAGGTGTAGACTTCATCCAAAATGACCGGACATTCGGCGAGAATCGGCGCGGGATCGCCGTTGCGGAGGATGTGCCGGTCGCAGAGATTGCCTTCACCGAGGCGGCCATCCGTCAACGTCGCCGGACGGTCGGGGATGACGGGCGCGTCGGGATCGAGCGCGCGGGTCATCTCGCTCACCACCGGCAGCGGTTCGAGTTCGAGCACGATGGCATCGATCCCGGCTTGCGCCGCCGCCTCGGTTTCAGCCGCCACCGCCGCGATCGCATCGCCCACGTAGCGCACTTTGCCGTAGGCCAGGATGTAGTTGTCTTTCACCGGCCAGCCGAAGTTGCCGTGCTCCTCGAAATCCGCGTGGGTGATGACAACTTGAACGCCGGGAACGGCCAGCGCGGGCGCCGTATCCAGTTTGACGATGCGCGCGTGCGGCAACGGGCTGCGCAACACCTTCGCGTGCAGCATCCCCGCCACACGCATATCTCCCACATACTTGATCCGCCCCGAAACCTTGTCCGGCCCATCGACGTTTTGGACCTTTGGATTGCCAACGTAGTGGGTTGAGAGTTGAGGGTTGTGGGTTGTGGGTAATATGCCATTCGTAATTCGTAATTCGTAATTCGTAATTCGTAATTCGTAATTCGTAATTCGCTCATTCGCCCATTCGCCGATTCTGCGTTTCGCCGTCAACTCAACCGCATCCACAATCTGTTGGTAGCCGGTGCAGCGGCAGAGGTTGGGAGAGATGGCGCGGCGGATTTCGTCGCGGGTGGGATTGGGGTTGGCGCGCAGCAGCGCCTCGGCAGCGATGACCATCCCCGGCGTGCAATAGCCGCATTGGACCGCGCCACATTCCAGAAACGCCTGTTGCAGGTCGCTGAGGCCGCCACCGGGGGCGTGGATGCCTTCGATGGTAGTGACGGAGCGCCCGGCGACTTTCGCTACCGGCGTGCGGCACGACTTCGTCAGTTTGTCGTCCAGCAGCACCGAACACGCGCCACACGCGCCCGTTTCGCACCCGCGCTTCGTCCCGGTCAGCCCAAGCGTCGAGCGCAGCAGATCGACCAGGAGCATGTCCTCAGGAATATCCGGCAAAGAAATGCTCGCGCCATTGAGCGTGAATTCAAGGTTCATAGCTCGTCTCCTCTAAACATAGTGACTGGTAATTGGGGATTGGGGTCTGTAAACAAAAATTCCCGCTCGGGCCGGTCTCTGACCGTGCCCGCCCACGCTTGACGCTGTGGTGGCGCGGTCGGAGACCGGCCACAACTGTTCAGCTTTTCGGGAAGCACTACAGTGACCCATCACCATTTTCCGAAACGCCCGATGCCCCAGCCAAAGTAGGCAACGGCAGCAGCAACAATGAACAGGACGGCGCCGCCGATAACAGCGTAATCCGCCGCGCTCAACTGCGTCTCGTGCAGGTACGTGCGCTCCGGGCTGCCGGTGAACGCCTTGGATTGCAAGACGATGTCGAGCATCTGGGACTTGACCAGCGCGCCGAGGATAAGCGGGACGGCAATTTTGGCGTAGACGCGCAGGCGCTTGAGCGCCCCCATCGTCTCGAACGCCAATCCCCGCAACCGCTGCGCCTCGATGATCGTCTGAATCTCCTCGAACAGCAACGGGAAAAAGCGCAGCGTCGAAGAGAAGATAAAGGCTATTTTATACGGAATGTGCGCTTTGACCATGCCGATCACCATCGCGTTGACGTCGGTGGTGAAGAGGCCCAGGGGCAGCACCAGGATCATCGTCAGTGTTTTGCAGACGACGTTGAGCGCGTACAGCATGCCCTCCCACGTCATCATCCCACCGCCGATAAGCGGCCACGCGGTGGGAAATGTGAAAAGCGGGGTGAGCGCCTCGCGGTCCAGCCGCGCGCGGACGAGGTCTGCACCCAGAAAGCCCTGCATCAGGATCATAAACACAGCAAAAGGTATCAGTAAGATGACGACCGTCCGGATATAACTAAACTTGACCCCCGCTGCCAGACACGTCAGCGCCAACGCCAACGCCAGCAATCCGCCCAGCACCGGACTCTCCCACACGAACGCGACCAGCGTGACGGCCCCCATCAACACCAGCTTGGAGCGGAAATCCAGCCGCGTGAAAAACGAATCGCGTTCAACGGTGCGCAAAGTCAGCGCGCTCATATCCCTCCCTAGAAAATAACCACAGAGACACAGAGAGCACGGAGAAAACACTAAAAAATCTCTGTGTCTCCGTGGTAAACATCCTTCTCAAAGCAAGCCGCGACTTCTTCGGGAGTGATGAGAGGGAAGTCGGCATGGTGTTCCTCCGCCAGGGCGCGGGCAAGCAGGACGGCCTGCGGCGGGACGATGTGGGTCGCTGCCAGCACATCGACCGCGTGGTACGCCTCGCGGATCGGCGCATCCAGCAGCAGCGCGCCCTGGCCTAGCACGACGACGCGCTCGGCGTAGTCCGGTATCAGGTAGAGGTGGTGCGTGATGACGATCACGGTTTTGCCCGCCGCGTGCAACTGTCTGCTGATGTCAAGGATCGCGCGCGCACCCCGGTAATCCTGCCCCGTCGTCGGCTCGTCGAAGATGACGACGTCGGGACGCATCGCCAGAATCGCGGCGATGACCACGCGCGCGCGGTCGCCTTTGGGCAGCGCCAGGGGATGCGCCGCGCGCCGCTCCCACAGCCCCAGCGCCGTCAGGCTCTCTTCGACGCGCAGTCGGATGTCCGTCTCGGCATACTTGAGATTCTGCAGCGCGAAGGCCACCTCGGCCTCGACGGTGGCGTTGAAAATCTGGTTGTCGGGGTTCTGCGCCACGTAGCCGATGCGCCGCGCCAGCGCGCTTGTCGTCAGATCGCGGGTGTCGGTATTGTCCACGAGGACCGCGCCGGACGTGGGCAGCAACAGCCGCAAGAAGTGCTTCGCCAGCGTGCTCTTCCCCGCGCCGTTCTGCCCGACGATCAGCAAATACTCGCCCGCGTATACGTCGAGCGAAACGTCGCGCAGCGCCATTGTGCCGTCGCCGTAGACGTGAATGAGGTTGCGGGCCGACAGCAAGGGCGTGTCCCGTTTCACTGTCTTCGCGGGGGGAATGTGGGGCGCTTGCACCGGATAGTCGTGCGCCGTGGCCTTTAGCGCCGCGATTCCTTCTGGCAGACGGACGGGAATCGCAGGAACAAGAACGCCGGCTTGCTGTATACGCGCGAAGGTCTGCGCGACTTGCGGCGGGCGGACGTGGCAACGTTCCAGATATTCGACCTGCGCGTACAGGTCATCGGGCGCGCCCACGGCGACGAGCGCGCCATCCACCAGCAGCGCCAGGCGGTCGGCGTGCTCGGCGAGTTCCTCGGCGGCGTGCCCGGCCATCACCACGGTGATGCCGAGCGTTTTGTTCAACTCGCGCACCGTGGCGAAGACTTCCTGCGCGCCCATCGGATCGAGCTGCGAAGTCGGTTCGTCGAGCACGAGGAGATCGGGCTGCACGGCCAGCGCGGCGGCAATCGCCAAACGCTGCTTCTGCCCACCGGAGAGTTCGCGGGGATGTTTTTTGGCGGTCCCTTCGAGGCGGACGGCTTCCAATGCGCGGGGGATGCGAGCCAGCATTTCCTCGCGGGGCACGTTGAGGTTCTCCAACGCGAAGGCGACCTCGTTTTCGACCGACATGGCGGTGATCTGCGTCTCCGGGTCCTCGAAGACCGCGCCGACGTGCCGCGCCAGTTGGCTGACCGGGTGCTCCAACGTATCCAGCCCGGCAACCGTGATGTGGCCGAAAAAACGCCCGCCGTAAAACTGCGGCACGATCCCGCTGAGACTCAGGCAGAACGTCGTCTTCCCCGCGCCAGTCGGACCAATCAGCCCCAGGAATTCACCCTTGCCGATGTCGAGGGTGATGTCGTGCAACGCCGGTTTTTCCGCGCGGGGGTAGATGTAGGAGACGGTGGCGAGGGTGACGAGGGGAGCAGTGCTATCAATGCACATTTGGTTTAGAAGGCGAAAACGTGTTGTCAGTAGATTTAGCAGATTAAGCAGATTTTTAGCCGTTTTGCAACGACTTATCTGCTAAATCTGCTGACAGAAAATTGGAAACCTTTAGTGTATGTCTGGGATATCATCTACACCAACTCGTAGATCGGCTCGTAGTGCAAGACCATAATCTGGTCGGGTCGCAATCCTAATGAGTTATACGTGTATCCATTGCTGTCGCTAAATTCCACTTCGAAGGCATTGCCATGCGCCAGAACCTCTACAACCGTGCCGACCTGCCCCTGCCACAAGTTGTGTTCGGGCAAGTCAACGGTCAAAGCGACGACATCCAATAATTTGATGTTTTTCATCACAGCACCTCACTATGTTTCCAACACGTAACAACTGGTCAGCCTGAGATATGATGTACCGAACTCGATGATCCAGGCGCTGCGAATCATCGCTTGTCTCCCTCTCCATTCGAGCAAGAAATCAACTTGATAACGTTGTCCAAAATCATCTTGCAAACCCAAATCGGCCTCATTC
Organism: Anaerolineae bacterium; assembly: GCA_034432995.1. Taxonomy (GTDB): domain Bacteria; phylum Chloroflexota; class Anaerolineae; order B4-G1; family SLSP01; genus DSWT01. The sequence continues at coordinate 3,009 of DAOUAY010000445.1, read as the reverse complement.
TCTCTCACGGCTTGCAACAGAGCGCGACGTAAACTTTCAGCATCATTCGCCGTCATACCCAACGCAGCCAAAAACACTCGCGCTTTGTGTTTACCTGTACGGTGCGTCGGGCTAAGACTGTAATCACGTAATTTACGTATATCTACGACTGCGCGGTCTGCATTTGGCACTTTCATGATAACGGATCTTGTCGATTTGTGCAATCACGAATCATTGTGAGGACATCAGAAAACACGGCTTCGACATCCTCCAGCAGGGCGATCTCCTGTAGCGTCTGCTGCGTCTCCAACTGCCGGACGACCTCACAGCCGAGAAAATAGCCCGTTTGCTTGCGCCCGCGAAGCGCAAACCAGGAGCCGCAGAAAGGCCGGACGTCCCCGCCAGCCTCGACCACGCGGAGGAACTCGCGGGCCAACCAGGACTTCTCGCGCTCGCACCAGTGCGCCCAATCGGCATCCTGCGCCGCCATGTGCCAGCTTTCTTGACCGGCAATGACGTGTTCGCAGCGTTGCGCCAGGCCTTCCGTGTACAAATCCCACCATGGTCCTTTGCCCGGCGCGAGACCCGCCTGCGCGCGTTGTTCGAAATGCCAGAGATGCCCGATCTCGTGCGCGATCAAGCCCCGCAGCACGGCGGCGTCATCCCATCTCTCTTCAGCGATGTTCTCCAGGCCGAAGAGGATCGCGGCGCTATCCTGATACGTCGTCGCCCATCCCGCGCCGCAGCCAACGCCGACGTAGATCACAAAAGTGAGCGGCTGGTCGAACCCCAAGGTCGCCTGCGCGCGTTCGTAGACCGGCGCGCAGACTCGCAACAGGTTCGCGTGCGCGCGTCGCATCGTCGGCAAGCGTTCCGCCCAGAAGGGAGCCACGTGCTCTAGGGCAACAGCACGCCAATCGTCGCCATCTTCAGCATAGACGTGGATTAGCTTTTCGAGCAGCTCAGGCCATTGCGCCATATAGTCGGAGGCCCACCTTTCGATTTGAGCGTCCGGGGGGAGGTACTGCGCTTTTTCCCAGAAGGTCAAAAAGGCGGGGAAGGTGTCAATCACGTTACTTTCGCTCATTATGCGGAACGAACTGGCAATCACCAATCGGAGAATGGTACACGGATTTCACGGATTCTACGGATTTTTGTTTCAAAAAATCCGTGTTTTCCGTGCGCATCCGTGTCCCGAAAATTGACCAACTGCGCAATCTTACGACACCGGCTTGGAGAACCACAGCGTGGTAGATTGGACTTGAAAACCAACCGCCTGAGCCGTTCGCTGCATCGCTACGTTTGCGCTGCTCGTGCCGAGGAGAGCCATGTCTATGCCGCGCTGCTGTAAGATGTGCAATCCTGTGAGCAAAAGCGCCTTCGCCAGCCCACGCCGTTGAAAATCGGGGTGCGTCGCTACCGGATCGGTGTAGCCTTCATTGCGGCCGGGTTGCGCGTTTTCCTCCTGGCTGACCGAAACCATGCAGTAAGCGGCGAGCCGTCCGTCTGGCGCGACGGCCAACAAGTCCAGCTCCGGTTCGTAGTCCGGCGTGCGCATCATTGCCAGCCGCTCTTCGACGGTCATATCTTCGGTACCAAAGGCCGCGCGGTGGAGCGCGACCAGGGCCTCGACTTCGTGCTCACCGATCACATGACGGATGCTGAATCCTGACGGTAGGTGTGGCGCAGGAATCGGCGCGTGAAGCGAGCGCGTCATGTGAACCGAGCACAGCGTCTCCTGGATAAAGCCGTGCCGTTCGAGCAGGGCGCGGCGTTCGGTGTCGTCGGCGCGGCAACTGGCGTCCAGCGTCATCTCTTCGCCCGTCGCTTGTATAGCGCGGCGGATGCACTGCACGCCCCAGTCAACGATCTCCGCCTCGATGCCGGGATCGTCGGACTCAAAACACAGATTGTTGTAATGATCCACGAGAGCGAATCCAACCAGCCGGTCAGCGGCGTCGAACCACAGGCGGGTGTTATCTTGCACGACGGGCAGCGCGAGCAATTCACGCAGATCAACCGCGCCGGGGTAATCCGCGATGCGCTCGGCGGGTCTGCATCAATTGCAGGTCTTGGGGAGCGGAATATGAGCGGCTTGTGAGGATTGGCATTTTCGTACCGAACGAACATCTTACCGATGCGGAAGGTTAAGCCCGCCGGCTAACCAAAAGCGGCCACAGGCACGGGGCGTTCGTGGGCAAAACTCTGTCGGTGCAATTTGATGCGTTCGATTTCGTGTAGGGTTTCGGCGGTCAGATAGCTCTCGCCACAGTGGGGGCAACTCACTACTGGGACATTTTCAATGACCAGCAGGTTTCTCCCTTTGCCGTAACTACGGGTTACATACCGCACCCGCGCTCCTTCAATCCCACAGATTTCACATACCATCGTTATACTTCCTTTTTTCATACCAGATACACCGTAATCATCACCAGTTTGCCAGTCGTGCTCAGCTTAGCAACGACAACCACTTGCGCGTCTATCAGGGTTTGTCCCTCAACCAGATATTTCCATTCCTCGGTATCGCGGTCTTTCTGTCTTTCGATGATCTTACCGGTAAGAATGCCACGTTCGACATCGAAAATGGATAACCCGTCATTATCCATTTCCTCTTCAGCGTGCAAGGTCATCACATACTGGCGAGTACGGATGCACTCCTGCATCCGTTTCAAAACGTCGTCGTGCATAAAGCTCTCCAGGATGTGTGAAGATGCGTCAATTCCATTATATCCACACAAGCGTCTCGTAACAATGGCTGCCCGCTAACATTCAGTAGGCCGCTTCCCCCGGCTTCACCAACCCAATCGCCCGCAACCCCGAAATGACGCCCACGCCGATCACCGTCCCGATGATGCAGCGCGCGATGTGCTCGAAGGGGGCCGTTGCCGCAAAGGCCAGCCACAAGGTGTTGGGCCAGTTCATCAACCAGTAAACGATCCAGCCGGTGCTCAGATGCACCAGTCCGGCGATCATCCACGTGCCGGCGAACAGGCCCACAGCGACGCGCCGCGGGTTGGCATCTGCCAGCAG
>DAOUAY010000444.1:0-4049 GCA_034432995.1 Anaerolineae bacterium | reverse complement strand
CCTTCCAGGGGCTAAAATCCAGCCCGTAGGGCTTCGCCCTTTCAGCGAGGGGCTTCAGCCCTTCGTCTGCCAAGAGGTACAGCATCGTATGTCAGACTCAGCGCCGATTTTTCCGAAAACGTATGACCTGATCACGTGGCTCATCCCGCACACGCTCAACTTCCCGCGTAGCCACCGCTTCATCGTGACCAAGCGGTTACAGGATGCGTTGCTCAATTTCCAGGAGCGCATCATTGAAGCCAACCGGGTGCGGGGCAACGCGCGGGTGGCGCTCCTGCGGCAGGCCGACGGCGAACTGGATAAAGTGCGCCTCTACCTGCGGCTGGCAAACCGCTGGACGTGGTTGGACGATGACCAATACCGTCACGTTTCCTTGATGGCGCAGGAAATCGGGCGGATGCTCGGCGGCTGGATCAAGAAACCGGAAGGCACGTAGAGGCAAACTCCGTGTTTGCCTTTGTGGGGGATCGGCGGAAAGACGCCCGTGTTTTGCGCGGCAACGCCTTCAACAACTGAAAAAACGCCGTCCGCTGCGCGTACCGCAACAGGAACAACTCCCTGGCCGCGTCCGCGCTCACGCTTTGCTCCCCTCGCCCTCCGGACGAGGGGCCGGGGGTGAGGGCGGCCGGGCGAAGACAGAAGCGGCCCGGCTCCTGGGAGCGCGAACTCTCTGAGCCGGGCCACCTGTGAAAGAAAGCTATGGGGTTTGAAACTTCAGCGCGCCGAGGCGCGCGAGACAGCGGGGATTGGGTTTGCCGCGCGGGTTGTTGAGGAACTCCGCGCTGACGGCCTGCCCGCACTCCGTATCGAGCACGCCATGCCCCACGCCGGGGAACTCGAAATAGAAGCTGTTGGGCAGATAGCGCGCCGCGCTCTGCGCCCAGGCCGGCGGAGTGATGGGGTCGTAATCGCCGGCGATAAGTAAGGTGGGGATGTCGCTGCGCACCGGTTCGGTCTCTATCGCCGGGGCTGCGCCCACGTCCCCCATCTCACACATTCCGATAGAAGCGCCCTTCGCTATCCAGCAAATCCTCGTCGTCTTCCTGACGCGGCCACCCATAGTCCGGGGCCTCTGCGCCGCCCAGGAGCAAAATCCACGCTTCCTCGTAGTTCTCCTGCGCGATTTGATCGATGGCGTAGGGAATCCATGGGATGGTTGCCGTATCGTAAAGCGCCTGAAAAATAGCCGCCGCCAGGCCCGCCTGCCAGGTAGACCACGGGGTAGTGGTTATAAATTGACTGATAACAAGAACAGATTATGCTAGTGGGTCGTTTGACATGAAGACTGCCATTTTTGCACCAAAGAGATGCGGCGGCGCACGGGGCGGCGGGTGCAAGCCCCAGAACCACCGAGAGCATGGCGGCGTTCCCGGCTACGTTGGCGGCGGGCAGCGCGTTTGCCACCCCATTCGAACGGTGTCGGGTTGCGATTCCAGCCGCGCGCGACGCTTTCCAATAACGTAATGATCTCTTCAGGAGACTGTGGATGTTGACCTGCCAGACTCCGGCGCACCACAATGCGTTGCAGCGATTCGGTCATGTTCAACCACGAACCACCCAAGGGGGTATAGAGCGGCATAATGCCATGCTCCAGCAGCCACTGCACCATCGCGGGAGTATGATGCCCGCGCAGATTATCCCAGATCAACAACATCCGCAAGTTGGGGAGCATCTCGGGCAAGCTCAGGGGATGTGTCAATCCTCTTTGCCACTGTGCCCAGACATGTTGATTCTGGTCGGCAGTCAGCGCGGGAGCTTCCGGCAAGGTCGCCAGAATCGCCGTCAATTCTTCCTTGAGCCATGGATGCAAGACCGCATTAGCGCTGCTCAGGACACCCTTCACCCGTACTGTACCCGTCGCGGGATGAAACAAGGTCAACATCTTGGCTGTTCCATTGCGGATGTATTCATGATCATAACGCGCTGGCTCGCCCTGCGGTTGCCAACTCTGCCCAGGGTAGGGTTTGGTTTGGTACGGTCCCGCTTCATCTTCCCCCCACACCGCCAATCCCAATTGCTCGCCCAACAGATAGGCGCTTTCGATCAAGTTTTTTTTGGTGTGCTCTCCACATCGGTTATGGTCACCCCCTCTGTTTTCCGTTTCCGTTTGACTTGGCCCGTCAGACACCAACTGCGGTTGGCTTGCCAACTATATCCCGCCTCCAATAATGTCGTGCGAATGGTATCCTCACTCACGGCTGGCAAACCGTCCGCGGCGCTCCGCAACGTCCGGCACAGTGTCTGTAAGGACCACGTGGTCGTGCCATCCAACTCTGGATCAGGCGCGCGCTGCAGTTCCTGGAGAATGCGCGCCCGTTTGCTGTCGCCATACAGCACGGCTGGCCCACCGCCATGGCGCGGCACCAACGCGGCCACGCCTTCGGCATTGAAGCGGCTCACCAACTGCGAGACCGCGTCGTTAGATTTCCGCCCGGATAGCCGCGCGGCTTCCGTATACGAATGGCCCGCAGCCACCGCTAAAAGTTGCTTAGCCCGGATGACATGGCTGGCCGGTTCACTCTGCGAACGACTAATCCGTTCCAACCACTCACGTTCGGTGGGCGTGAGTGTACGTAGTGGGTCTTTGAGTTGGCGCGTCATTGTTGCTCCTATTTACCTTCAGGGATGCTTCCATGCTATCTCTTTTCCCGTTTTTGGCTATCCCCGTGCCAAACGACCCACTAGTGTAGGGCCAGGAAAAACGATGCTGTAATGGCTACCATACGTCATTCCTACTTGCATGAAGCCATATCTGATCCACCAGGGTATGTGTCCGCTTGGATCCGTATACCTGAGCGGATTGTTGAGCACATACGCATACCGGTTGAGACTCTGCGGATTGGCCGGGCTGGGGACAATGGATTCAAGTCAATACCTCCTTAGCGTTTGAGCGCATGCGCTTACCGATGGAGGCGCGCAAGCGGGTGATGAGTTCCGCAGAATCACGGATCAAATACTGGTCGGTTTCCGGGTCACGGATAACATCGACGGCGGCGATGATCCCGGTACGCAAGCGATAGCGTACCCAGAGGAGATCTACCCCCAAGCGCTGCGCCAGTTGCGCGGTGGTGAGATAGCCGGGCGGCACACGCTGCGGACGTGATCCGGTGCGCTGATGCCAGCCATTCGCCTGGCGTAGCTCACGCACGCTGCGCACCGCCACACCGACCCGATGGGCGGTATGAAAGCCTTCGCTCTCCAGTTGCGCGGCGATCTGCGCATCGTCCAGGCCCGCTTGAAAGAGGACGCCGATGCGCTCGATCATAGCGGCGTAATCCCGGACATCTGTGCATCGCGCGGTAGGGACGGTGACCTCATACGTGCTGCAGTGGCCTGAAACCCACACAATACGGATGTCGACCCGGTCGGGGGTCGCGCGCGTCAGGATCACCTTTTCGATCAAGCTGCGTAACAGTGTTTTCTGCTGGGCCGGCGCGAGGTGCGGCCACAGTTCCGGCAGCCGCGCTGAAATGTCGGCGAACTGCGCCCGCAGTGCGGGGGTGAGGGGCGTAGGCGCCGCGACCTGCGCCCGCGCGCTGGCGATTTCTTGCTCCACCGCGTGCAGGTGGTGCAGTTGTTGTTCCCAGCGGCGTTCGAGTTCGGCCGCCACCAGGCGGTTTTCGGGGTCGACGTGCATATACTGGCGTTGCGCGAGCTGCACCTCATACTCGGCGCGTTGCCAGCGCATCCGCCATTGCGTCTCGCGTTGCGCGTGTGCCGCGGCCTGCCCTTCCACGACCGCCGCCAGTGCGTCCAGTTGCGCGGGTTGCAGCGCGGCGAAGAAGGCCGCCACGACGACCGCATCCACACTGGGGCCGTGGATCACCGGACAGGCTGCTTCACCACTCCGCCGGGAGGCTTCACGGCATTGATAATGATAGCCGCGCGGCGATTTGTAGTTGACCTGGCGGTGATAGCCACAGTGCCCACACACGGCGATGCCCTGCAACAAGGCCGCGCCCTCACGCGCTGTCCCAGGCGTCGGCTCGGCCGCGCGGAAGTAGTGCGTCGCGTTAGCGTGCAGACGCGCCTGGTTGGCTTCATACTGC
>DAOUAY010000443.1:0-3303 GCA_034432995.1 Anaerolineae bacterium | reverse complement strand
TTGACGACGATTTCGGCGACCGACTTGGCGCCAACCGGGTGCGACGGCTCGAACGTCTGCACGAACAGCGTCTCCATCGGCGGGCTTTCGTCCGCGCGGAAGACGCGGTAATCGTCGAAGCGCGGGTTGAGCGTGCGCCCGGCCGCATCGTAGACCAGCTCTTCGGTGAGCGCGTAGCCGAGCGCCTGGAGCATCCCGCCGTCCGCCTGGCCCCCGGCGGTCAGCGGATTGATGATCGTGCCGGAATCCAGCGCGATGAGCAGGTTGTCCACCGTCGTCTGCCCGGTCTCCGTATCCACGGTCACTTCGGCGAACTGCGCCGCGAACGGCGGCGGGCTGACCGGGCTGATAAACGACGCCGTCCCCATGATCTGGTGCTGGTTCTGCTTGTGGGTGGCGTACATGGCGATGTCGCGGAAAGACAAAACATGCTGACTGCTGACTGCTGACGGCTGAGGGCTAACGCCAAGCCAGGCGTAGTTATGGCGCAGGGTGATGTCGTCGGCGGGGAGGCCGGTCATGTCTTCGGCGACGGCTTTGATTTGGCGGGCCACGTCTTCCGCCGCGCGCGCCACCGCTCCGCCGCTGATGTACGTCGTGCTCGACGCATACGCGCCCTTGTCGAAAGGCGTCACGTCGGTGTCGGACGAGCGGATGATGAGTTTGTCCAATGTGCAGCCGAGCACTTCGGCGGCGATCTGGCCCAAGACCGTGTCGGAGCCGGTGCCCAGGTCGGTCGCGCCGATCATCAGGTTGAAGGAGCCGTCGTCGTTCATCTTGATGCTGGCGGCGGCCATGTCGAGGTTGGGGATGCCAGAACCTTGCATCAGGAACGCCACGCCGATCCCGCGCCGCAGGTGAGGCGCGCCGGGGACGGTGCGCCAGTGCGGATTGCCGTACTTCTGCGCCCACCCCACCGCCGCCGCGCCCTGGATCGCCGCCTCGCGCAGCGCGTTCGTCTCGATCATCTCGCCGCGCGCCTCGCGGCCTTCGCTCCACGCCTTGCTCATGATGTTCTCGGTGCGCGGCTTGACGATGTTGTTCAGCCGGAAGGCCAGCGGGTCCATACCCATCTCCGTCGCCATGCGGGTGATGAGCGTCTCGGTAGCGACGACGCCCTGGGTGACGCCGTACCCGCGATACGCGCCCGAACGCGGCAGCGTCGTGCAATACGTTTCGCCCCAGAAGCGCACGTTGGGCGTGTTGTAGATCGGCAGCGTCTTGTGGCCGGTGTTGCCGAGCACCGTCAGGCCGTGGCCGCCATACGCGCCGGTATCGCTCCACGCGCGCATGTCCTGGGCGACCATCGTGCCATCTTTGTTCACACCCACGCGGAACCGCACGCGCATCGGGTGGCGGGTGGTGGTGTAGATGAACTGCTCCTCGCGCGTCAGTTCCAACAGCACCGGGCGGCCCGTGGCGATGGTGAGATGTGCCGGAATGTCCTCGTAAATCTCCTGCTTGTTGCCGAACGCGGCCCCGATGCGCGGCTTGATCACGCGAATTTGCCCCTCCGTGAGGCCGAGCACGGGCGCGAGGATGCGGCGGACGTGGAACGGCACCTGCGTCGAGGTCATGATGACCAGCCGGTCGTCCTCGTCCCAGTAGGTGAGCGTCACCCACGGCTCCAGCGGCACGTGCTTCATCTTCTGCGTCTCCACCTCGGTCTCGAAGACGTAGTCGGCCCCCGCGCACGCCGCGTCCACGTCGCCGATGTCGATCTTCACCTTGGCGACGAGGTTTTTGGACGGATCGCTATCGCCGAAATTGACGTAGTCGGGCTGGTCGTGGATGATGGGCGCGCCCTCGGCCATCGCCGCGTCGAGCGTGAGGACGGGCGGCAGCACTTCGTAAGTCACCTTGATGAGTTCCACCGCCTGCGCCGCAATCTCCGGCGTCTCGGCGGCGACGGCAGCGACGCGGTCGCCCACGTAGCGCACCTTGTTATCGAAGCTGACGTAATCTAGCGGGCCGGGAATCGGGTGGCTTTGCCCCGCCGTCGAGTAGACCACACGCGGGACGTTCTTGTGCGTCAGCACCGCGCGGACGCCGGGCAGCGCCTCGGCCTGGCGCGTGTCGATGTCCTTGATGCGCGCGTGGGCGTGCGGGCTGTGCAGGATTTTACCGTAGAGCATCCCCGGTCGCTCGAAGTCGGCGACGAACGCGGGCAAGCCTTGCGCCAGCTTGGGCGCGTCCACCTTGGGCAGCGCCTTGCCGACGACGGCGAACTTCTCCGGCTCAGTCGTGACCACAATCCGGGGCTGCACTTTGACGCGGGTTTGCGTATCCACGCCCCCGCCGCCGCCGAAATCCGGCGGTTCGGGCGTATCGGGCAGCGTAAACAGGCCCTCCGGCGGGCGGAACAGCGCCTCACCGAGGTCGCCGAGATCGGAGCCGCCGATCACCGGGCCGGGGTCCTCGCCGCGCAGGTACGCCGCCGCGCGGAGAATCGCCTGCACCGGCTTGATGTAGCCCGTCTCGCGGGAAACGATGCCGCTGATCGCGTCGCGCACCTCAGCTTCGGTGGGGCGCGGATTGCGGTCGAGCAGCGCCTTGCCGGCGAGGATGAGCGCGGGCGTGTCGTAGCCGCTCTGGATCGCGCCAGTCTCGATGAACGCGCGTTGCAGCGGGTGCCAGTCGGCCTTCTGATTCCAGCCGGGACGCTGGTGACCGCTCAGCCCTTCGACGGTGAGCACGGTTGCGCCGTCGGCCTGCGCCGCCAGCGTGACGACGCTGCTGCGCAGCTTGCCGTTGAGTAGCACGGCGCTGTAGCCGTCCGTGCCGTCCTCGCTGCCGAACTTTACGCTCTTGATGCCGCTGCGCCGCAGCAGGTGAAAGAGCGTCTCGCGCGGCTCGATATCGAAGGTGCGGGGGGTGTTGTTCAAAATCATGGTGATTTTCATACGTGACTCCTTGAAAATGGCGAATGGCAAATGGCAACGTCTGCTGATTTGATTATAGCACAACCTGCCGAAGATTGCCCAATGATGCGCGGATTTGTGTAGTCTGTGTTGTCGATGACAAAATCACTGCGTTCTTGCGGGCGATAGGTTTCCAGATACCACTGTTGCGCGGGAATGTAGCGGAACTTGTAGCGTGCCAGGTAATCGTCGCCGTAGTGCGGGACGTCGCGGGCGGCGGCGCGGCGCAGGACTTCGTCGAAGGGGATGCGCAGGAAGACGCGCAGGTCGAAGTAAGCGTCGATGGGCGGGCGGAAGAGCAGAACGCCTTCCACGAGCACGATGGTCTCGCGGCGGACGGTGTAGCGGCGCATGGCGGTGGGCGTGTCGGCGTCCAGGTCGA
>DAOUAY010000442.1:0-9424 GCA_034432995.1 Anaerolineae bacterium | reverse complement strand
GTACTGGTGGGTTTTCTTTTTTGTCCAGCCATCTTTTCTCCTCAAGATAGTCCGAAGTCGAACGTCGAAAGTCCAAAGTCAAAAAACTCTGTGTCTCCGTGGTAAGATTCCCGTTACAGCGCCATGACCAGTTCGCGGAACCGCTCGCCCCGCTCGGCGAAATCGCGGTAGGCGTCGAAGCTCGCGCCGCCGGGTGAGAGCAGAACGACGTCGCCTGAGCGCGCGTGCTGCGCGGCGGCCTGTACGGCGTTTTCCAGCGTCCCGGCGGCGATCACCGTTTCGAGAATCACCGCCTGGTGTTGCGCTTTTGCTTCCGCCAGCGCCGCCTCGACGTGTCGCCCGATCAGTTCTGCCGCCTCGCCGAAGAGGACGAGTACCCGCACGCGCTGCGTCACGGCGTGTGCGAAATCTTCCCACGGCAGGTCTTTGTCACGCCCGCCCGCCAATAAAATCAGCGGCTCGTCGAAGGAGCGCAGTTCTGCCATCACCCGTTCCGGCGCGGTAGCGATGGAGTCGTTGATCCACAACACGCCGTTGAGGCGGCGGACTTCCTCCAGACGGTGTTCGACGCCAGTGAAGGTCGAGAGCACGCGCTCCATCGCCGCGACGGATGCGCCCGTCGCAGCGGCCAGCACGATCGCCGCCAGCCCGTTTAGCACGTTGTGCATCCCCCGCAGCCGCAGCGCGCGGCGTTCGCACACGCCAACCCGGCCTTCGGCCCGCTGTAATACGAGCGTATCCCCTTGTAAAAATGCGCCGTTAACCTCAGATGTTCCGCTGAAGTAACGGACTTCTGCCTGTGTCAATCCTGCCAGCGCCCGCGCGTTCGGCTCATCGTAGCCGAGTACGGCGATGTCGCTCTCCTGCTGGTGGGTGACGATGTTGGCTTTCGCCGCGATGTAAGCGTCCATCGTTTTGTGCCGGTCCAGATGATTGGGCGTGATGTTGAGCACGCCCGCAATCTGCGGGCTGACCTGCATCAGTTCCAACTGGAAGCTCGAAAGCTCCATCACCACCCGGTCGGTGGGCTGCATCGCCGGCAGGTCGCTGATCAACGGGTTGCCGATATTGCCGCCAACCCACGTGGTGAAGCCGGTTGCGGCCAGCATCTTGCCCACCAGCGTCGTCGTCGTCGTCTTCCCCGCCGAGCCGGTGATGCCGACAATCGGAGCCGGGCAGCGCCGCATGAATTCCTGCGCGTCGTTGCTGAGCGGGATCCCGCGTCGCGCCGCTTCCTGCACCACCGGCAGATCGAAGGGTACGCCGCCGCTGGTACACAACAGGTCGCAGCCATCCAGCAGGCTCAACGGATGCTTGCCCAGGACGTAGTGAAGGTCCAGATCGCTCAACTCGCGCAGCGCATCCTGCAACGCCTCGGGTTGGCGCGTATCCGAAACCGTGACGCGCCACCCCTGTTCGGCGAAAAAGCGCGCCAGCGCCTTCCCCTGTCGCGCCAACCCCAGAATCACGACAGCGGGTAGACGGTAAACGGTAGACGGTAGACGGGGGGGGGAGCCAGGCAGTTGAGTTGTTAAGAGATTCGCCGATTCGCTGATTCGCCTATTCGTTGATTCGTTCATTCGCCCACTCGCTCATTTGCTCATTCGCCATTTGCCATTTGTTGTTAGATCAGCGCCAAGGCCACCCCGGCCATCGCCGCCAGCAGTTGCACGAGCCAGAAACGCTGTACCACTTGCGTCTCCGACCATCCCAACAATTCGAAGTGATGGTGCAACGGCGCCATCTTGAAGACGCGCCGGCCCTCACCGTATCTCTTTTTCGTGTACTTGAAATATCCCACCTGGATGATCACCGACAGTGTGATGGCAACGGGCATCAACATAATGATCGGCCAGATCAACCACTGTCCGGTCATCAACGCCACCACGCCCAACGTCGCGCCCAGGGCCAGCGAGCCGGTGTCGCCCATTATCAATTCGGCGGGATGGGCGTTGAACCACAAGAAGGCGAATGACGCGCCGACGATCGTGAAACAGAAGCGTTCCAGGTAAATCTGCCCTTGCAGGTCGGCGATGATGGCGTAGGCGACGAAGGCGCTCGCCATAATGATGCCGGCCAGCCCGTCTAATCCGTCGGTAAGATTGGCGGCGTTGGCCGACCCGATAATGATGAACATCGCCACAGGGATGTAGAAGAGGCCGATGTCGATCTTGTCTGGGATGCCGGGGATGGCGATGCTGCGCAGCTCCAGCCCAAAGTGCATCACCAACGCCACGATGAACGTGAGCGCCAGTTCGATCTGTATCTTGAAGCGTGCGGTGAAGCCTTCGCCGCGCCGCATGCCCTTCACGCCGGCCCAGTCGTCGAACGCGCCGAGCACGCTGTAAGCGATCATCACGCCCAGCGGCACCAGGATCGAGCGCCCCAAGACGGTGTCGTCGCCGATAAGATTGTAAATGTTCAAGGCCAGCGTAATCAGGATGACCGGGATCGTGATGAGGACGCCGCCCATCGTGGGCGTCCCCATCTTGGTTTGGTGTCCACTCGGCCCGTCGATGCGGATGCGTTTGCCGACGCGCCAGCGCTTCAACAGGCTGATGAATGGGCCACCCCAAAACACCACCATCAGAAATGAGATACTGGCGAGGATGAGTGCGAAACTCACAAGATCTCCTTGCTGATAGCGGCGACGATCTGCTCCATTTTCATGGCGCGCGATCCTTTCACCAAAATGATGTCCTGCGGCTGCAAAATCGCGCGCAGCACGGCGATGGCAGTTTCGCAATCCGGCGTCTCGTGGACGCGCTGGTGCGGCAGACCGCACAGTTCGGCGCCCTGCGCGATATAACGCGCGCGTTCGCCCACCGTGATCAACTCCGCGACGATGTTGGCCGTCCGGCAGCCCACTTTGAGGTGCCCCGCTTCCTCGTGATCGCCCAACTCCAACATATCTCCCAGGACGGCGATCTTGCGCCCCTCCATCGTCTTGAGCAGATTCAGCGCCGCCAGCGCCGACGTCGGGCTGGAGTTGTAGGTGTCATCCAGGATCAGCGAATCCTGTAGCCCCTGCACGGTGACGAGGCGTAACTGCGGGCCTGGCGTGTGCAAGCCGGCCACGATGTCTTGCCAGTCCAATCCCTCGACCAATCCGGCGGCGGCGGCGCGGAGCACCGTGTGGGCGCTATGCCGTCCCAGCAAGGGCACTTTGGCGTAGAGTTGTTCCCCGGCATAATGCAGACGCAGGCGAATGCCTTCCAGCCCTTGCGTTTCCACCTCGTCGGCCCACAGATCCGCTTGCGGCGACAGTCCGTAGAAGAAGATCCGCGCCGGCGTGTGCTCGGCCATCGACCTGACCCGGCGGTCGTCGTAGTTGAGGATGGCGACCCCCTCTGGCGCGGGCGGCAGGCTTTCGACCAGCTCGCGTTTGGCCAACATAATGTTCTCGATACTGCCCGCGCTCTGCAAATGCACCGGTTCTACACTGGTGATGATGCCCACATGTGGGCGTGCGATTTCGGCCAGCAGTTGAATGTCGCCACGGACATACATTCCCATTTCCAGCACGGCGTAAGTGGCTTCGTCGGTCAGTTGGAGCAGGGTGAGTGGCAGTCCGATTTCGTTGTTGTACGAACCGGCGCTGCGTTGCACGCGATAGCGGCTGGCCAGGACCTTGGTGACGACTTCCTTGGTCGTCGTTTTGCCAACGCTGCCGGTGATCCCGATGACGCGGGGATTGAGTTGCCGCCGCCAAAAGCGCGCCGCGTTTTGCAGCGCGTCGAGCGTGTTGCGGACGCGGATCAGCAGCGGTGTGGTGATCGCCCGGCCCGGTGCGCCTGGCGTTCGGCCGCCTAGTGTGACGTCGAGGACGTCGGCGGCTACATCGACATCGCGCTCGATGACAGCGGCAATCGCACCTCGCTTGAAGGCGTCGGCCACGTAGTCGTGTCCATCCACATTTTCACCTTTGAAGGCGAAAAATATCGTATTGGCTTCTGCCGCGCGCGAGTCCAGGATGGGTCGCACCGGCGTCTGCATCCCTTCCGGACGCCAGCCGCCGATGCCCTCGATCAAATCCGCTAATGTCAGTTGTTTCATTTTAGTCTCTAGTCTGATAGTCTTATCGTTATCTATAAATTGGTAAGGCGAGTTGGATAACTCGCCTTGTATGTCAATGGTCAGTTTGTGTGCCGGTCATTGTCCTGCACGCAAGTCTGAGGGCGGAACGCCCATGAGTATCAAAACACGCGCCATCACTTTCTGGAAAACCGGGGCGGCGATGTGCATACCCCAGCGCATATTCGCTGGCACATCGGGGCGCTCCAGGTTGACCAAAACGACGACCTGCGGATGCGTCACCGGCCCGAATCCCGCATACGACACGATGACCTGCTGCGGATCATAACCGCCGGTGGTGGGGATTTGCGCCGTGCCCGACTTCCCTGCTATGCGATACCCCGGAACCTGCGCGGCCTTGGCGATCTTATCGACGCTGCGCGCCATCATCTCGGCGACCACGCGAGCTGTTTCGGCGGAGATCGGCTGGCCTAAGGCGTGCGCCGGAATGGGGATAATGCGCCCATCCGGGTAATGGCGTTCCAGGACGATGCGCGGTTGCATCATTACCCCGTCGTTGGCCACTGCCGAAATCGCCGTCGCCATCTGCAGTGGCGTGACCGCGATGCCCTGCCCGAAGGGGTTCGTCGCCAGGTGGCTGTCGGTCCAGTCCCAGTCGGTGGGCAGGTGGACGATGCCGCTCGCCTCGCCGCTGAGTTCGATGCCGGTGGTTTGTCCGAAGCCAAAGGCCCGCACGTACTTGTAAAAGAGGTTCGCGCCGAGGACCTGGGTCGAGAGCGTCGCTGCGCCGACGTTCAAGGAGTAGTCCAGGATGCCCTGTAGACCTTGCTGCCCATAAGCGGCGCCATCCGAGTTGCGAATGGATACTCCCCCGTATTCGAGTTTCCCCAGATCGTTGTAGGCCCAGTTCGTATCTGCGCGCCCGGAATCGTAAGCAGCAGCCACGGTGATGACCTTGAAGACCGAGCCGGGTTCGTAGGGAATACTCACTGCCGGATCGCGGAAGAGCGCCTCCTGGCCATTTTCCATGTACTCCGGGTAGCGATGCGGTTCATAGTTTGGGCGGCTGGCGACGGCCAGAATCTCGCCGGTCTGCGGGTTCATCACCAGGATGATGCCGCCTGCTGCCTTGTAGTCCACAATGGCTTGATCGAGAACGCCTTCGACGAAAGCCTGGATGGTGCGGTCGATGGTGAGGCGCAAGTCCGTGCCTGGATAGGGGGTCAAGCCGCCGCCCATCAACTCGTCGGGCATGGGACTGGTATCGCCGCTGACCGGGCCGACGCGCTGCATATTATCACCGCGCAAGAAGCGCAGTTGAAACGCCTGGACGCCATACCCCATGCCACTGGCGTTGACAAAGCCCAACGTGTGACAGGCCATCGCCCCCTCGGCGTAATAGCGCTCCCATGTGGGCGATAGCGTGATCCAGGGCCAGTTCAGAGCCAGCAGTTTTTCCGCCGTTTCTGCAGGAACGCGATTGGTCAGGGGCCGCCACTGAAGCGTTTGCGTGTTCTGCGTTAGCGTGATCGTGGCGAGCAGTTCCTCTTCCGGGCGGTTCAACAGCGGCGCGAGCACGGAAGCCGCCATGACCGTATCGGTGATCAGGTTGATCTCGGCGCCCACGTTATACACCGGCACGTTGCCGACCAGCAAGTCGCCGTTGCGATCTATGATCACACCCCACGGCGCTTCAGGCAAGCTGTATTGGCGGCTGACCAGCGCCTCGGCTTCACTCTGATACCGGCTGTGTTCAAGCACCTGTAAACGCACTAGCTGCCCAAGGATGGGCAGCAGGGCAGCAATCAACAGCACCGTGATCAGGCGCAAACGCGCATCTGGACCGTGTAACATCTCAAGGCTCTCCCAGATATAGGTAGTCGATGGACTTGGCCGGTTGGTATCCCAGCGCTACCGAGCGTTCCTGTAACACAGGAATGGAACTCAGGCGGGCGATCTCGGTCATCAGGCCCTGGTTGTCGCGCATGACAGCGGCCATCTCATTCTCCATCGCCCACAGGCGCCGCGCGGTGTGTATGTTGGAAGCCACCACCGTGAGGTAAATGCCGGCCAGCACGGTCGAGGTAATCACCACGCCGAGTAAAAGCTGCGCCAGCAGGCGCTGCATTTTCTCCTGTCGTCTCAGGACGCCGTGTGTCTTTTGTTGCCAGAGTACGCTCATAATAGCTATCAGCTTTCAGCTATCAGCTTTCAGCAATTGGCTATCAGGTCTAGTGGCTGATAGCTGACGGCTGATGGCTGACAGCTTCAAAGTTTTTCCGCCACGCGCAATTTGGCGCTGCGACTGCGGGGATTGGCGGCAATTTCCTCCGCAGACGGGACGATGGGCTTGCGCGCTATATTTTGTAAGGTAGGCGTGTGCCCGCATGTGCAGACAGGCGCTTTGGGCGGGCAGATGCACCCGCGCTCTTCCTGTTTAAGGAACTGTTTGACGATACGGTCTTCCAGCGAGTGAAATGTGATGACCGCCAACCGTCCACCGGGGCGCAAGGCCGCGACTGCCTGGGGCAGCGCTTCCGCGAGGCCCTCCAGTTCGTGGTTCACGGCGATCCGCAACGCTTGAAATGTGCGCGTAGCAGGATGTAGCCGTTCTCCGCGCGTTCGCCCCACTGCGGTTTCAATCACCTCGGCCAGATGCCCCGTGCTGCGGATCGGTCGCGCGGCGACGATGGCCTGCGCGATCCGCCGGCTGCGCGGTTCCTCGCCGTAACGTCGCAGCAGGTCGACCAGTTCTGTTGCGGTCAGTTGGTTGACCAAAACGGAGGCCGGCAGGTCGTCGCCGGTAGGGTCGAAGCGCATATCCAACGGGCCATCCGCACGAAAAGCAAAGCCGCGCGTGGGATCATCCACCTGCCAGGAAGAGAACCCCAAATCGAACAAGATGCCATCCAGGGGTGGGAATCCGGCGCGGTGCAGGGCCGTGGTCAAATGGACGTAGGACATGGGTACAACCTGCGCTCTATCGCCAAAGGGTTTAAGGTGCATTGCTGCGCGCGCTGCGGCTTCGGGATCACGGTCCAACCCCAGCAACCGGCCTGCCGGCGCGGCGGCTTCGAGGATGGCGGCGGCGTGTCCACCGCCGCCGACCGTCGCATCGAGGTAGTATCCCCCAGGCTTGACAGCCAGGCCGTCAAGCACCTCCGCCACAAGGATGGGCACATGCCCGCTGCGCTTCCGGAGACCTGCGTGCGTCTCAGATTGTGATCCGGCGTCCGCATCCGGTTCACGGGTTGTTAAATCTGCAAGTTCTCCCATAATGCCGGATCCTCGTCCATCATTTCCATCTGACGAGCGTTGGCTTCTTCCCACCGTACGGGTGTCCATATTTCGAGGAAGCGGTCCAGGCCCACGATCACGGCTTCGGCGGTCAGGCCCAATCCGGCAATCTCACGCAGGCGGTCGGGGATGAGAATGCGTCCCTGGCGATCCAGTTCTGCGCTCATGGCATCAGCGAAGAAAACGCGCCGCAGCGCCCGCCCGCGCGGGTCGGTGATGGGCAGCGCGTTGACTTTCTGGGCGATTTCGTCCCATATGTCCATGGGGTAGATGGTCAAACAGTGGTCCAATCCGCGAGTAATGACGATGCTTCCGGTGAGTTCTTCCCGGAAACGCGCGGGGATGGTGAGGCGTCCCTTGTCGTCCAACGTGTAAGTGTATTGTCCCAAGAACATAGCGCTTGCATTCCCCACTGTTGCGGTTAAAATTTAGGAGTGAAAGGGATTGGATTCCCCATTTTCCTCCATTTTTCCCCAGAATCACCCACATTATATACGATAATCCCAATTATTGCAATAGGGAAATCCCAAATATTGATAACAAAATTAGTAAAATCTTGGGATAAAGTTGTTATGCATTTGTAACACTCGCGGCATGGCTTATAATGGGAGGGGATTGGGGACTGGTAACTGGGGATCAGGGATTGGCAGATGCTACACATTGAGCGGCTGAAGACCGATATCGAGGCGCTGAGCCGGTTGGCGGTGGAGCGACAAACGCTGCGCGAAGATGATGTGGCGCGGGCGCTGCGCTGGCTGGCCGAAGCGCCCGACTCGGCGACGTTGCGCGAGCGTCTTGCCAGGGTGACCTCCGGCGAACATGATTGGCCGGGAGCATTGCCTGCTGCGGATGCGCCACTCGATGCGCGCTTCACGGTTGCCGATGACCCGCACCATGGCGCGGTGGTGATCGGCGTCGATGGGTCGCAGGTCTATCCCGATCTGCACGCGGCGGTGCTGTATTACCTGATCCAGATTGGCGGGCTGGCCTTTAGCTACGATGGTTCGCGCCCGCGCCCGTACAGTTGCGAGGCGCTGCACTTCAAGGACGAGGAGTTGTACGATGCGCAGGGCTATGTTATCTCACCGGAGCGGGTGGGAATGGAACGCCTGGTGCAGGAGATGGCGTACCTCGCGGAGTTGACGGCCATTGAGCGCCGCCTTGCGCCCACTGCGCCGCTGATCGCGCTGACCGACGGCCCGCTGCTGTGGCCTCACGTAGAGCGTAGCCGGAGCGATTCGCAGGCCATCGAAGCCTATCTCGACGCGCTGACCGAGATCCGGCAAGCGGGCGGTTTGCCGGTGGGCTACGTGGCCCGGCCGGGCGGGCGGGCGCTCGTGGAACTGTTGTGGGCGAGCCGGTTGGCGCCGGAGGATGTGCCGGGCCGGCTGGCGGAGAACCCGCTACACCGGTTGACCGACGCGGCGTTGATGGCGCACGTCCTCGCGCCGGGCGAGCGTTCGGCCTGGTTTACCCGCCCCTCGGCGACGAACCATCGCCACGCCGGACGCGGGCACGAAGTGTGGTTCTGCTATGTGAACGTGGGTGTGGCGCACATGCCAGTCATCGCGCGAGTGGAAACACCGGAGTGGGGCGCGCAGAACGAGGACGCCATCACGACGCTGCACGCGGTCTTGCTGCACCAATCCCAGGTGTTGGACGGCTATCCATACGTGCTGGCCCGCGCCCACGAAGAGGCGCTCGTCACCACCGCGGACAAGGCCGCACTGGACAGCGAAATCCAGCGCCAACTTATCGCGCAAGGCATCCTCGCCCGCCCCTCGGAAAAAGCGCAGCAGAAGGCATTTTTGGGGAAAAGGTGATTAGAGATTGGTAATCGGTAATCAGTGATTAGTAATCGGTAATCAGTGATTGGTAATCGGTAATCAGTGATTGGTAATCGGTAATCAGTGATGAGTCTACTGAAAAAACTAAGATTTTCACCACGGAGACACAGAGGGCACGGAGTTTTATTTAACTGCATTTTGATAAAATTGATATTGCTAACCGGAAAATCAATTTCATTCAAGATAAAAGTAAAGATTTCTCTGTGTTCTCCGTGTCTCTGTGGTGAATTTTCCTTTTTGCAGTA
>DAOUAY010000441.1:0-4986 GCA_034432995.1 Anaerolineae bacterium | reverse complement strand
AATCGCCCAAACGCGCGGGAAAAGGCCGCGGACGCGCACACGGGCATCAGCCACCGCCCAAACCACGCTTTCGCGTCCAGCGCAAGACCAAAAAACGCACGCGCGCCGCTACTGACGCCTGATTTTGGTCTACTGTATCGTGTTAAAGTGCCTTTCTGCGGCAGGAGTTACTCTTGCCGCCCTGTTCGTTTATCTGAACTCAAGTTATGTAACTCTAAACTCAAGTTCTTATAGTAACATAGCTTTGACTTATGGGCAACCAGAACGGGACTGATGCGTGAAACGAGGTGCGTGGACAGAAAATCACGCACCACGTTTCACGTCCCTCACCCCACCGTCACCCCCGCTGCGTCCAGCCGGCGCTTGGCCTCCGCCAGCAATTCGGCAGATGTTTGCCCATCACTCCCCCACCTCTAGCTCCTCATGAACTACGTCGTCGTAAAGTAAAAAAGGTAACAGGATCTCGTATCACGCCCCTCATCCCACCGTCACTCCCGCTGCGTCCAACCGGCGCTTGGCCTCCGCTAACACACCGGCGGGCAGTAGACCAGCCTGAGCAGCGGCGACGTTCTCCGCCAGGTGATCGAGGTTCTTGGCGCCGACGATGATCGTACTCACCCCTGGATGCGCGATGACGAAGCGCAGCAGGAAGCGCGGTCCTCCGTTCAGGAACCCTTGCGAAGGTTGCGCAGTCTGCCGCGCCTAAACCTTCGCAAGGGTTGACGATCCATAGAGCTACCGCAACACCAATCGGACCGTCTTCACCTCGAACGGTCTGAATTCCAGTAGAACCGCGCCGCCCTCGCAGGGCAACGCTTCCTGGATGTTTTCCAACATATCGGTCAGCACCGCCGACGTCACCGGCAGCGCAGCCGTCAACGTGGCGCGCATCGCCATCCGCTTGGCTTCATACAGGCGCACGACGATGTCCGGCGAACCATCTTCGACGGGCTTCACCGTCTCGATGATGACATTCGGCGCGTCCACGACGAACAGCGAGGCCGCGCCTGCGTCACCGGGCGCAACGAGCGCAGGCACGTTCAAGTCGTAGCCCTCGCGCACCACGTCACTGTCGGCGAAGCTGCCGTTCCAGGCGTAGAAGGCGTAGGTGAACGTCTGCGCGCCCTGGTCGGCAGTCATATCCGGGGCCAACGGCGACCTGAGCAGCGTCAGGTTGATGCTGTTGCCGAGCACGTTGACGCCGTACTTGCAATCGTTGAGCACCGCGCAGCCGCGATTCTCCTCCGCCAGCGCCGTCCACTTGTGGTTGGCGACCTCGAAACGGTCGGCGTCGAAGGGACGCGAGCGGTGGTTGGGACGGCGGATGTGGCCGAATTGGATTTCGTGGATCGCCTCGTTGGCGTGAATGTCCACCGGGAAGTTGACCTTGAGCAACTTGTGCCGCTCGCGCCAGTCCACGGTGGTGACGAAATCCACCCGACGGCTGCCGCGTCGCAGGCGAATCTCCTGCGTGAGCGTGGAATCGTGCAAGCGGCGGGTGACGCTCAGAATGGCGACCAACGGACCGGCTGAGACCAACTCGAACGTCGCCGGTTCGTCGAGTGGCACGGGCGTCTGCTCGTACATACTATCGAGGTCCCAGGCATCCCAGCGCGAGGGGATATCTTTGTACAGCTTGAGGCTGTTGCACGGCCCAGCAGCCAACTCGCGCTGCGCTTCCTTATCGAAGATGCTGACAATCTGCCCGAAAGCATCGAAGGTCAAACGCAACACATCATTTTCCAACAAAATAGGTGATGCGATAGGCGACGCCCCCACCGCGCCGGGATCGGGGAGTAAATGAACGTCGGCCTTCGCCAGCGTCGTCCAGCCGCAAGAGGGGACGCGCGCCTCAGTGTAGGTCGTATCGCCCACCGTCTGCACCGGCAGCACGTGAGCGTCGGCAGTTTGCGCGCCCAGCCAGCCATCCGGCAGCGCAATCAGGGCATCGCGCTCCCAGGAGAGCGAGTTGAAGACGGTCAGCGCCTCACCGGTGTGGGAGGAAGGGGCTGACGGTTCGGCCAACGCGCCCAACGCGGACTCGGTCACGCGCTTCGCCTCGGCGATCACGCCCGCATACGCGGCTTCCGCCTCTTCGTAAACGCGGTGAATGGACGATCCCGGCAGGATGTCGTGGAACTGGTTGAGCAGCACGACCTTCCACGCGGCATCCAACGTCGCTGCCGTAAAGTCGAAGCCTTTGAGCGCGCGGGCCGCGACGCCCCACAGCTCCGCCTCGCGCAGCGCCAGCTCGCTCTTGCGATTGCCCTTCTTCGTCTTGGCCTGTGAAGTGAGCACGCCCCGGTGCGCCTGGAAATACAACTCGCCCACGTAACGCACATCGGGCCAGCCGCGCGCGTCCTGGTCCTTGAAATAATCGAGGGGATGCGCAATCCTGAACTTCGGCGCGCCTTCGAGGTCGGTGAGCCGGCGGGCAAATTCCAGATGATTGCGGGTCGGGCCGCCGCCGCCGTCGCCATAGCCGAACGGATACAACCGGGTGGCGAAGCCGTCCTTCTGCACGCGCTCGTTCCAGCGTTGGATGACGCTGCTCGGGTCCACGTTCGCGTTGTAATCGTTATGCAGGTGGACGAAGACCTCGGAACCGTCGATGCCCTCCCAGACGAAGGTGTTGTGCGGGAAAGGATCGCCGCCGTGATACGCCCAGAAAATCTTCTGCGTGGAGAAATACTTGACGCCGCAGCCGCGCATGATCTGCGGGAGCGCGCCGGAATAGCCGAAGACGTCCGGCAGCCACAGCAGCTCGCAGTCCACGCCGAACTCGTCCTTGTAGAAGCGCTTGCCGAGGACGAACTGGCGGATGAGCGCCTCGCCGCCGGAGATGTTGGTGTCCGGCTCCACCCACGCCCCACCTTCGACGACGAACTGCCCGGCATACGCGGCGTCCTTGATGCGCGCGTAGATGTCGGGGTAGCGCTGCTGCAACATCCAGAAGAGGTGCGGCTGGCTTTGCAGGAACTTGTATTCGGGATACTCCGCCATCAACGCCAACTGCGTCGCCATCGTGCGCCCGGCCTTGCGCTCGGTCTCCTGCAACGGCCACAGCCACGCCACGTCGATGTGCGAATGGCCGAAAGCGAACATCTCCGGCGTGGTGGAACCGTTCACGCACGCCAGTAGCGGTTTAAGCCGGGCGCGACATTCACGGACGGTCGCCAGCATCGCCCCGTTCGAGACTTCGAAATCCACAATCAGCGTGAAGTCACGCAACCCGGCATCGATCTCCATCACCCGCAGCGAGTTCTCGTCCAGGTTCTCGCGCAGTTGGCAGAGCGTCTCCACATCCACCCACAGTTGGTAGACCTCCTCCTGCCACACGCCAAACGTCGTCAGGCCGACGACGGCCTGGGTGGGGCCGGGTTCAGGGACAGTCTCGCGGTCGAGTGGGGCCGGCCCACCACCTGACGTGCGGATTCCATGCCCGGCGTAGCCTTCGACGAGTACATCGTAGCGCGCGCCGGGGACGCCGTTTAGCGCCAGCGTAATCTCGCGGTGCTCGCGGTCACGCGCGCCGGCTGCAATCCCGTTGACGAAGACGATGCTCTCCGCGCCCACATCCATGGCCAAAACGACACGCTGCCCGTCAGCCGCATCGGGCAAAACGAAGCTGCCCTTGAACCAGCCATACTCCCACTTTGCGCCCCACGCCGTACCGGGCGACATCGGCGAGAAATCGCGGGCCAGCGCCTCGGCGGGCGTCAACTGCTCCAAAGTCACAAACCCATTAAGCGGGACGCTGCCCAATGGTCGATAAAAATGGCGCGGCAGTTCCTCGCGCCAGTGGTATATCCGATCCTTCCATTCCAACGTCAAAGCCATGTCGAACTCCTCTTGGGAAGATTGAAAATAGAAATTTACGGCACTATGTGGCTATTTTACTATGATTCCGTCAAGAATCCGAATCCATCCCAAACCCCAGAGAATGTAAGATTTTACAAAACGTTAACAAAAACCCAGTGAATTTCGGGAATAATGTGGTATAATGTCTTTGGATGTGTGGGGGAACCATCCACTTAACAGTTAAATATTGTATTCGCCGAATGTGACGCATGACACACAACGGGGGACCCAAACGGGGGGCGAATCACCAGAATGGTGAGGGGGAGCTTCTTTAACCCCAGCCCGACAGCTAACCTCGTAGGCGTAAAAGAAGGACACCCATAGACAAGGTGCCCTTTTTTGTTGCAACACACAAAGCGCACCTCTGATGTGGGGAACTTCACGAACACAAAGGAGGCATACAATGGGAAATTGGCTTTTCTTGAATTACGTAGCGAAACTTGAAGCTCAGGAGCAAGTGCGTCAGCTCAGGAAGGAACCGGTCAAGAGCGCGTCTTTCGACCAGAGTTGGTTAAGGAGCTTCGTACGTAACATAACCAGTCTGTTCTCGTAGCGACTGAACACCGGACGGCCCTTGTCGCTGCTTCCCCCCTCGGGTCGTTTTGTTTAACAATGGCATAAGATACTCGCCGAATGTGCGCAGTTCGACTGCGCAGAACGGGGGACCCAATACCGGGGCGAATCATCAAGCTACCCATAGCGCGATGAGGGGTCATCTTCTTTGGCCCAAGCCCGACAGCTAACCTCGTAGGCGTTAAGGAAGGACACCCAAGTACAGGGCGTCCTTTTTTGTTGGCGCGCTCCTGTAGTTGGATCAGTCTTTCAAAGAGTATCCAGCAAAAAGGAGGTATGCAATGGAAATGTGGATGAATTCGTATCTGTTAGCGCAGATCATCACCGAGGAGCGGCTGCAGAAACACAGACGAGAACCGGTTGTGCTCTACAACTTCAACTTCAACTGGTTGCGGCCCATTGTGAAGAACCTTGTCGGTCTCTTCCTGTAACTCTTCATAACCAAGAGTCCTTGAAAGGCAATGCCTTTCAAGGACTTTTCTTTTTCAGCAACAGCTCACGCGATTCGTCCAGGACAGCATCGAAATGCAAGTCTAGCGCCCCATTGAGACC
>DAOUAY010000440.1:0-6692 GCA_034432995.1 Anaerolineae bacterium | reverse complement strand
GTTAGGCGCTGCGCTTGGGTTCGAAAAAACACCTCCCGAACCCAGAATGATTGCGCGCGCCTGTCATCAGCTCATTACGGTTCGCCTTTTTGCGCTGTTAAGGTTATTTTCGCCAATGTCGAGTTCGTAATTCGCAATTCGCAATTCGCAATTCGTAATTCGTAATTCGCAATTCGTAATTCGTAGTTCGCAATCCGCAATTTGTAAAACGTGAGGCTTTTACGAGATCAGCCTCACGTTTTACGCTTCACGGGTCACGTTTTGCGTCTTACACTTCGGAGAGTATACCACGGACTTCGTAAATTGGCTCGGGGTGTTGTTGCCCTTTGATGTGGACCGGCGGCAGTTCTTGTACTTCGAAGTGCTCTTTCACCAGTTGGCACGTGCGGTGGCAGATCAAGATTTTCCCGGCGGGCGCCAGTTCTTGGAGCATATGGGCCTTGTTCGCCGTTTGGCCGACGACGGTGAAGTTGACCAGATCAGGCGTGCCGACGTTGCCGACGATGGCCTCGCCGGTCGCAATGCCGATGCCGAAGCGCAGCCGCTGGTGGAGCGGAATCAATTCGTGCGTTTGGCGCATGCCCTGTTGGATGCGCCAGGCTGCGCGCACGGCGCGCAGCGCGTGATCTTCCTGGGGCAGCGGCGCGTTGAAGAAGGCCATGACCTCGTCGCCGAGGAACTTGTCCAGCGTGCCTTCCTCGGAGAGGATGACGCCCGCTGCTTGTGTGAGGTGGCGGTTCAGGATGGTGATAAGCGCCTCCGGTGAGGAACTGGCGCTGAAGGCCGTGAACTCGCGCAGGTCCGCGAAGAGCACCGAGACGGTTTGCCACTGCCCGCCAGGCTGGACGTTGCGCGGGTTCTGCAGGATGCGCTCCACCACGGCGGGGGAGACGTAATGTTCGAAGAGTGTCCGCAGCTCGCGGTTTTCACGCTCGAGCCGTGTCTCACACTCCGCCAACAGACGGAAGTTCTCCAGGGAGATAGCGGCGTAGTCGGCCAGCATCCGCAGCAGCCGGCGGTCTTCCTGGTTCAACAGTTCGCGGTTGCGTTTATTGCTCACGGTCAGCGATCCCACCGTCCTGCCGCCGAATTGCAGCGGCACGTTCATCATCATGCCGGAGGAGTGCGTCTCGATGTTCAACGCCTCCGTGGGGGTGTTGAACTGCCGTTCCCAGTGTTCGCGCAAGACCTGGGCGGTAGGGACGCCGGTATCCGGATCCATCAGAATCAGCAAGCCATCCCGCGCGCCGGTGAGATAGAGCGCGGCATCGATGATGCGTTCCAGCAGTTGATCGCGTTCCTGGAGCGTCGTCACCGATTTGCTGACGCGGTAGAGCGTGTCCAGTTGTTGGAGGCGGTGGGTCAATTGCGCGTTGGTGCGCTCCAAGGCGGCAAACAAGGCGTCGCGCTCTTGTTGCAAACGGGTCAACGTCAACACGCGCTCGACGGCGGTGAGGATTTCCTGGACGGCGAAGGGTTTGGTGACGTAATCCCGCACGCCGAGGCGGAAAACATCGACGGCCACGTTTTCCGATCCGTGGGAGGTGATCAGGATGGCAGGGATGTCGGTCGCTTGCTGTTTGAGCGCCTGCAAGACCTCGATGCCGTTCATGCGGGGCATTTCATAATCCAGCAGGATCAGGTTTGGACGCGTCTCCAGCGCTGCCGCTAACCCTTCCTCACCATCCATCGCCACCGTCACCTTGAAGCCGGCTGGCTCCAGAATATCCTCTTTCAGGAAAGCCAGGATTTCGACGGTGTCATCGATGACCAGGATATGCGCGTTTTCAGTACGTATTTCGTCCATAGTTCGGTCTCTCTTGCAAAAACTATTAGTTACAATAATATGTACTTATTATAACATTTTTATTGTAAAAATCAAGTAAATAAAGATGCCGGATATGCAGAAACCAGAGGTTTCGCAATGCCTTGACTTTTTATTGAATTACCCTACAATGATACACGAAGTACGTTGACAGGTTGTATTATACTCACACAAAAAAAGGAGTCGAGCAATGGTTCAAATGGATCCGCAAGTCCCAATGGATGTCACAGATGATGATAAGCTATGGTCGTTGTTGAGTTGGATTTTCGCGCCGATTGTGCCGATTATCGTGCTCTTACTTGAGGACAAGAAAACTCGTCCTTTCATCAAGCACAATGCTTTTCAGGCGTTGGTCGTGGGCATTATAACGGTGATTTCGTCCGCGTTAACTGCCGTTGTAATCGGTTGTGTCACAACGCCCTTGCTGTTGATTTATCAAATTTACCTGGCAATTCAGTCTTATCAAGGGAAATTGGTCACGATTCCCGTCGTCACCGATTTCTGCAAGGGCCAGGGCTGGATTAGCTAATCCCCTTACATCATCACAATGAACGGCTTCCTCGCGCGAGGAAGCCGTTTTTTGACGTGCTTGGGCGCTATGGTATACTCACTTCAGCAATCGCTTGCGTTTGGCAAACGACCTTGTAGCTTTAATCTTGCTTGGTCTGGATCGCCAAACCCAAATCCGAACGGGGATCTGACGATCCCCTCGAAGCAGTTTGTGATCTACTGAGATTGCCCGACTACTTGACTACCTGACTAAAGACAACGCGACTATTGGGGGATATCGTATGGGGATTGGAACTCGCAAACACTGGCGCATTGCCCCACCGGCGCCGCCAACATTTTTCGAACAGGCGCCGGCGATTCTTCCCCTGGTGGCTCAAATCCTCTACAATCGCGGCATCGCTGCGTCGGATGACATCGATGCTTTCCTCCAGGGTACATTTGCATC
The DNA here is from genome assembly GCA_034432995.1 of Anaerolineae bacterium. Lineage (GTDB taxonomy): Bacteria > Chloroflexota > Anaerolineae > B4-G1 > SLSP01 > DSWT01. The sequence goes on along the minus strand of DAOUAY010000440.1, from coordinate 3,912 downwards.
CGATAATCCTTTTCTGATGAAGGATATTCCCATAGCCGTGAGGCTGCTGCGCCAGGCCATCGCGCGGCACGACCCCATCGTCATCTACGGGGATTACGACGTGGACGGGGTAACGGCGGCGGCGATCCTGATCCAGACCTTGCAGGCGTTGGGCGCACAAGTGAAAGGCTACATCCCCAACCGTCTCGATGAAGGCTACGGCCTGAACATCGAGGCCATCACCGAGCTGGCGCAGGGAGGGGCGCGCGTCCTCATCACCGTGGATTGCGGCATCCGCTCTCTCGATGAAATCGCTGCCGCCCGCCGTCTGGGGATGACGGCGATTGTGACGGATCACCATCACGTCGGCGTTGCGCTGCCGCGGGCAGACGCGGTCATCAACCCGCGCCGCACCGATTGCGCCTATCCTTTCAAGGAGCTGGCCGGAGTAGGGGTGGCGTACAAGCTGGCCCAGGCCTTGATCCGTGCGAACAGACAGGTTCCCTTGCCCACGACGCAATTCGCGCTGGATGAAACAGATTTGTTGGACCTGGTCGCCTTGGGCACGGTAGCGGATATGGCTCCGCTGTTGGGCGAGAACCACATGCTCGTCATCAAGGGGCTGGCCGCGCTCAACGAGGCGCGCCGGCCTGGATTGAGTGCGCTTTTGGAATTATCGGGCGTTGCACCGGGCGCTGTGACCGCCAGATCCGTCGGATTTGTGCTCGCGCCGCGCCTCAACGCTGCCGGGCGCATCCGCGAGGCGATGACGTCCCTCGACTTGCTGCTGGCGGCGGATATGCAAGCTGCGCTCCCACTGGCGCAGGAATTGATCAACTTGAACGAGGAACGGCGTGGCATGACGTTGCAGGTGCAGGATCGCGCGCGGGAGATGGTAATGGCGCTCGGAGAAGCGCCGCCATTGTTGTTCGCCGCATCGCCCGATTTCCCCCACGGAGTGGTGGGCCTGGCGGCCAGCCGGCTGCTCGACGAGTTCTACCGTCCCGCCGTCGTCGTCGCGATCGAGGACGAGTGGAGCAAGGGGTCGGCGCGTTCGATTCCCGAATTTCACATCACCGAAGCGCTGGATACGATGCGCGACGTCCTGGCGCGTTATGGCGGGCACTCGGCGGCGGCGGGGTTCACCGTGCCGACGGAGCGCCTGCCTGAGGTGGAGGCACGCCTGTTGGCGCTGGCCCGCGAGCAGTTGGCCGGGTTGACCCTCACCCCCACGCTCCAGGTCGATGCAGAGACGCCGCTAGAGACGCTCTCGTGGGACCTCTATCACGCCCTGGAAAGTCTGGAACCTTTCGGTTATGGCAACGCCGTGCCGGTTCTCGTCAGTCGCAATGCGCGGGTGGTCGAGGGGCGGACTGTGGGCGCGGATGGTCGCCATCTCAAGCTGCGGCTGGCCGACGATCGCGGCGTGGTGTGGGACGCCATCGCCTTTCGCCAGGGCGACTGGATTTGCCGCCTGCCGTACCGGATCGACCTCGCCTACATGTTGGAAGCCAACGTCTGGAACGAGCGCGTCAACTTGCAATTGAACGTGCAAGATATTCATTTTCCGGGGGAAGGGTAACTGGTAATCGGTAACTGGTAATTGGTAACTGGTGGGAGTTGTTTATCGATGCCTGATCCCTGATTACCCATTCCCATAAAGGAGCCACCTATGCGCATCCTTGTAACTGGCGCGGCTGGATTTATCGGCAGTAACCTGGCGGAGGCGCTACTACAACGTGGCGACACCGTCGCCGGGCTGGACAACTTCAACGATTATTACAGCCCGACGCGCAAGCGAGCCAACGCGGCGGCGCTGGCGACGTATCCAGCCTTCACGATGTACGAGGTAGACCTGCGCGACGAAGCCACCGTCAAAGCCATCCTTGTCGGAGGGCGCTTCGATGCGGTGGCGCACCTGGGCGCGATGGCGAACGTGCGCTACTCCATCGAGCGCGCGCCGCTCTACACCGACGTGAACATCCGAGGCACGGTGAACGTGCTCGAAGGCGCGCGTTTCGCGGGTTGTCCCCATATCGTTTTTGCCTCCACGTCGTCGGTCTACGGCAAGACGGCGCAGATTCCCTTCGTCGAGACCGACCCGTTGGGCCAGCCGCTCGCCCCCTATCCCACCAGCAAAATCGCCGGAGAGCTGATGGGCCATACGTATCACAACCTATTCAACCTCTCGTTTACGGCGGTGCGCTTCTTCAGCGTCTACGGCCCGCGCGGGCGTCCCGATATGATGCCCTACATGATCACCGACAGCATCGTCCACGACAAGACCTTCAAGCTGTACGACGCCGGCGAAATGTGGCGCGACTGGACCTACGTGGGCGACATCGTGCACGGGGTGATCGCCGCGCTGGACACGCCCCTGGGCTACGAGCGCGTGAACCTGGGCCGCGGCGAGCCGGTGCGCATGGCTGACTTCGTCGCGCTCGTCGAGCGCCTCGTGGGCAAGCCAGCGCGCATGGACACCCCGCCTGCCCCCGCCAGCGAGCCGCCCATCACCTACGCCGACATCACCAAAGCGCGCACACTGCTCGGCTACGATCCGCACGTCTCCGTCGAAGAGGGGATGACGCGGTTTTGGGAATGGTACAGAACTGCCGACAACGAATGAGGCAACGAATAAACGAATTCAGGCCTTGGACAAACCAGTACAGTCTAGCTGTGTTCGGAGCGGATCGACAGATCCGCGACTATACACCGGAGCGGGGAACTGACGTTCCCCTTTAAGCAAATGAGATGACAAGTATGTGCATATTCTGCAAAATCGCGAAAGGGGAGGCCAAATCCTGGAAGGTCTACGAGGATGAAAGTGTCTATGCGTTTTTGGACATCAACCCAATCAACGAATACCACACGTTAGTGGTTCCCAAAAACCATTACGAGAACATTTTCGACGTCCCGGAAGATGATCTCCTCAAGGTGATGGCTGTAGTGAGAAAGCTTGCGCGCTTGTACCGAGAGCAGTTAGGGATCAACAACGTTCAAATCACCAATAGCTCCGGCGCAGAAGCGCAACAGGATGTCTTTCATCTTCATTTCCACATCGTGCCCAGGCGCAAGGGAGACGGTCAAGACGTGGTGAGGACGCCGCATCCCGAGTGGCGAGAGAGGTTCGATGCACTTCTGGAACGGATAAAGCTGCCGGTCACGAATGGGTGAGTTGACCCCCGTAAATTGAACGCTGCGCCCTGTCCCCTGGCTGTGGTCCGGGGGCGGACGCCTCCAGGTGCGGTCTGTGGCGTGGTAGGGGCGAGGCATCCCCCACCAAGCACTTGCCAGACAAGGTCTTGTGGTTTTCAAACGCGCCTGATTTTCCAGGTTTTGTTAGGGATGCCTCGCCCCTACCTTGCATTACACGATATGTACAGGTATAATGAATATACAATTGTACATATAGATTCGATGTGACAGGTGTCTTATGGATATGATTGTGGATACGTCAGTGCTGATTGCGGTGATTGCCGAAGAAACGCAGAAGGAGCGGCTGGTTGCTTTAACCCAGGGCGTAGATTTGATCGCGCCTGCGTCTGTCCATTGGGAAATCGGCAATGCGTTTTCGGCAATGCTTAAACGCAATCGTATCACGTTACATCAGGCGCTCACGGCTATCACTATTTATGAGCGTATCCCTATTCGTTTTGTGAGTGTCGAAATTGCAGAATCATTGAAGCTCGCCGCCGAACTGAATATGTACGCCTACGATGCTTACCTGATTCGCTGTGCGCTGAAATACAATGCGCCGCTGATCACCTTGGACCACAATCTGGCGCGCGTGGCGCGCGAGAACGGGGTAGATTTGATTGAGGTGGCAGGATGAATGTCTATACCTACACAGAAGCCCGGCAAAATCTGGCGACCTTGCTGGACACGGCATTACAGGTTGGCGAGGTGTTGATCAAACGCAAAGACGGGTCTGTC
>DAOUAY010000439.1:0-1549 GCA_034432995.1 Anaerolineae bacterium | reverse complement strand
CCTCCTCTGCGCCTGCCTCTTCCAGCTCTGCGCCGCTCAAGCGCACTTCGACGCGCGCAAAGTTCAGCGCGCTGACCATTTCGCGCACGGCGTTCTGCAGCACCTGGTCGATATCCAACGAGGTCCGCATCTGCGTGCTCAGCTCGCCGATGATCTGGTCGCGCGCGGCGCTGCGGCGGGTATCTTCGAACAGCCGCGCCCTATCCAGCGCCGAGGCCACTTGCTCCGCGATCGCATCCAGCAACATCCGCTCCTCTGTCGAAAGCGGGTGCGCGGGATCAGCCTGCACGGCCAGTTGCCCGATGATTTCCTGCTGCACGGCGACCGGCGCTACGTAGACCTCGCGTTCCGTCTCCGGCGGTTGCGCCAGCGGTTCGACGGCCTGGCCGTCGTACACATAGCCATGCAAACCGCGCCGCTGCTCGCGCAGGGCTTCCCACCCCGCGCGCGACATCGACTGCTGGAGCAAGTTCAAGGCTTCCAGGCGACCTTCCATTTCCTCGCGCAGGCGGGTGTTCTCGATCACAATGGCAATCTGCCCGCCCAACTGCTGCAACAGCAATTGATCGTCCGGGATCAACGCGCCCGCGCGGGCGCTCTGCACGTCCAGGATGCCGAACACTTGATCGCGCAGGCGGATCGGCACGGCCAGTTCGCCCTGCGTCTCCGGCAAATGGGGGTTGGGACGCCAGTTCCGATCCTGAGTCACATCCGTTGCCAGGACGGGTTGGCCCGTTTCTGCGGCTCGCCCGACCACGCCCATGCCCATTTCAATCTGATGGCCCTCCGCCAACATACTTTGCCCCACCTCGCCATAACCAACGATCAGACGCAGGGCGTTGATCTCCGGGTCATAGCGGAAGATTTGCGCGTGGTAGTAATCGAAGCGTTCCTTGATCAACGTGACCACCAGACGGTACAAATCGTCCAGCGCCGGAACGACCGCCAGTTCTTGCGAAATCTGCGTGCTGGTCTGCACCTGAAGCGCCCGCCGCTCATAGCGGGTCTCACGGCTGGCGATTTCGCGTTGCAGTTCAGCCGTGCGCGCCTGCACTTGCTGTTCCACAGCGGCATAGGATTGTTCGAGCGATATCTGGGTGCGGCGGTTGTCTTCGATCAACCGCACCACGCGCAACGCGCTGCTGAGTTGATCGCCCAGGGCAGCGTACAGCGCACCCATCCGTGGTCCGACCTCAAATAAAACGTAGCCCAGGCGTTCCTGCCGCACATACAGCGCCTCCAGGACCATGCTAAAGCGCCGGTCATAAGGCCACAACGTCTCCGGCAAGAGCATCTGCGTGGCGAACTCCGGGGTTTCCTGTCCCACGCGCCCGCGCGCATCGTAGGCCGCCAGGATCCGGGCCAGCATGGGCTGCTCGGGGTCTTCAAACAGCGCGACAGCGCAGCCGGGGATACTCAATGTAGGGAGTTGCTGCACCAACACATCGACAAAATGCTCCAGATCTGTGGACACTGTCAAAGCCTGCTCGACGGCGCGCAATTGCGTCGCCTGATTCTCGATCTGCCACGCCGCGCGGCCCAGAGTACG
>DAOUAY010000438.1:0-3305 GCA_034432995.1 Anaerolineae bacterium | reverse complement strand
ATCACGATGAGGCCCAGGTTGGAAAACGGCGCGAACAAGGCCGAACGCGCGCCCACCACCACGCTGATGTCGCCGCTGCGCACGCGCCGCCACGTGTCGAAGCGCTCGCCGTCGCTCATTGCGCTATGCCACAGTCCCACCCGTCCAGGGAAGCGCACGGCGAAGCGTTGCACGGTCTGCGGTGTCAGGCTGATTTCGGGGACGAGGATCAACGCCTGCCGGCCCCGCGCCAGCACCTGCGCCGTCGCCCGCATGTACAACTCCGTCTTGCCGGAACCGGTCACACCGAGGAGCAGAACGGGAGCAGAGGGTGTCTCGTGCAGCAACGGCTCGATGGCCTCCCAGACAGCCTGCTGCTCGGGGATGAGCGCCGGGGGCTGATCGGGGGTGAAGATCATCTCCGCCAGCGGATCGCGCAGCACTTCCTCGTGACTGAAGGCGATCAGGCCACGCTCGGCCAGCGTTTTGAGGTGATAGAACTTGGCGCCGGTTTCGGCGTAGACGACCTCAAGTTCCACAGGTTGCGTCTCGCCCGCGAGGAAGTCCAGAATGCCCTGATAGAGCGCCACATCGCGTAGGCCGCGCAGTTGCGCCTCCCACTGCGCACGCGGCGCAATCAAACGGGCCAGCCGGGTGACTTTCGGCTGGACGATGTTGAGCCGTAGCAAGCGCTCCACTTCGATCAGGCGGCGCTTTTGCAAGTAGTGTCTCGCCCGGCGCACATCCACGCCCTTGAGCGCCTGCTTCACCTGCGCGCTCGTCAACGCGCCACGCCGAATCAGCATCTCCAACAGCCTGGCGGCGGGATCGGGCAGATCGGCGGGCGCAGTATGCACCCTGGATTCGAGGCGCAGGTAGACGGTTGCCCGCAGGCCCGGCGGCATCATCACTTGTATACACTGGTGCAGCGGCGCTAACGTCTCCCGCGCCATCCACTGCGCCAGGTCCAGCAGGCCGTCATCGAGCACCGGATCAGGGTAGAGGACGCTCTGAATGGGCCGCGTTTTGGGGACGGCGGGTGTGTCGGTCAGAGCCAAAACAAGGCCTGGCAGCACTGACTCGCGGAGCGGGACGAGGACCAGCACGCCCGGTCGCACGGCGGCAGCGAGCTTGGGCGGGATGCTGTAGTCGAGGAGAGGCGTGGCCTTACTTTTGAAAGGGAGAAACACCACGACGCGCGCGTACATCGGCTGGGCGGTCAATCTGTCTCACCGGGTGTGTCGCTGTCATCGTCGGGCCTGTCCGCCGAAAGCTCCGGCGCAGCAGGCAGTGTGAAGAAGAAGGTACTGCCCTGCCCAACCACACTTTCGACGCCCACTTCGCCGTCGAGCCGCTCCGCGATCCTCCGCACGATGGACAATCCCAAGCCGTGGCCTTTGGCTCGCGCCTGCTCAAGCCGGGTGAAGGGCGTGAAGAGACGACCCTGCTCTTCGAGGGTGAGGCCGGGGCCGTTGTCGCGCAGCCAGAAGGCGATTTTGGATTGTGGATTGCGGATTTTCGAGACAAATTCGGGTGGTTCTGAATCTGAAACTGGCGCTCCAGAATCCAGAATCGTGTAGCCGAGTTCGATGCGGGGGGGGACACCGCCGTATTTGACCGCGTTGTTGATGTAGTTCGTCCATATCTCTTCGACCCACGGGGCATGGCCTATAGCTACTGGCCAGGCGTCGGGGAGGATGATTTCGGGCACCGTTTCGGCAATGTCGTGAACGAGACGATGTCGCGCCTCGTCAACAATAGTGGCCATATCGAGCGGCTCAATGTCGACGACCTGGGCCTCGCGCACGCTGGACAACAACAACAACTCGTCGACGATATTGGTGATCTTGCGCCCGTTGCGGGCAATAACGCCGAAATAATAGGTCAATTGCTGATCCGTAAACTGCGTGTAGTGCCTTTCCAAAAGCTCGCCAAATCCAATGATCGCCGCCAGCGGGGATTTGATATCGTGGGCGACGGTGTGGGCATACGCGTTCAACTCTTCGTTGCGGCTTTCGAGTTCGACGGTGCGCTGGCGTAAAACCTCTTCCACATGGGCGCGCCCGCGCACATCCGCCCGGAGGCGGCGGTTGCTCTCTGCCAGTTCGGCGGTCCGCTCTGCCACCTGGTTTTCCAGGCGACGGTTGATCTGCGCGAGATCACGAGTGCTCTGATCGATCAGCCGCTCGACGACTTTGGCCGGAATCGTAAACCCATACGCGACGACGACCGGCACGATCATATCCCAGAAATATAAATAGAGTGCGCCAAGCACAAAAAAGACGATCCCGGTCGCAATCATATAGTGCAGCGCAGCTTTGTAACCCAAAATAATGCCAAGCGTAAAGATACCCACATAAAACATTGTAAACAGGTAAGCATAATCCTGACCGGTAACAATTTCATGGGTGAGGAGCACTACAAGACAGACAAAAGTGACCCAAGAAAAAAGCAGGATGGCACGGGAAAAAGAGCTTTTGAGTTGCACGAGCGAATATACGGCAGCTACGAAAATGCATGTGCAGAGGATGAGATAAACCCAATTCAAACCCCACTGCATGGCAGTACTTCGCATGATGTGCAGCACGATGGCCAATACGGCAAGCCCCATATAACTCCATATGACCCATCGCGTTGCCTCGCGTCGTGCTTGTTCTCCGGGTATCACGTTCATTCTCTGGCTACATCCCCCACATTCCAACGCTTATGACACCTGACTGCGCTTTGTCTGCGCAATCCGTACGGTTACCTGGGACCAATGCTACTACCCCCAAGTGTATCACCGTTTTCGCAAATTGACCATTCACCTTACTCCCAAACGTCAATCGTCACGTTGCCACTAACAATTTCCATACCATCAAGCGTGCGCCCTACGGCAGAGAAGGTATGGCTACCCGGTTCCAGTTGCCAAAGATGGGTGTAGGGTGGCGCTGTCAAAATCGCCAACGGCAAACCATCGATTAACAATTCTATTTGTTCGAAATGGGCATCTACCGCAACAGAAATATCAATTCTTTGCGTCTCACGGGGCTGCGCCGGATCGATGCGGTACACCGCGCCGGCATCCGGGCTGGTGATACGCAAACGGGTCGTGGGCAGAGGACCTTGCATTGGAGGCTGGGGGAGATTGTGCTCGCGCGCCCATGCCTGGGCTTCAGGCGGAAGAATGGTGTAGACGACGCCGTCGATGCGTTGGTGCACCTGGCAGACCGTATCCGGTTCGGTCCCGGCGATGAATGTCTCGACGATGCGATGCGGGCAATCCGAGCCCGGCAATTCCCCGGACAGCGCGCAAACCTCCACATCGACCAATCCATCAGGCCGCG
>DAOUAY010000437.1:0-8358 GCA_034432995.1 Anaerolineae bacterium | reverse complement strand
AACTGCACCTACTACCACCGCGCCGACGCGGCGGGCCTGGGTTTCGACCGCAGCAGCGCCGGCAGCCAGGCCACCGCGCAATATCACAGCCCCCTGCGCGAGCAGTTCGACAGCCTGGAAACCTGCCCCGAAAAGTACCTGCTGTGGTTCCACCACGTCCCGTGGGATCACCGCATGCAATCTGGGCGCACGCTCTGGGAGGAACTCCAACACCGCTACGATGAGGGCGTCGCCTTTGTGGAAGCCATGGTTCACACGTGGGAGGACTTGCAGGACAAAATCGATCCACAGCGCTACGAACACGTCAAGGAGCGACTGGGACGGCAGTTAGAAAACGCGCGCTTGTGGCGAGAGGTATGCATCGACTACTTCAGGCAATTTGTGAGCGGCGAGGGGGTTTGACGATATCGTCATCTGTATGCGAAACGAGGCGGAATGATCCGCCCCGTTTATACTTCTACAGGTTTGCCTGGATAAACTAAATCACGTGCAAGCCATTCTTCTTGGCGCGCTGTTCAGCCTTTTCCAACAAATGCCGTGAGGCCAGCGTAAATCCGACAGCGAACGCGACGATGATTGCTCATTCCTGCCACACCGGCAGCAACGTTTGCCAGTTTCCGCCAAAGCTGTAGTAGCGGATGAGATCGTAACCCCACGTGTGCGGCAGCGGGTAGGCCAGATAGCGCACCAGGCCGGGGAAGGCATTCACGGGCAGGTACGCGCCGCCGCTCATCTCGAACATGATGCCAAAGACCTGAGCAATCGAATCCACCTGCCGCCACAACAAAGCCAGCAACGCCATCATCACGCCCATCGCCGTCAACGCGATCATGATCACCGTGCAGGTCAACAGCACCATCAACAAATCGGGGAGGCTCGCCTGCGAGTAGACGGCCAGCACGATGTACAGCGGCAGAAACAGCGCCGATTCGACGCTGACCCGCGCCAGCACGCTGCCGACATAGTAGGCGTACCGCGAACCGGGATTGCTGTACAGGAATTCGAGCGTGCCGTTGTACAGATCGTTTCGCACGGCATAGATTGGTCCCCACAGCGTCGCGCCGATGAAGACGGTCAGCAGCAGCCCGCTCTGGAATGAGATGAACAGATCACGCCCAGACAGCGGCGCGCCGGACACGCCAAGCCCTTGAATGGATATGGCCGCCGACAGCAGCAGAAAAAAGACTACCCTGACGGCCTGATTCACCAGCGATCCCACCAGGTTGGGGATGTAACGAGTCGTCATGCGCAATTCTCTGGCCACCGTCGCCCGGATGATGCGCCAGGCCGAGGTGGGCCGGGACAAAGTCTGGACGGCGGCAGGCCGCGCATGATGACCACCGTCTGCTTCTGCCCGCCGGAAAGCTGCGTGAACTGCTTGGGGAGATTGGCGTGAAAGTCAAGGAACGCCTGTCTCGACGCTGCCACATCTCCGGTCCACGCATACGCCTCGCCCAGGTTCAGCGCGATCACGCAGCGCACCGACGAGGTAAACCGCGGTGCGGCGCGGGTCGCTGTCACTTTCGTCGAAGGAGAGCCAGGCTACAGGACGGTCCAACCCGGCAACCCACCTGCTGAGCAACGTCGTCTTGCCAAAGCCGGCCGGCGCGACGATGAGCGTCAGCTTGTGGCCCAGGCGCAACCCCGCGTCCAGCCGCTCGATGAGGCGCAGGCGCTCCACGAGGTCCGGGCGCGGCGGCGGGATGTAGAGTTTGGTGGTCAAGAGTGGCATCGTCATCACAGTCCAATCTTACCACGGTTTCTCTACACGTTCAAATTCCGAGGGGATCAGTCTGACAAGTGCGGAAAAGTAATGATGCCGGCGCAAACACCGGCATCATTCTTCACCTTAATTCAAGACTGGGGCGGCACGACTCGAACGTGCGATACATGGATTCAAAGTCCATTGCCTTACCAGCTTGGCCACGCCCCAATGACGAAGGGGATTATACCACAGGCTGCGATTCCGGCAATCGACATATCGTAGGGGCGAGGCATCCCTCACGAGATTTCCGATAGACCAGGTTCGTGGGTTTTCCTATACCCTGGATCAAAAGGGCGAGGCATCCCTCACGAGATTCCTGATGGACCAGGTTTTGGGGTTTTCCTATACCCTGGATCGAAAGGGTATTGGTAGGGATGCCTCGCCCCTAAACCACAAAACAGAAAAACGCCGTGACGCAAATGCCACGGCGTTCTTTTACCTCAATGATGTGGATATCCCGCTATTCCTGCCCCGGAACCGGCCCCGTTTTATGCACCCACACCCACGTCCCCAGGTCAGCTTTGCTGCTGTAGACAATTTTGACGTCGGGCGGTGTGTAGGGCGTCGTCCACTCGAAGAGCCATTTTGCATCCAGGATGGTCATATTGACGCATCCGTGACTGCGCGTGAACCCAAATGAATTGTGCCAGTAGGCCGCGTGGATCGCATACGCGCCCTTGAAGTACTGCGTCCATTCCACGTTTTCCAGGTAATACCAGCCGGGATTGTCCGGCCCTACGTCGCGGTTGATCATCGGCGTGGAAGGCAGTTTTCCCCACATGCGCGTTAGCCCGCTAGGCGTCCACGTACTCGAGCGGCCCGTGGAAACCAACGTCGCAAAGACCATGCGCTCGCCTTCGTAAGCGGCCAACGTCTGCTCGTAGGTGTTCACTTCGATCCATTTTTCGCCAGGGGCGACGCCCTCCGGAATGGGATCGACGTCCACGCGGGAGGTGAAGGACTGATCCACCCACTGCTCCTCGCCGACCAGGTACCACATCGTGTCGCCGAGCAACTCTTGCGCGAAGATGGTGATGAGGTCGTAACGCCGGAACACGATCTCCTTGCGCGGCGGTCCGCCGGGGACCGCCGAGGGGTTGACGGCACGGTTGATCCACCCGAAGGGATAGTGCGGCTGTTCTTGCAACAACACGCCACGAAAGCGCGCAGGATTGGTGATGGCGATGTGATCGGCGAGCACGAATTCGCCCTCGTTGATCTCGTACCACATCTGGCCGTTGTATTCCACCTCGCCCAGCACGCTCACCCAGTTATCGCCCGCCAGGAACTCGCGCAACGGCGGTAGCCCGGCAGCCGCTTCCTCTGGATGGCGGTAGGAGGCCGCCGGAAGCGGACGCACGTAAGCGAAGGTATACGTCGTGATGGCGTCTTCGGGGACTTCCAGAGGCTCGACCGCCAGCTTGGGCAGCGGATTGGGCAACGTCGCCCGCAGATACTCGATACGGGTCTGGCGCGCGCCCGGGCTGTAGGCCGGGCAGCGAGCCGGATACCGCTGGGTGACATTCGCTGGGCAGACGTAATCAGCAGCAGGGTCGGCGGAAAAGAGATCCGCTCCCGGATTGCGCACACCAGCCGCTTGCACCACCGTAGGCGCCAGCAGCAAAAGCAACGCTAAAAACAAGACCTTCCAATAGCGCGACATCGATTTACCCCTGGGATCCGTATACATTAATCGACGCTATTATACCACAAATTGTTCCCTTCTTGTAGTTTTAGTTGAAAAAAGTCTTTTTAATTGGGATGCAAGGCCAGAGAGTAAAGGGGGATTTTTTGTGGCGAGGCGCAGCCCCGCCACAAAAATCCCCACTAAAAAAGCCGCTCCTTGCAACAGCGGCTCTTTGCTCTATAATCAGAAGTAGGGGCCTAACCACTCAGATTCTCGCACAGCGAGCAAGAAAACGGGCATCAAAGGCCCTTCTAGTTGCGGTCTGCGCAGGTTAGGCAGAACGCACGCCGGAGGAAACGGAATCATGAAGATTTTGTTTGAGGCCATCCAGTTGATCACCCACCCACCAGGGGATCTGGTCTATTTCCTGGTGACGCTCTTTGCTTTGCAACAGGCGCTTCTTCCCGCGATGACCGCGCGACGGCGCGCGCCCTCCTCTCTGGCCGCGCGCTGGCGGTGGGCGATTGCCGGGTTGCTGCTCGGCCGGGTCGCGCTGATCGTCATCGGGCTGTTGGGGACCGCGGGATTGCTCTCTCCGGCGCAACTCCTACCCCCTCTGGAGCGGTGGCTCGAATTTGCCACCGTGCTTGTGGTGATCTGGGCCGCGGTCTTCGGAGCGCGCGCCTCGCGCTGGCAGACGGTGTTCATCGCGCTACTGCTCGGCGCCAGCCTGGTGTTCTACGGCGTGACCGCCGCGCTGTGGCCGGCCTGGGAAGCCAGAGGCGATGCGTTCAACGGCCACTTCTACGAACGCATCTGGGAAGTGCTCACACTTGGATTTCTGGTGCTTTATCTCCTGCTGACGATGCTGGTACGCCCGCCGGAATGGGAATGGGCCATTGGCCTGGGCCTGTTCTGGGTGCTCGGCCATACAGCGCAATGGCTCTGGCCGGACCTGGGATTGCACTTTTCGGGATGGCTGAGGCTGACTTCGTTGGTCACGCTGCCGCTGTTGGCGGCGCTGGTTCACCGGCAGGTGACGGTGTTCCAGAGCATCGCACCGGCACCGGTTGCGCCCGCCCCCGTGCCCGCGCCCGCACCGGCAAAGGGAGGGCTGGCTGTCGACAGCCAGGCGCTGTTGGATTTGCTGCATGGCGTCGAATCCGCGCGCGACCTGGCCCCTTCCCTGATCATCGCCTCCTCAAAACTGGCGCGCCTGCTGAACGTGGATATATGCGCTGTGGCGCTGCCAACCACGGATGCGCCTTCCATCCTCAACGTCGTGGCTTTGCATCCGCCAAATGCCGCCCAGATCGAAATCCCCACAATCGTCCTCGAAGATTATCCGACGCTGGCCGAGGTCTACGCCCAGAAACGCGCCCAAGTTGTGCCGGTGTCGTCGCGCACGGTCTGGTTGACAGCACTGTTCAGCAAATTGGGCATTCAGAATACTGCGCCATTGGCGATTGTGCCCTTGACGAACAAAGATGAAGCAATCGGACTGCTGCTGCTCAGCAATCCAGACGGCAAACAGCGCTGGTCCGACGAGGCGTTGAACACGCCACAACTGGTTGCGGCGCTCCTCGGCGCTTCGATTGCGCGCGCCCGCAAGCAAACGCAGGATATGTCGTTTTTATCCCGCCTGCGTGGTTCCGATACCGAGCGCCAACAGTTGGAACTGGCCCTGGAACAAGCGCGCGCCGACGTCCAGAAATACGACGAGCGGATCGCCGTGCTGACCCAGGAGATCGACGGGCGAGATAGAGAACTGGTGCGTCTCAACCGCGAATTAGCATCGCAATCCCAGGGGATGAGCGAAACGGAGGCCAGTTTCTGGCAGGAAGAAGTGCAGGAGTTGGTCAAGGAGCGGGAAGAACTGCACAACAAGATCCAGGAGCTGACGCGCGACCGTGAGATGCTGTTGCTGGAGCGCGATCCGTTAGCGACCAAACTGAGCCAACTCAAAGACGAGCTGGATGCCGCGACTGAGATACGCACGGAATTGGAAGCCCGCGTGGCGGCGCTCCAGGAACAGGTCGCGCTCGCCAAAAAAGCGCCTGTCGATAACAACGCAGCGCAAAGCCCGGCGGCGGTCGGCCTCGTCGTCGTAGACGAGAACGGCATCATCACCATGGCGGATGCCGTCGCGCGCCAGATGTTACGTCTGCCCGGCGGCGACGTGACCGGCATTCCCATCAATGGCGCTTATCCCGATCCACGGTGGACACAGACGGTGGATGCCTTGCTCGCGCGGGATGTCCCCAACAGCCTCAAGCGCGCGCACCTCACACTGACCATGGAACAAGCGACCATCGAAGCCGACCTGGTCGCGTTGGTGGGCCGCGACGGGCAACCCGATGGGCTGGCGATCACATTGCGCACTCCGGAGAGCGATGCAGAGCGCCAGGAAGCCGTCGTCAGCCTCGCCCACGAATTCCGCACCCCGATGACATCTATCACCGGCTATACCGATCTCTTGATGGGCGAGCAGGCCGGCATTTTGACCGAGATGCAGCAGCAGTTCCTCCAAAGGGTCAAGGCCAACATCGAGCAGATGAACCAACTGCTCAACGATTTGATCAGCACGGCCTCGCCAGACAGCCGGCCCATCGAGCTTTCGCCGCAGTCGGTCAATCTCATCCAGATCATCGAAGAGGCCGTGATGGGGCTGGCGGCGCGTTTCCGCGAGCGCCAACTGGCCGTGCGCCTCGATCTGCCGCCCGAACTGGCCGCCGTGCGCGCCGACCGCGACAGCCTTTACCAGATTTTGCTGCGGTTGGTCTCCAATGCGGCGTTGTGCTCCCGACAAGGCACCGAGGTCGTCATCAGCGCGGGTGAAGATGAATCCTCCAAGAGCGGCAAATTCATTCGCATCTCCGTCCTGGACACAGGGGGTGGCATCGCGCCGGAGGATTACCCCCGCGTCTTTCGCCGTTTCACGCGGGCGAGCCAACCGCTCATCCAGGGGATGGGCGAGACCGGCGTGGGCATGGCCATCGCCAAAACGTTGGTCGAAGCCAACGGCGGGCGCATCTGGGTTGAAAGCCAACCCGACGTGGGCAGCACATTCAACTTCATTCTGCCGACGAATCACACCAAGAAATAGCGAGGGGTAATCTGGTGGAAAGCCATCCGCTCATCCGCCTTTTAGGGGCGATTTTTACGGGCATCGTGATCCTCGGCATGGTGCTGGGGAGTGTGCTGCTGGTACAGGTGGACCCGATGTTGGTGGCGCAGCGTTCGACCAGGGTGATCCAGCTTCCAACGACGACGCTCTACCCCACCCTGCCGCCGTCGACGCCGGGTACGCCCCAAACGCCACCCCCGCCTCCCACCGCGACGTTCACGCCGACCCCGTGCTCCTGGCCTGCGGATTGGCTCCCTTACACCGTGGAAGTGGGTGACACCCTGGCGTCGCTGGCCTCGGCAGCACGCAGCAGTGTATACCTGCTGATGCGCGGAAACTGCCTGGATAGTTCAGATATTCAGCCCGGCAACGTGATTTATCTGCCGCCATTGGCCCTTGCCACCCCGACCCGGGTGCCTCCACGCTGCGGGCCGCCGACATGGTGGATACTCGTCAAGGTACAGCCCGGAGACACGCTGTACAGTTTGGCGTTGCGGTACGGCACGACCGTCGAGGCTATTCGTTGGGCTAACTGTCTGAAAGACTACAATATCTTCGCCGGGCAACAGATTTTCCTGCCGCCGACTGTGGTGATAACGCCGACGTTCACCCGCACCCCCACGCCGACGTTCACCCCCACGAGGACAGCAACGCCCACACCAACCCTCACGCCGACGCCCACCGTCACAGGAACACCCACGGAGACCCCCACCCCGACGCCGACGGAGACGCCCACGCCAACACCCACCGTCACACCGACGGAAGAAACGATCACGCCGACACCCACCGTCACGCCGACTGTGTCCGAAACGCCGTCACCCACACAGACAGAAACGCCTACCATGACGTCGACGCCAACACTCTCACCGCCGACCGACACCCCGGCGCCTACCCCAACGCCGACGCCGGGCAGGTGAGCGCCGTGCGGGTCGCGTCACGGGTCTGGTATAGCATTCTGCTGCTCGTGCTGCTCCTCCCGGCATGCGGGTCGCTGCTGCCGCAAGATGCGGTGTCGCTGTACGAAGCGCCATGGGAAGAGGTGATCGTCGATGACGGGCCATTGCCCACGCGGGCGGTCACCACTACGCCAACGGCTGCGCCATCCCTTACACCCCTGCCTGCTGCAACAGCCACGCCATCCCCCACCCCTACCGCGACACCGACACTTCGCCCTACCGCAGTCGCCACCCAGACGACGCTTGAATTGCCCATAGAGCACCCCGCACGCTCCACGCCCCGCCTGGCAGCTGCGGAAGCGCACCTACTTCCGGAAACGGACACGCTCTCCAATGTGTCACTCTCCGTGCTGCCCACCCCCACGCCACCGCTCGCCGCGTTGGTGATCCAGAGCGATCCCGGCGCAAACGGGCATCCCACATTGGCCGATTTTTGGGAAGGGCAGGCAGAGTTCGTGCTTGACGTCATCGATACGGGTCTGCCGATGGGCGAATCCGACACGCTGGTGATGCACGACGGCGAGCTGTGGTCCTACGTGCACGCCAGCGCCCAATCCGCCGGCGTCGTGGATCGTTGCGGCGATCCGGTCCCCTTCCCTGGCTGCACCGTGATCTATCGCAGCGTCGATGGCGGCATCACGTTCTCCCCGGCAACCCCGGCAATCTGCCAGTTCGAGTGTGTCAAATGTCCCTGCGTCTCGGAAGTCGATCACACCGAACAGCAACAGTACCCCCGCGTGGCCTATAACGGGACGACATTCTTCCTCGTCTACGAATACCTGGGGCGCGCGCGGCTGCGACGTTCGACGGATGGCCTGAGTTGGAGCCTGCCGGAGCGGGTCGCCGACACAGGCGTGTGGAAACTATGGCTGCGCACCTGTCG
>DAOUAY010000436.1:0-1893 GCA_034432995.1 Anaerolineae bacterium | reverse complement strand
GAAGAATTCCAGGCGCGCCGCCGCGAGCGGGAGCGGGCGATCCATGTCTTCCCAGCCATATTTGCTGAAGGACGTTTCCACTTCGTCGAGCGCGCTGCAGATTTCGCAGTCGGCGATGGGGATGTGGCTGATAGGCTCGGGAGGCTCGGCAGTCATCATTATGTCAGGCTAAAAGATCAGCATAAGTGGATGTAGCATAAGGCTGGATGGCAGCCAGAACTTGGTTCTCTTCTTGTTGCGCGTGATACAAATCCCAACGCAATTGCAGGTTCAGCCAGAAACTTGCGGGCATACCGAAGTATTTTTCGAGCCGCAGTGCGGTGCTGGGCGTCATTCCACGGCGTCCATTGACGATCTCATTGATGCGTTGGTAAGGCACGTGAATCGCATTAGCCAGGTCGCGCTGGGTTAGCTCCATAGGCGTCAAAAATTCTTCCAATAGCATTTCGCCCGGATGGGTAGGGGCGCGGTCGGTTGGTATACGAATCATTGTACTTGCTCCTTGCATTGATTCAGTGATAGTCCACAATTTCTACCATTGCAGGTTCCGCATTTTCCCAGAAGAAACAAAGACGGTATTGTGCGTTGATGCGGATGCTATATTGGCCTTGCCGGTTTCCACTCAAGGCTTCCAGGTGATTGCCCGGTGGAATACGTAAGGCCTCCAAGGTATTGACCGAATCCAGTTGATCCAGCTTGCGCGCGGCGATTTTCCACAAATACGGCGGACAAACTTGTCGCGCTGCTTTGGTGTTTTTACCGTTGAAGACATCCTCGGTTCCGGCGTCCTTGAACGAACGTATCATAATGACATAATAGCACGGAATCTATGCTATGACAAGTTCGGAAATGTGGGGGCGAACTGTCAGTTCGCCCCCACGTCTTTTACCGTTATAGCGTCACTTCTACCGCCGTCGCACCGCTGTTCTCCAGGCTAAACGTCGCCGTCTTGTCAGCGCACGTCACCTCGTACTCGCCCAGGAATCCCGTCACTTGTATCTTCCCTTCGCCGTTGGTCGTCATCTTCGTCGGCGCGAGCCACCACTCGCCCTTGACCAAATCGTGCAGGGCGTGGTACGCCGGCTTGGGATAGCCGCCTTGCGTCAGGAAGCCGCCGGGCGCTTTGAGCCAGCCGCCGTCGGTCATCCCCCAGTAGGTGATGCCTTCGACGAGCGGATTGGCGAGCAGCGTCTTGTAGAACTCGATGATTTCCTCGGCCTGGCGCGCTTCGCCTGCGGGGGTGGTGGGCCATTCGTCCACCTGCCAGTCGTTGAGATCGACGATGTGCGCTGGCATGATGTCGCCGGAGAGGATCGTGGTTTCGGTGAAGTGGATCGGCAGGCCGAAACGCTGGAAATTCGCCAGCACCCACTCGGTCTTCTCCACGCCCCAGTAGCCCTGGTGCATGTGCGATTGGATGCCGATCACGTCGATCTTGATGCCGGCTTCCAGACAGCCTTCCACCAGGATGTCGAACGCGGACGAGACGTCGAAGTCGTTGAGCAGCAGGGTCGCGCCGGGATTCGTCTCGCGCGCCGCGTCGAACATCGTGCGCACCATAGGGATGCGGCTCAGTTCCTTGCATAGCCGCGTGATGCCGTTGTCGTACTTGTCGAACACGGGCATGATGACGACTTCGTTGAGCACGTCCCACATATCCACCAGCCCGGCGAAGTCCGCCACGTCGCGGTGGATGCGGGCGATCTGCGCTTCCAGGATTTCCGCGTTGCTCAGGTCGAGCAGCCACGGCGCTGTGACGGTGTGCCAGCACAAGGGATGTCCTTTGAGGACGAGGCCACGCTCGACCAGATATTGCGCCCCTTTGCGCATGAACGCCGTGCCCGGCTTGCCGCGCTCCGGCTCGAAGCGCCCCCAGTAGAAGGGCAGCGTGGC
>DAOUAY010000435.1:0-1800 GCA_034432995.1 Anaerolineae bacterium | reverse complement strand
CCCTCGGTGTAGATCTGCGAAATCTCGCCCCAGAAACCCCACGGGCCAATGTCCGCGATAAAAGGTTGCGGCGCATAGACGCGCACCGGCAGTACCCACGCTGAGTGTACGTAGCCTAAATCGGTTTCGTACCACAAATCGTTGTGCCGGCTGAAGGGCGCGCGCACTTCTCCAAGAATGCGGCAAGACTGATCGCGCGCCAACGTGTTCAGACGTTTGGAGGTCGTATCAGGTTGCTCGTAGAAATTCACGGTGTGGATGGCGCGCCCTGCCAAGATGTAGGTATTCGTGATGGCGTTGGGACCCATCTGCAGCGTGGGATAATGCGCGCGCGCGTGCCAGACCGGTGAAACGACCGCAGCAGCGGCGGCGCCAGCGATGAGTTTCAGCAGTTGACGGCGGGTCAGCGTGCGCGACATCGAACTAGGGAATCTCCGGATAATCCGCGAGCGCGGCAAACGCAATCCCCACCATCGTCGGGCCGGTATGCGCGCCCAGCACAGGCGACATCGTGCCGAGCGGCATCCACGTACACTGGAACGTTTCGTCTACTTCCTCGCGCAAGAGAGCTGCCCCCTCCAGGTTGAGCGCGTGAATGACCTGCGCACGCAAGGGCGTACCGGGCGCATGCTTTTTGAGCATCAGTTTGACCAGTCCATGAAGCGCCCCCTTGAACGTGCGCGCCATGCCAAGTTGCTCGTAATTGCCGATGTCCTTCGTCACCCCGATCATCGGCTTGATGCGCAGGGCCGAGGCGATCAGCCCCTTCATGTGGCTGATGCGCCCACCGTGAACCAGGTATTTCAGATCGTCCAGGGTATAGATGCTGTCGCTCACGGCCACGATACGCTGAATCAGATCGACGATGCGCTCTACGGGCCAGCCGGCCTTGATGGCGCGCGCCGCCGCCGACACCTGCCAGCCGACCACGCCGGAGAGCGTCTTGCAATCGACGACGGTGACGTTGGCCTCGGGGACCATCGCCGCGCCGGCCTGCGCCGCATTGACCGAGCCACTCAATCCCGACGACATCTGAATCGACAGAATGTCCGGATCGGTGGCGGCCAGTTTGCGGTACATTTCGGCAAAATCCCCAGACGAAGGCTGCGATGTCGTCGGGAAAGCGCCCGTCTCTTGCAAAAGCCGGTAAAGGTTCTCGGATTGAATATCCAGGCCGCTTTTATACGTCTTCCCCTCGAGCGTGATCGTGTGACGCACCGGGTTCAACGGCATGTCGGGCATTTCTTCCGGGGGCAAATACAAATCCATCCCACTGTCCGTGACAATCTGCATCGGCATCTCCTTTCCTAGTCAGTGAATGATACCCCCCTATTTTACCGGCAATTTACCCACAGAGCAAAGCAATACAAAATGTCTCAAACGGGGAATCGTACCAAAACACAAGGCGCAGCCGGTAGCTGCGCCTTGTACGACACAAAACAATAGGCGTTATACGCGAATCTCACCCTCGCGTTTGCCGAAGTTGATCTTGATGCCGGGCGCCATCGTCATACTGCGCCCCGGTTCCACATCCTTGATCGTCCCATCACTCAGCGTGATGACCCACTTCTCCAACGTCAGGTTTCGCAGTCCCCAGATATTCGGATTGGTGGGATGGCGGGTGACTTCGGCGACCGGCGCCAAGAAATCGTAAGCCTTGTCGGGATCCACGTGATGCGGATAGAGCCGCGTGTTATAGTTCAGCATCACCACCGAATCCCCTACGCGCAGGCGCGGCGGCAACGCCAGATCGCTATGGCACGACCAACACGTTCCCGGCTTACCGCCGGTGGCCTTCAA
>DAOUAY010000434.1:0-1620 GCA_034432995.1 Anaerolineae bacterium | reverse complement strand
CCCATCCTGGTGGGTATTGCCCTCGTGTTGTTCCTCGCGGCGGCGCTCTGGGGGCGTCCCCGTCCCGCCGCGCCGACGCTCTCCCCCACTTCCCCCCTCTCTCCCTCCCCGACGCCTTCTCCCCATGTCTACCGTCTACTGTCTACCGTCTACGACACCTTGGCGGCGGCGAACGTTGCGCCGGCGGTGACTATCCGCCGGGTTAACGCGCATTAGCAAGGCAGATTTGGAGGTGTGATGATGAAACGCAAATGGATATGGATCGGCTTGTTGATCGCTGGACTGGTTTGCGCTTGCACAGCGATGCGACCCCGTTGGTATTGCGAAGAAATGCTCAACGGTGCTCGCACTCAGAAGTACGAGATGTGTTCTGATAAAAGGGAGTATGAGTATGGTGAAACCGTGCGTGTCCGGTTTACTGTGACCAATCTCTCGGCGCAACCGCTACATTTGAGTGGGGGGAGCAGCCCCGTGATGGAGATTTTGGACATAAGTGACCTTTCCTGGTCCGCGACGCAGAGCCAGACGGAAACCCAACTAACCCTGGCTCCAGAGTCCTCGCATACCATTGAATGGTTATGGATACCCACCCAAGCCCATCTGGAGGACCTTTTCGCGAAGAGCCAGTCGCGACCTTTTATGACGCCGTTTACAGGCCAGGTAGCCGGGGAAAGTGTAGTAGGAGTCGAAGTCGTGATCAAAAGCTTAACGTATGACCCCGTTGCTTCATCCGACGCGCTACCCGGCTATTGCGAAAGGGGGCGCCGCCCAGTAGGCGACCTGGAATTGCAGCTTTGCACGGATGAGCCGGAGTATCAATTCGGTGAAACGGTACAAATTCAGTGGCAGATTCGCAATATCTCGAATAAGGTGCTAACTCTGGATGGCGGTGAAGACCCCGCGATGGATATCTATGCCGCAAACTGGGTCCCGGCTTCAGAAGAAGGGGAGGCAGATCAGTATATGTGAGGAACATTGGCGCGATACACACGCCTATGAAACTCAAATCCAACTTGAGCCAGGTGAGACGTACTTAATTGAATGGCAATGGCCCACAGCCCACACCAACCTTGCAACAGTCCTCACTCATCAGCAGATTCCGGGTGAAAATGTCGCGCGAATTATCTTTGTTGCTGACTATGCGTTACAACCAGATAATCGTTGGTCCTTTGTAGGGAAAATATCTTACAATTTGGAAGACAATCAATAGGTTGAATATTGGGGCAGAACAGAATATAAGATTCCCTTCCAATCATCCTATTCCCATCCTTAAGGAGAAATACAATGTTCCGGAAAACTTCTAAGCTTCTCGTTTACGCGATAGCGCTGTTGCTTCCGTTGGTTGCAGGCATTGCGGTCGTTATGGCAAAGCCCGCACAACAGACCCCGTATTCCTATTATTTCGCCGGCAAGGTAGAGGTATACAACCAGCGTGCTTTACCCAGCCGAAGGCTAGATGTTCAAATTTCTTGTGATGGTTTGGTTACGACAACCATTCAATCTGATCTGGATTGGAATTGGTCAGGTATGCTAAATCTGCCTACGGACATGGCCACATGTGATGTTCAGCTTTTGTTACCGCCAGGTTATCAAGGAGCAACGCGCACTTGACAAAAAATC
>DAOUAY010000433.1:0-1572 GCA_034432995.1 Anaerolineae bacterium | reverse complement strand
GGCACCACGTTGTTGATGACGCCGCGCGCTACCGATCCAACCTTGAGCCTTTCCAGGATGCGGCGTTTGACGGCCTTGCTATCAACCGCGCGCCGTTCGGAGAGGATCAGCCGGTTGCGCTCCGGGGTGACTTCGATGACGCATAAAGTCAGGGTCTGGCCGAGCAACGCTTCCCAACGCTGCTCCGATTCGTCGGCGCCTTGATGGGTGCGCCAGTTCGCCAACAACTGCGAACCGGGCACAAATCCGCGCAGTCGCCCCAGGCGCACGATCACCCCGCCCTTGTTGATGTCGACGACCGGCAGGGGGACTGGTTCCTCGCTCCGCAGCAGTTTCCGCGCGCGATCCCAATCACTCTGCTGCGCCGCCCGCGCCAACGATACCAGCATCGTGTCATCGTCTTCGCTCTTTTCGATCACGTAGACGCTCACCCCCTGGCCCGGCTTGAGGGCGCAGAGGTCATTGGGCATCATCCTTTCTACTTCGCGGGGATGAACGATGGCGTCACACTTGCCCCCGATGTCGATGAGAATGGTTTTGGCATTGACAGATGCGATCACCCCTTCGACCACATCGCCACGGTGATACTCATTGGTTTCCATATACTGATCCAACAGCACACTCATGACATCCTGGTCAACGCCTACTTCCGAGGCGGTTCCCTTCATCATTGATTTCTCCTGGCCGTGATAAATGCTCACCTCTTATTATAGGCAAGTTTCTGTAGACGGCAATTTTATGCGCAAAGTGCTGCCTTTCTCAACCATGCCTGACAGATTCGCCGCATTATTGCGCCGGCGTGATTACCAACGGGACCGCCGGGTGGCCGGGCCGGACATCCAGCGCGGGCACGGGATCATCGAACCACACACTGTACAGTTCTTGATAGGTGCCATCCGCCTGCAATGCGGCCAGGGTGAGATTGACCAGGTCGCGGTAAACGGAATCGCCTTGGGGCAGGACGATGACGACCGGACGGTAGGTGTAGCGCCGGTCGGTCATCGCAAAGCCGGGCTGTGTGAATTGAATCTGCAACAGCGCGCGCCGTTCGGCCACGATTGCGGCCACTTCGCCCTGTTGCAAACCGGTGATGGCGGCGGGGATATTCGCATAGCGCACGGTCGAAAGACCCACACCGGCCGCCTGAGCCAGAGCGGGCAACACGCGCTCGCCTTCCGACCCCGTCAACACACCGGCCGGCCGCCCGCCGAGTCCCGCCAGATCCGCCACCGGCGCAGCGGCCAGTGAGAAGATGCTGACGCCGTCGTCGATAATCTGCAGGGAGTGATCCACCTGCAATTCCGCCTCGCGCGTGTGGATCCAGTTGCCGATGAGCATATCCACCTCGCCCTGCGCCAGCCGGGTGAAGGCATCGATTTCAGTCACGGGGACGAATGTGGCGGCCTGGCGGTTGCCCAGCCAGCGTTCGGCGATGCGTTCGATCAGCCGCACCTCGAAGCCGGTGGGCACGCCGTCGGCGCGGTTGGCGCTATAGGGCCAGCGGTCGGTGAAATAGCCCACCGCCAACGATCCGCGCCCGCGGATGCGCGCCAGCACATCCAACGTGGAAAG
>DAOUAY010000432.1:0-6670 GCA_034432995.1 Anaerolineae bacterium | reverse complement strand
CGTAATCCACTGGCACGCCGTTGACAGGAGTGCCAACAGCAGCACAATCGACATCCAACGCTTGGAAAACTTCCGCTTATTCATACGCGCCTCCGAAAAGAAATTGCGAATGCGGCTTGAGGGTTGTTCAGTGCTTGAGCAACGGCACGAAGCCGGCCTGGGCGAAATGATGATCTGTTGTGAGCGCCTCTGTTTTCACAAACAGACTGGCCCAACCTGCCGTATCGACAAAAACCTCAGACACTATCTCGATCCTCGTCTAGCGATTCGGTCAGATAGACATCATGATTTTCAGCCACACCCACGATGTCACATTCCAACGTTCCAAACAAGGCTCCTAGGGGATCCAGGGGCTTAGCCGACTGCGCGGTACTGTAAATCAGTTCTTGGCGAACGATTTCATCAATCCATTTCAGGATCATTTGTCCTGGCTCAGTTCCCTGAACCTTTGCCTCTTCTTCAAGCAAAACGTAGGTTCTTTCGGGTACACGCAATGTAACGAGGCGTTCCATAGGTTTCACCTCCCTTACTTTTATCCATTGTATCACGAATCTACTCTTACGGCCCTTCTTGAACGCCTGAGTGGATCACAATCCACGGTTTTCTCCAAACATGGTCACACACCTTGCGCCAACATCGTCGGCGCGCGTTGCAAAACCTTGACTTCATCCGCAATCCGCTCGCCGATCTGACGTTCGGCAACCTCCAAGTCATAGCGCGCCTGTAACCGTGTCCACACGACGGCGCTCGTCCCAAAATAGCGCGCCAGACGCAGCGCGGTATCCGCCGTAATAGCCCGTTGACCACGCACAATCTGACTAATACGCAAAGTGGGTACACCAATATCCTTTGCTACCCGATATTGGCTTAAACCTAACGGCTGCATAAAATCTTCCCACAACACTTCCCCAGGATGAACCGGGGGCAATCTTTCCTCTGTCTCCATGTTTTGCACCTCTACTTTAGTGATAATCCACAATCTCTACGTGCCGCGCCTGTCCACTATCCCAGAAGAAGCAGATACGCCATTGGACATTGATGCGGATACTGTACTGTCCCTCACGTGTACCGTGTAACGCTTCCAGGCGATTGCCGGGCGGCGCTAACAAGTCACGTAAATCCTCGGCGTCGTCAAGATAGAGGAGTTTGCGGCGAGCGGTTCTTTGTATGTCGGGTGGAAGTTTGCGCGAGACAACACCCTGAAACACTTTTTGAGTCTCTGGATCGGCAAATGAGACTATCATAGCTTTATGGTATCACGGAACAATACTATTGTCAAACGATACCAATTGGTCTAGGGAGGCGTCCCCTCGCTACCCCCTTCATCCGGTGTGAGCGGCGCGAGATCGGCGAGCGTTTGCTGCCACGAGGGGGTGCCGGGCGCGTAGCCAGAGATGCGCACCAGCGTGCCCACCTCCGCCCAATCGAACAACGTCTTGGCGTCGCCTTCATCGAGGATGATGCAACCGAACGAAGCGGGATAGCCCAAAACGCCCCGCGAGAGGCGTGTCCCGTAGTGAGTGGTGGGCAGTTCGTGGATGCCGTTGAAGAAACCTTCAGCCTCCTCGTAAATGCCCATAAAGTGGGGCATATCCAGCCGCCACCGCTGCGCGAAAGCTATCTCTTCCTTGAACAAAATCTGGAACTGCCCCGGAATCGTCGGCGTGCGCGATATGCCGGTGGAGACGGTGAACGTATACACCTGCGTGTCATACTCGAAGACGTACATGCGCTGTTTCGGTAGATCGATCTCGATGCGCTTGCCCGGCGTGAGTGGATAGGGAAGCAGCGCGTCGATAGAAGGGATGACGATCTCCTGCCCGATGTCGATAGCGCCGGGATCGATGTCGGGATTGGCGCGTTCGAGTTGGTAACGCGGCATGTGGTGGTTGAAGGCGATGAGCGAGAGCGTGTCGCCGGGTTGCACGACGTAGATGCGCTCCGGGTGGCGGACGCGCGCCGAGGCGCGATGTTGCCCTTCGTACAACGCCGCGAGCACGTTTTTCAGCGTCGGAGCGATGTCCAGCAACCGTTCTTCTTCGCCCACCTGCGGCGCGACCTCTTCCAGCCACGCCTTGACCTGCGCGGCGTTCACGTACAGCTTGATGCTCTGACCTTCCATGCGCGATTCGAGCCAGACAGCAACCCGCTCCGGCGGCGCGGCGAATTCGGCCCGATATCCGCCGGGCAACTCGTTTTCGAGCAGTTCGCCCGTGAGTAGGTCATCCACGACGAGCGTGAACGGCTGCGCCAGCCACGCCTGCGCCTGCGTGCGCGCGGGTTCCGGTTCGGCGACCTTCGGCGGCACGGCGACCAGCGCCAGCTCGACCGAGGACGCGCCTTCCGTCAAGGCACGCAGCACGCGGGCAACGGCGTCCTCAACGTCGAGACGTTGGCCCGGCTGCCCGTCCGTCGCGACGACGCGCCCACCGTTGAGCATCAGGCTTGCATCCACTGGCGCACGCTCCACCTCCCCCGCGATCCGCGCCACAGTCTCACGCACCAACGCCGGGTCCGCAGGAACAATGACCGGCGCAACGATCTCGTTGTGCTCGCGCAAGCCCGCGAACAACGGCGCGTGACCGTCGGTGTCGCGCCCCACCCTGTATGCAGCCTGCGCCGTCGCGCGGATGTCGTACCGCTGGCCTACGTCAGCCCAGGCAACGCGCCACACCTGACCGGCAGCCCGCACATCGACGCCCACCGTTTCTGGCGCGGACAGCTCGCGCGTGAGCGCCGTAACCGCCTCATCGACCGTCAGGCCGCTCACGTCGATAGTCTGCACGCGCACACCGGGCAAGATCGTATCCGCCGGGTGGCGCAGCGCCAGCCACGCCGTCACCGCAAAGATGATGAGCATCAGGACAAGCAAACCTGCGAGCACACGCATCGCGGTTTTGAGCGTAGCGGGCAGATGTTGGTTTTTGGATATTTCGGTCATAACGTCACCATTCGACAATACAGAATCGAGAATCCTACCGCGCGTGGCGGTTGAGTTCTTGTACCAGTAAATGGACGGTTGTGCAAGGATTGTCGCGCTCGGGATTGTGGTCTGGGTCGTAGGAGGCGAGGAGCCTGTGAGCGTTGCGAATCGCATCAGGTTGGCGAGACAACAAACGGTCGTACATTCGCAAGTCGTTTTTCTTGTAGGAAAACCCCAACCGCTCGGTGAGTTTCGCCCCATACTCTGCCCGTGAAATACCTGTGTGCTGATAGTCGAAATGCAGCCAGTACCAGAGTTCAAACGCCTGGTTCGAATAAGCGACATAGAAACCATTGCGTTGCGCCTCGTCCAGCGCGGCATTGAACCGCTCGGCGGATAAACTGTCGCGGTCAAAAACACACCACACTTGATCGTAGCCCTCTTTACCTTGCAGACTATCCTGTCGCGCTATCACCAGCGCCGCTTCTACAACACCTAGCGCCTCCACCCCTACCCCCTCAACCCTGATACTGTGCACTTTGACATTGGCCTTGAAGCGCGCGAAGTAATGCTTTTCCGTTCTTTTGCCTTCACAGACGATCAGAAAGCGCAGAGACTCTGGTAATGCATCATTCAACCGTCGTCCCCGCGCTTTACCTTTGTCCGGCAACCCGCTTGGTTTACGGGTTCTCGCCATCGGCGATCTCCTCGAACAGCGCGCGCAGCCCGCTGATAAAAGGAATCGCGCCATAACGCCCCGCAACGTAGCCCTTATCGAACGAAGCATCATTGCGAACATTCAGTTCGGCCAACGAATAAAGCGCTGTTGCCCCATATCGATCTTTTTCAGTGAACCAGATTTGATCACGCCGTAACAAAGACTGCCCCAGTAAACCCGTATCGTGCGTCGCAAACACAAGTTGCGCATTGTTCGGGTTAGTCTCAGGCGAATTGAACAGGCGGATGATCTCCAGCGTAAGTAATGGATGTAGGCGCGCCTCCAGCTCATCAATGACCAACACTTTGCCTTGCTCCAACGTATCCAACAATGGCCCGGAAAGGCTGAAGATTTTTTGCGTCCCTGCGGACTCTTGTTCCTCCATATCGAAGACTTCCTGACCGATAACGTTTTGCTCCGCATCGAAAACCAGATGTGTGGTCTTGACCTTTCTGACCACTGGATTATTTTCAGCCACGCCTTGCGCTTTTACCAAATAGCGGACGACATATTCACGTACTTGGTTAGGTATAGCAATATCTCGCAAAGATTGCGTCTCAATCGTTATATCTGTAACGCCTATGTCTGCCAATCGTATAAAATCCAACACACGTTGGCGGAAATCCGCATCATCTTCGAAGCGTTGCAGGGTCGCGTCTCTATAGCCGATATCCGCCAACCCAGAGACGATATTGAGTTTTATTCTAAACCAGTTCAAAATATCGATAGCGATCGCGCCATTGAACTGCGCCACCACAGAGAGAAACAGAGCGTTATTCCGCGTGCGACTTTCCAAACCGCGCCCTTCTTTGATAAACGGCCCAGACAGTTCGAACTGGTCGTCTTGCCGCATGAACAGGCGTGTTTCGCGTCTCGCAGTCCGATAGAGCCATTCCGCCCGAATGACCCTATCATCTACCTCAAACCCATAGCGATAGTACCGGTCGCCTAAAGAGAAAATGATCTGAAACGAAGCCGGTTCCGCCTGCCCCGCAGGGTTCAGTCGAAATCGTTCCACCCCAGTCGGTTCGCCAATTTGGGAATCTTTGGCAGAAGACAATACGAATCCCCGCATAAACGCTAATGCGCGAATCAAATTGCTCTTACCGCTGGCATTAGCGCCATAAATAGCCGCACTCCGAAGCAGCGACAAAGCGCCGCCCTGAAAAACGTTTTGTTCATCCAGGTTCTTCTCGTAGGCGCGCAATTTCGTTGCCTCGAGGCTCAGTGTCATCGGGGCAAAGAATGAGCGATAGTTACCGACTGTAAATTCTATTAACATCGTTTTTGCCCTCTCTAAAACAGTTTATTTGCGGAATATTCTCAAATTAACCACTTTATACTTATTTTAACACATTTATTGTAAAAATACAATACCCAATTTTCAACAGATCTCTTCCCCTTCCAACAATGGCCGCGCGTCGAACCGCCGGCTGAGAATGGCAGCAAGGAAAACACCCGCCGCCAGCAGCGCGGCAATCCCCGAACTGATGAAAATGACCGGCAGCCCCAGGCTATCGGAGAGCAGCCCGCCGAGCGGCGTGGTAATGAGCGGCGCGAGGCCGCGCGTCGCCGCATTCATCAGCGATTGCAAGGTAGACGTCCACGATTCGGGCGCGCGCTCGTCGATCAGGCTGACGTTCCCCACAAAGTAGAGCGCGAAGCCCATGCCCTTGAGCATCGCAAACGCCAGGATCAGCCAGGGCTGGCGCACCAACCCGTAGCCCAGGAAGGCGATCCCGACGAGACCATAAGCCAGCGACACGGCAACCGGCTTGCCGAGTTTGCGGAAGATCGCCCCGCTGTACTGCATCACCGGCAACTCGGCGAGCGCCGACAGACCGAAGAGTGCGCCGACCAGAAATTGCCCGCCGCCGAGCCGATCCATGTAGACGCCGGAGAACGTCCCGTACATCCCCTCGGCGACGCCCACCAGCGAGACCGCCACGAGCAGCGCGATCAAGCCTTGGTCCCGACGCACGTTTCGCAACGTAGGCGCAGCCGCAGTTACGGCGACGGATGTGGTCGCCAACTGACGATCCACCGGGGCGCTTTCTTCCAATCCTGTCGCGGCCCACAACACGGGCAAGGTCAGCGCGCTCGTCACGATGAACATCGCCTGAAAACCCCAGCGTTCCCACAACGCGCCACAGATCAAGGCGGCCAGGGCGAAACTCAGCGATCCCCACAGACGCAGCTTGCCGTAGTCGATGCGATGACGGGTCGCCATACGCGCGATCATACCGTCGCCAATGGACATCATCGGGCTGAACAGCAGCGCGCGCAACAGCGCCAGGACGAGCAAAGGCGCAAACGTGCGCGCGAAGATAAAAAGGATGAGCAATGCCCCCGTCGCCCCAATGGAAATGAGCAGCATACGCTTCTGCCAGCGCCGCCGGTCGGCCAGCAGCGAAAGCGCCGGACCAACGAACAACGTCATCAACGGAAATGCGGTCGAGAGGATACCGATTTGCAGACCGCTAAGGCCCAGCCGGGCAAAATAGACGTTGAAGAACGGCATCTGCGCGCCCATAGAAGCCCACAGACTGAAGTAGTAAAGTGAAGCGCGCCAGTACGGACTGCGCGGGGAAGGAGATGTTATCTCTGCCATAGTTTTTCGTAGACGCGCAAAAGTTGGCGTCCGGTTCGACTCCACGAGAAATGTTTATCCGCGCGCTCGCGGAGACGCACGCCAAGCTGCATCGCGCCTTCGGGATCGTGCAGGATCGCGCGCAACGCCTGCGCCAATGCGTCGGCGTCGCCCACGGGCGCGGCGTAAAGGCCCAGAGTGTTCAGATACTCCCGGCTCACGGGCGTATCGTAGACGACCACCGGCAGCGCCATCGCCATGTAGTTGAGAATTTTGCCGCTGCCCTCCGTCGCCGAAATCTTGGGCGCGACGGCCACGTCGCCGAGCGCCAGATGCGCGGGGATGTCTTCATAGGGCATCTTGCCGGTGAAGATCACGTCTTCATCGGTGAGACCCAGCGTGTGAGCGTAATGGCGATAGTGCTCCACCTGTGGGAAGC
>DAOUAY010000431.1:0-3908 GCA_034432995.1 Anaerolineae bacterium | reverse complement strand
GAACCGTTCACGTTCCTCGGGGGTTATCCCTGGAACCAGGCCAATTGCGGCGACTTGGATTTGTGCGGCTTCAAGCGCCCGCAGTCCTACTACCGCGACGTGCTGTGGGGGAGCGGCGAGCCGCTCTACATTGCCGTGCATTACTCCGCCCCCGAAGGCAAAACTCCGAAGACCACGTACTGGGGCTGGCCCGACGTGGATGCGAACTGGACGTGGCCGGGCCGGGAGGGCGAGACGTTCGAGGTGGACGTCTATTCCGCGTGCGAGGAGGTCGAACTGTTCTTGAACGAGGCGTCGCTGGGGATGCAGCCCACCACACGCGACGAGCGGTTTACGGCGACGTTCTGCGTCCCCTACGCGCCGGGCGCGCTCAAGGCGGTGGGGTATAAGGACGGGCGGGCGGTTGCGGAGCGCGAACTCCACACCGTCGGCGCGCCGGCCAGCCTGCGGCTCACGCCCGATCGCGCTTGGCTTAAGGCGGAAAACGGCGACCTCAGCTTCGTCACCGTCGAGGTGGTGGACGCGGAGGGGCGGATGCACCCACACGCCGATCACCCGATCTTCTTCACGGTGATGGGCGCCGGGACGTTGGCTGCCGTCGGCAACGGCAACCCGGCCAGCGAGGAAGCCTACCAGGGCAACCAGCGCCGCGCTTATCGTGGGCGTTGCCTGGCGGTGGTGAAGGCGAATGGTGCGCCCGGCGAAATCTGGCTGCGCGCTCAGGCCGATGGATTGGCGGCAGCGGAAGTCGTCATCCAGGTGGGCGGCTGACGACCCGTTCGCATTCAGTTTCGCCAGGAGTTACACGGCTCGTTTCCTTAGTTGTTTAAAATAGAAGTGCGAGTCCTGCAAACGACCCAGGCCGGCAGGACTCGCCACTTGGATAGCCTGAAAACTAAACTTTTAGGGGGCCTCTTGTTACTGGGTAGTTCGCCACGAGCTCACATTGTCGTTCAGGGCATAGAAGCTCGAACAATTCGGCCCGCAGGTGTAGTTGGGTCCCCCATAATCGGCAAAATCGTAGACGTAGATGATGTTGCAGTTGGAGTATGACTGTCCAGAAGCAAACTTGTTGTTAAGGTTACTGGGAAGGGCTGTTACCCCATAGTTAGTTGTAGAAGAACAGGCTGAAACGCCATAATACTCTACAAGGAGAGTGCTATAGCCGGTGTGGTCGTAGAATTTGGCGATCAGGTAACTTGAGTCGAGCGAGTGACCATCAACCGCGTCAATTTTCTGTGCTGAACAAACAGGCTCGGAAGCCTTGGATGACTCTTCGCCAGGTTGTATCGGGTCAAGAAAAACAACGCAACGGTAAACGGTCTCTTCGCTCGGTCCCTGAACTACCTTGGCCTGTTCAGTTGGTTGATAAGGGGCAATTTCCCACCCCTCATCTCCGGGGCGAATGGGATCCAGGAAAACTTGTTCCTTTGTTTCTTCGATGGGTCTACATCCTTGGTCGGTTACTTCCGAGGCTTGTGCGCCTTCCTGTATGGGTTCGAGCACAGCATAGTGAGTATAACCGGGAGGGCACGCCTCATTTTGGAAGGATTGAGCCGCCGTCCACTGATTCCACGCTACTGTTCCGCCCACCAGAAGCAACACGATCATACTATAGAGCACTTTTCTGAGCATCTGACACCTCCTGAAAAAGGAATTACTTGACTATCCAAGCAACTCCAGAATAGCACATGCAGTGTTAAGCCGCTGTTAAGTTTGAGGTTTCTTCAGACGCCTGTACTTGAGTGGGCAACCACATGGTAAATTGACTCCCTATTCCGGGAATGCTCTTTGTTAATCGCAGCCAACCGCCATGTAATTGAACCACATACGCTGCAATGGATAACCCCAGGCCGGAGCCGCCTTGCTCTCGTGAGCGCGCGGGATCAACACGGTAAAAACGTTCAAAGATATGGGGTTGCGCCTCTATCGGGATGCCGATGCCTGTATCTTCCACACATAACTCTACTCCGTGCGTGGCGCGTCGCACGGTCATTGTAACAGAACCACCGGCGCGATTATACCGAATCCCATTTTCGAGCAGGTTGCTGACGGCTCTGCCAAGTAATGAGACATCCGCCCTCACTGTCGCCGGGTCTACGATGTTGAGCGCTAGACGGATATGACGAGTCTGAGCAAGCGGCTCCAGTTCTTGCGCGATCTCTTGCAACAGAGTTTCCAGCTCTACCGGGTCGGCGCGTAGTTCCTTCTCTCCCTTCGCCAGCAGCAAAAGATCTTCTACCAACTTTTCCAGTCTGCTCAGCGCCCGCTCCAAAACGCTGGATATCTCCTTATAGTCGGCGACAGTGATGTCAGGGTCCCTTTGTGCAACCTCCAGGTTTGTGCGTAAGATTGCCAATGGTGTACGCAGTTCGTGGGCCGCATCAGCAACAAAGCGATTCTGTTGTTCGAATGCGCTTTCCAACCGGGCTAACATTCCATTGAAAGCATCTGCTAATTCTTTCAGTTCATCTGGTGGGCCCTCTGTTGGCAGGCGTTGGTCAAGTGTTCTGGCCTGAATTTTCTGTGCGAGATGGCTAAGATAGCTCACGGGACGTAAAGACTGCTTGGCTATCCAATATGCGCCTATTGATCCTACAAGGGCAAACAGCCCGATCCCGAGCAGAGATATTATGCGCACCTGACGAATAACAACTTTTTGTATATTTGGGGTTTGCAAGTCGGGTGTTTCTCCAAAGCGCGGTAACGCCTCCGGTGAAGGTGTAAGCGAGACAACCGCATGATCAGACGGAGGCTGGGATGTGGGCTCAAGTTCTACTTGAAGAACTTGTGGTATCTGGATAGCCGTCATGCTGTTGATGAATAGCGCCAAGCTCACGCCCAGGACAAGAAACAACCCCGTCGTCCAGAGTGTCAATCGCCAGCGCAACGTCAGAAGCGCAACGAAACGGCGTCGTCGGGTCGATGGTATTCTGTGCTTCATGGATGACCTGCTTCCAGTACTATCAGCCGATAGCCGGCGCCTGTAATGGTTTCAATATAGCGCGGGGAATCAGGATTGTCGCCTAGCTTACGTCGTAGAGAATGGATGTGAACGCGCACGCTTGCGGTGAAAAGGTTGACATCTTCATTCCATACATGTTCGATCAACTCTTCCTGGCTAACCACTTCTCCGGCGTGACGCATCAAGTATTCCAGGATAGCAAACTCCTTCTTCGTGAGACTCAAGCGTTGTTTCTTTTGCCAGGCTATGCGACTGGCGGGGTCAAGTCGCAAATCCCCTACCTCAAGTATCGGCTCCCTCATCCTGAAATCGCGCCTGAACAAAGCTCTAATACGTGCTGCCAACTCCTCAAAATGGAACGGCTTGACCAGATAATCATCAGCTCCGATATCTAGACCAACCACCCTGTCTTCCAGCCGACTGCGAGCAGTCAACATCAAGATGAGCATCTCGGGTTTACTGCTCCGAAAACGCTGGCACACTTCCAACCCGTCCAGTTTCGGCAAATTGAGATCCAAAATGACCAGATCATACTCATATATTTCGCCTAATTCCCATCCTTTCTCCCCATCTGCAGCAATATCCACAGCATAACCTTCCTGGCGTAATCCACGCGCCAGCGCATTAGCCAAATCGCCTTCATCTTCTACAATCAGAATTCTCATTCTTTTCTTACGGCTATAGCCCGGATGTATGGGAAAAGACAAGAAATACTTATCAATTACCGCTCAACTACCGTTTAGAATCAGTGAAACCTTGTTGTTATGTTTCATACATTCTTGATACGCGCTAAGTCGCCATCCGTGGCAGCGACTAGAATCGGCCCCATGTAGTCATCCACCCTATCCGCGGTGAGCGGCACGGGCATGTTCCGCAACTTCATCTTGAGCTGCGGGTCTTTGGCGGCGACGAGCGCCCGTTCGATGTGCGCGGGGGTGAAGCC
>DAOUAY010000430.1:0-8302 GCA_034432995.1 Anaerolineae bacterium | reverse complement strand
AACTGCATTTTGATAAAATTGATATTGCTAACCGGAAAATCAATTTCATTCAAGATAAAAATAAAGATTTCTCTGTGTTCTCCGTGTCTCTGTGGTGAATTTTCCTTTTTGCAGTAGGGTCATCCATGCGGTCATATAAATGATAACCATTTCCCTATTCTCAGAATTCTGGTAAAATGAATAAATAAGGTCGTCTAATCGCATCTTTTCGATGCAGTGCGTAAACTGATAACATGTTTTACCCCGGAGGTGAATCCGGGATCGGCGGTTCTTCTTGCCGCCAGAAGTGGTGGAGGGCGGATGTCACGCCCTGACGGTAGATACGTTGTAGTTTAGCCGTGGCTAGGATCCCAAGCGGAAAGTTTATGACTTTCCAAGGCTCGGTTTTGGGAATATCGTTGGACTTGGTAAGCTGAAGAGCACAGATGATGTCGCGTGCCAACCTTAGCTGTTGGCGGTGCTTGGCGGCGTACCTGTCTCACATTCGTTTAGCTGATCAGGCGGCTATGGCGTGTTCTGCCATGGCCGTTTTTTGTTATATGGAAGGGCAAATGGCTGGACGGATTACGGCGCTGGAGCCTCAGAAACATTCCAGTGACCGGGTTAACGTTTATCTGGATGATGTTTTTGCCTTTGGGCTGGCCGTGCTGCTCGCGGTGAACTTGCGCGTGGGGATGATCCTCACGGATGATGAGATCGCGGCGCTGCGGCTGGCTGACGAAGTGGAACGCGCGCGTGAGAAGGCGTTGAACTATCTCTCTTACCGTCCACGCAGCGAGGCCGAAGTGCAGAGTTACTTGTTGGAAAGTGACTTTGCCGAGGCGACGGTCGCCGAAGTGCTGCGCCGTCTGCGGGAAGTCGGTCTGGTGGATGATGAGGCTTTCGCGCGTTATTGGGCGGACAATCGCGCCCGCTTTCGTCCCCGAGGCAAGCGGATGTTGGTGCAGGAATTGCGTCAGAAAGATGTGGCGTCGAGCGTGATCGAAACGACGCTGACGGAATACGACGAGGTCGCCGCCGCGCAGCAGGTCGCGGAAGAGCAGGCTCGCCGTCTGGCGCATCTACCCCCTGATCAGTTTCGCCGCCGTCTCTGGGATCGCCTGATGCGGCGCGGATTCTCACCGGACATCATCCATGAAGTTCTCGCTACACAGCCCTTCTTTCACCTTGATACCGAAGAAAGCGAGGAACACTGGATATGGACTGGGTAATTGGCATCGTTTTGTTGCTCCTTGGGTTGGCTGTAGGCGGCTTTGTCGGCTACAGAATGCGCCAGGCGAATTACCAGAAAGAAATGGGAAACCTGGAGGCGATGCGCGCCCGGCTGTTGGAAGAAGCCGAGAAGCAAGCGCGCGATACCGTCCTCAACGCAAAGGACGAGGCGCTCAAACTGCGCACCGAACTCGAAGCGGAGATGGACCGGCGCGGGGAGAAGCTGCGGCGTGAGGAAGAACGGTTGCAGGGCCGCCGCGATCAACTGGACGCCCGGCAAGATCGTATCGACAAGCGCGAGCAAGTGCTCAATAAGCGCCAAAGCGCGCTGGACAAGCGGACGAATGACCTGGAGAAGCTGGAAGAGGAGCAGCGCGAGGCATTGGAGCGCGTGGCGAATCTCTCCACAGACGAAGCGCGCGAAGTGCTTTTGGAGCGGGTGGCCGAAGAGAGCCGCCAGGATATGGCCCGCGTGATCCGTGAAGAAGAAGTGCGCGCGCACGAAGAGGCCGAGCGGCGCGCCCGCGAGATCGTGACCGTAGTGGTGCAGCGCATTGCCACCGAGCAGGTCGCCGAATTGACGACCAAGACGCTGGAAATCCCCAACGACGAACTCAAGGGCCGCATCATTGGGCGCGGTGGGCGTAACATCCGCGTCTTCGAGCAGAAAGCCGGCGTCGATATCATTGTGGACGATAGCCCCGAAATGATCACCATTTCCTCTTTCAACCCCATTATGCGCGAAGTGGCGGCCCGCGCGATGCACAAGCTCGTAGCCGATGGCCGTATCCACCCGGCGCGCATCGAGAAGCTGCTGGAAAAGGCCCGCGAAGAAGTCGATCAGATCATGAAAGAGCAGGCTGAACACGCGGTCTACGAGGCCGAAATCCCGCCGCTGCATCCTGAGTTGATGAAGCTCCTGGGCAAACTGCACTTCCGCACCAGTTACGGGCAGAACCAATTGTCGCACGCGGTGGAGACGGCCAAGCTCGCCAGCCTCCTGGCGGCGGAGTTGGGCGCGAACACCGATGTGGCGCGTTTGGGCGGTCTGCTGCACGACATCGGCAAGGCCGTGGACTTCGAGGTCGAAGGCACGCACGCGACCATCGGCGCGGAACTGGCGACGCGGTACGGCGTCCCGGCGGCCGTCGTCAACACGATCGAGGCGCACCACCACGAAGCCGAGCAGCGAAGCCTGGAAGCCATCATCGTGGAAACCGCCGACGCGATTTCCGGCGCGCGGCCCGGCGCGCGGCGCGAAAGCCTGGAGCACTACATCAAGCGCATCCGCGCATTGGAAGATATCGCGCATTCCTTCACCGGCGTCGAAGAGGCCTACGCGATCCAGGCCGGGCGTGAAATGCGCATCGTCGTCCGTCCCGGCGACGTGGACGATCTGGCAGCCCTGCGCCTGTCCCGTGACGTGGCCCGCAAGATCGAGGATACGATGGAGTATCCCGGGCAGATCAAGGTGACGGTCATCCGCGAGACGCGAGCAGTGGAATACGCCAAGTAGGGTCAACGGATCGAACGGATTTTAACGGATTGTCAAACCCCCCAAATTTTGCGCAAAATCAGGGTGTCAGGTTTGTTTTATCCAGAGGTCAACAGTGGTTTGGTAGTCCAGCTTGAACGTGGTTCGCAACTCGGGCAGGCTGTCTTCGGGCAGCAGGAGATCGACGGCGCTGTAGCCTTCTTGCGCCGCCAACGAGCGTAGCGCAGCAACGATGGGGATCAGAGCGGCGGATGGCGGCAGCCAGGCGTACCCGTCGGCCTGCGTCGGGGTGCGGAATTGCTCGCGCAATCCGAGCACGACCGATGTGCCGTCGAGTTCACCGCGCCAGACATTGCGGCGCAGCGCCCTCAGTTCGGGGATTGCCAACGAGGGCCAGAGTGTTTCCCAGCCTTGCGCCCCGCATTGATACCGTCCGATGCGCAGCGCGAGATGTGCCGGGCGGCCACTATTTTCGGATATTTGTGTGAGGGTTGGGGATGTCCCTCCAATCGTAGTTTGCATTTCTTTGGCGCGCATCCACGGTTGAAAATCCAACCGCCGGTAGAAGCCGGTCATCTCCGGTTCTGGCTGTGTGGTCAACGCGGTGCAGCCGAGCGCGCGCGCGTGTTCTACGCCAGCCTCGATCAATGCCCGCCCGACCCCCTGCCCTTGCCAATCCTGGTGGATGTAGAGCACAGAGAGATGCAGGTGCGGTCCGAAGGGCGCGGGTTCGCGGTTGACGTAGTACTCCGCTTCGCCGATGATGCCGCCATTAGCCTCCGCCACAAGCGGCAGATGGCCGTGCAGCAGCAGTCCGTTGAGGTGGATCGCGCACGTCTCGACGCTCATCCAGTCGCCGCCGTTGTACCAGCGCCCGAAGAGATTGAGCGTGGCTTCGTCTGCCGGCTGGCGGGTGTATGGATCGCGCCACTCGTCCACGGTGCTACAGTGGACAATGCTGATCGCAGCGGCGTCAGCCAGGGTTGCAGGGCGAATCGTAATCATGCAGCGCATTGTAGGGATGGACAGGGAAATGTCAATTTGATGCTATAATTCTGCCAGACTTGTTTCATCGGACGCTGATTTCCGCAGATTGACGCAGATTTTCCATTTCATCGATGTAATCGTGGTGAAGGTGGTACACATCTTGAGAAAACTGGCGGTTTTACTTTTGACCGGCGCTCTGGTCGTTTCAGTCGTTGCCGGCTGTTCGCGTGGCGCAATTCAAGAACCATTGGTGGAGCCGGCTACGGCGACTGTGGAAAGTGTAGCCGTGTCGCCTGTCCCAACCGAAGAGCAAGTGGAGGAGGTGGATATGGTATCGTCGCAACCTACAGCCGTGCTGCCCGCTCATGCCCTGGCGATCAGGGGCGTGGATATATCGAGCCTTCCCCAGGTGGAAGATAAGGGTGGCGTCTTCTACAATGCCGAAGGGCAGGCGCAAGACATCTTGGAGATTCTGGCCGATCACGGCGTCAACTACGTCCGGCTCAAGCTGTGGCACACCCCCAAAAACGGCTACAACAACCTGGAGAAGGTCGAAGCGATGGCGACGCGGATCGAGCAGGCCGGGATGGGGTTCTTGTTGGACTTTCATTATTCCGATACGTGGGCAGATCCCGGGAAGCAGTACAAGCCCCTGGCGTGGTGGGACTATGACTACGAGCAGCTCAGGGCAGCGGTGTACGATTACACGAAAGAAACCATTGTCGCATTGCGCGAGCAGGGCACGGCGCCTGACATCGTGCAGATCGGCAACGAGATTACTAACGGGATGCTCTGGGATCACGGTAAATTGGATGCTTCCGTTGACCAGTTCGCGCGGCTGGTTGGATTGCTCAAGGCCGGTATCGCTGGCGTGAAGGATGCCGGATGTGATGCTAAAATTATGCTGCACCTGGACAAAGGCGGAGATAACGATCTCTACCGCTGGTGGTTCGACAACATCATTGCGGAGGGCGTCGAATTCGACGTCATCGGCTTGTCATTCTACGGCTACTGGCACGGCGATTTGAGCGACCTCTCCGCCAATCTGGCCGATCTGGCGCAGCGGTACGACAAAGAATTGGTTGTGGTGGAAACGGCGTATGCTTACACGCTGGACAATCAGGATGGCTACGGTAACATCATCAGCCAAGAAGATCAGCTCATCGACGGGTATCCGGCGACGGTGGAAGGTCAATCCGCCTGGCTCAGAGACGTGATGCAGGTGGTGAAAGACGCGCCGGGCGGTCTGGCTACAGGGATATTCTATTGGGAACCGGCGTGGCTGGGGCTGAAGGGCTGTGGGTGGAATCCGGCAGACCCGCAGTCCGGCAATGCCTGGGAGAACCAGGCGCTCTTCGATTTCGACGGCCACGTGTTGCCCTCGCTGGCCGTGTTCCGCGAGTTTGCTGAGTAGGTTGGGAGCTTTCAGCTATCAGCTATCAGCTGTCAGCGTTCAGCTTTAGGGCGTCTGCAAGTATCGTGATAGTGCAATGCCACATCATTTGTCACACCTATGTTTTCGGCCTCTTTTCTGATAGCTGAAAGCTGATGGCTGAACGCTACTAGCTATATGCCACCCTTTGTCATATTCTCCCGCTACACTAGAGCTGTAGAAACTTTGTTCTATTCTAAACTTGTGGTATAATCGCTCGTTACTCGTTACTCGTTACTCGTTACTCGTTACTCGTTATTGGAAGCTGGATACTCGATGCTGGATACTTCTGTTCACGCATTACGCATGACCCACTTCTCATTTCTCATTTCTTGTTTTCCGGGGGAACTATGGAGCCTGGTTTTATCGTTATTCGCGGCGCGCAGCAGCACAATCTGAAACACATCGACGTGACGATTCCGCGCAATAAGCTGGTGGTGCTCACCGGCGTCAGTGGCAGCGGGAAGTCGTCGCTGGCCTTCGATACGATCTACGCGGAGGGACAGCGCCGTTACGTGGAGAGTCTGTCGTCGTTCGCGCGGCAGTTTTTGGGGCAGATGGAGAAGCCGAAGGTGGACTTCATCGGCGGTCTCAGCCCTGCTATTGCGATCCAGCAGAAGGCGGTGAGCAAGAACCCGCGTTCGACCGTGGGCACCGTCACCGAGGTGATGGACTACTTGCGCGTGCTCTTTGCGCGCGTGGGCGAACCGCATTGCCCGCAGTGCGGGCGCAAGGTGGCTTCGCAGAACGCGCAGCAGATCGCCGATCAGCTTGCGGCGCTGCCGAGCGGGACGCGCTTTCAACTGCTCGCGCCCGTCGTCCGCCAGCGCAAGGGGACGCATGTGGATGTGCTGGCGCAGGCGAAGCAGGAAGGCTACGAACGCGCGCGCATCGACGGCGTGCCCACGGAGTTGAACCGCGAGATCAAGCTGGCGAAGACGAAGAATCACACGATTGAGCTGATCGTGGACCGGCTGGCGGTTCCGGCGCACGTAAACGGCTCTGGCGACGATCTGTGGCGCGATTTCACGACGCGGTTGATGGATTCGGTGGAGACGGCGCTGCGCGCGGGCGAGGGGATGGTCGTGGTGGATGTCGTAGATGGCGAAGAACTGCTCCTCAGCGAGCAGCACGCCTGCGCCCATTGCGGGATCAGCTTCCCGGAACTCAGTCCGCAACTGTTCAGTTTCAACTCGCCGCTGGGAATGTGCCCGGAGTGCAACGGCCTGGGGACGAAGCTGGAAGTCGATCCTGCCCTGATTATCGGCGATCCCACGCTTTCGATCATGGACGGCGCGCTGCGGTGGTATGGCAACATCCGCAAGAAGAACAGCAAATGGCAGATTCACCAGTTGCAGTCTATCGCTCGGCACTATGGTGTGGATTTGGAGACGCCGTGGCAGGACTTGCCGCAGACGTTCCGCGATGTGTTGATCTACGGCTCTGGCGACGAGAAGATCCACTTCGAGTTTCACGCTGAAAACGGCGACAGTTCGTGGTCGGGCGAGAGCCACCGTCCTTCGAAGGGCATTGTCTACAACATCAATCGCCTGTTTCACCAAACCAGGTCTGACTACACCCAGCGCTGGTATGGCAGCTTCATGAGCGAGCAGCCGTGTACGGCGTGCGGCGGTGCGCGTCTGCGTTCGGAGGCGCGCGGGGTGCTGGTGGGCGGCAAGTCCATTATGGACGTCAGCGCGATGCCCATCGACGAAGCGCACGCCTGGGTGCAATCGCTTTACGAGCAGTTCGACGATGAGCAGTTCGCTATCGGCGGCGAGGTGCTCAAGGAGATCCGCGACCGTTTGCAGTTCATGCTCAACGTGGGATTGCACTACCTCACGCTCGACCGGTCCGCGCCGTCGCTTTCGGGTGGGGAATCGCAGCGCATCCGGCTGGCGAGCCAGATCGGGTGCGGGCTGGTGGGCGTGCTCTACATCCTCGATGAACCGTCCATTGGCCTGCACGCCCGCGACAATCGCGCGCTGCTCGACACGCTGTTGCAGTTGCGCGATATGGGCAACACCGTGCTCGTAGTGGAGCACGATCACGAGACGATGATGGACGCCGACTGGATTCTCGACCTGGGGCCGGGCGCGGGCGTGCTGGGCGGGCGTGTAGTGGCAGATGGGACGCCGCAAGACATCGTCGCGCAGACGCGATCCGCCGCGAATCCGCAATCCCTCACCGGGCGCTATTTGAGCGGCGAACTGGCGGTGGTCTCGCCGAACGGTGGGCGGCGGACGCCGCAGAACGGCAGTCTGACCTTGCGCGGCGCGACGCTGCACAACCTCAAAAGCGTGGACGCGCGCTTCCCGCTCGGCGTGTTTACCTGCGTCACCGGCGTGAGCGGCAGCGGCAAGAGCAGCCTTGTCGCCGAGACGCTGTACCCGGCGCTGGCCCGCGATCTCAACCGCGCCGAGACGCGCCCCGGTCCTTATGATCGTCTGGAGGGCCTGGAGCATCTGGACAAAGTCATCGACATTACGCAAGACCCGATTGGGCGCACACCGCGCTCGAATCCGGCGACTTACGTGGGCGTGTTCGACGAGATCCGGCAGGTGTTCGCGTCCACCCCGGAGGCGAAAATGCGCGGCTACGGCTCGGGGCGGTTCAGCTTCAACGTGAAGGGCGGGCGTTGCGAGGCGTGCAAAGGGCACGGCCTGCGCCGCATCGAGATGCACTTTCTGCCCGACGTGTGGGTGACGTGCAAGGAGTGTAAGGGCACGCGCTTCAACCGCGAGACGTTGCAGATCCGCTACAAGGGCAAGAACATCGCCGAGGTGCTGGATATGGATGTGCAGGAGGCGCTGGACTTCTTTGCCAACCACCCGAAGCTCTCGCGCCAGTTGCAGACGTTGCACGATGTGGGTCTGGACTACATCAAGCTAGGGCAGGCGGCGACGACGTTGAGCGGCGGCGAGGCGCAGCGCGTGAAGCTGGCGAAGGAACTGAGCCGCGTCGCCACCGGGCGCACCGTCTACATCCTCGACGAGCCGACGACGGGCTTGCACTTCGCCGACATCCAGAAGCTGCTGGACGTGCTGCACCGGCTCACCGACGCCGGCAACACCGTCGTCGTCATCGAGCACAATATGGATGTGGTCAAGACCGCCGACTGGCTCATCGACCTCGGCCCGGAGGGTGGGGAGGCGGGCGGCTACATCATCGCCGAA
>DAOUAY010000429.1:0-16724 GCA_034432995.1 Anaerolineae bacterium | reverse complement strand
AACTGCATTTTGATAAAATTGATATTGCTAACCGGAAAATCAATTTCATTCAAGATAAAAATAAAGATTTCTCTGTGTTCTCCGTGTCTCTGTGGTGAATTTTCCTTTTTGCAGTAGGGTCATCCGTGTGCATCCGTGTACCGGAAATGTACTGAGCTTCTGACCAGACAATTTCGCAGGCAAAATGCGCGGAATGAAAAAATCTGCGTGCATCTGCGAAAATCAGCGTCCAATGGTTAGTGACAATGTCTGACTTACGCCTTTTCCTTTTCGGAACGCCCCGGCTGGAGTGCGACGGCGCATGGGTCAAGCTGACGCGGCGCAAGGTGACGGCGCTGCTGGCCTACCTGGCCGTCACCGGGCAATCGCACAGCCGCGAAGCCGTCGCCACGCTGCTGTGGCCGGATTTCGATGCGCCGAACGCCTACGCCTATCTGCGCAACGCGCTGTGGATGCTCAAGCAGATGCCGCTGGCCGACAGGATCGAGGCCGAGCAAGAGACACTCGCGTTCCGGCAGGACGAAACGACGTGGGTGGATGTGACGCGCTTCGAGGCGGCGCTAGCCGCGCGCCGGACGCATCCCCACCCGGAGCGCGAGACCTGCGAGGCGTGCATCCCCCTGCTCGAGGAAGCCGCCGCGCTGTACCAGGGCGATTTTATGGCCGGATTTACCCTCGAAGACAGCGCCGCCTTCGACGAATGGCAGTTCTTCCAGGCCGAGTCGCTGCGCCGCGCGTATACCGGCGCGCTGGAAAAGCTGACGCTCTGGTACAGCCCGCGCGAGCCGGAAACCGCCCTCGATTACGCGCGGCGCTGGCAAAGTTGCGATCCGCTGCACGAAGGCGCGCACCGGCATCTGATGACGCTGTACGCGCAACTGGGCCAGCGGGCCGCCGCGCTGCACCTCTACGACGCGCTGATCCGCGACCTCCGCGCGCAGGGCCTCGCGCCCGCCGACGAAACCGTGGCGCTCTACCAGCGCATCCGCGCCGCCGCCGTCCCGCCCGCGTCCCGCCCGCGTGAAATCGCCCAAACCTTCACCCAACCCGACGCCGCGCGAACGGCGCACCTGCCCGAAGTCGCGCCCGCTCGCCTGCCCACTGGCACGGTCACATTCCTCTTCACCGACATCCAGGGCAGCGTCTCCTTGTGGGAACAACAGCCGTCCGCGATGCAAAGCGCAATCGCCAAACACCACGCGATTGTGCGCGCAGGCATCGAAGCCAACGGCGGTCACGTCTTCAAAGTCGTCGGCGACGCCTTCCAGTCCGCGTTTGCCTTCGCCCCGCAAGCGTTCGCGGCGGCGCTGGCAATTCAGCGCGCGCTGTGCGAGGCGGACTGGGGCGACCTCAGCCCGCTGTGCGTGCGTATGGGCTTGCACACCGGCCCGGCGGAATTGACGCAGGAGGCCGGCGTGGAAGATTACGCCGTC
Organism: Anaerolineae bacterium; assembly: GCA_034432995.1. Lineage (GTDB taxonomy): Bacteria > Chloroflexota > Anaerolineae > B4-G1 > SLSP01 > DSWT01. Next base: position 15,291 of record DAOUAY010000429.1, on the reverse strand, counting down.
AGCCACACCCTCAACCGCGTCGCGCGGGTGATGTCGGCCGGCAGCGGTGGGCAGATTTTGCTTTCGCAGGAGACGGCGGCTCTGGCGCAACACGAGCTGCCGCCGGGCGTCAGGCTCCAAGATATGGGCGAACACCGCCTGAAAGGGCTAGCGCATCCCGAACACCTCTTCCAGGCCGTCGCGCCGGGGTTGCCGGCGAACTTCCCACCGTTGACGACCGGCGTTCTGCCTTCCCACAATCTGCCGACGCTCTCCACCGCATTCGTCGGACGCCGGGCGGAATTGGCCGAAGTGCAGAACCTGTTAGCCGAGCCTGAGACGCGCCTCATCACCCTCGTCGGGCCGGGCGGCATCGGCAAGACGCGGCTCTCGCTGCGCGCCGCCGAAGCTGCGCTCGCGGCCTTCCCCGATGGCGTCTTCTTCATCCCGCTGGCGGCGGTGGAGACGCCGGAGATGATCGTTTCGACGATGGCCGACGTGCTGAAACTCGTCCTCTACCAGCAAAGCGCCGCCGCGCCTTTCGCGCAGTTGACGCACTACCTGCACGACAAACGGATGCTGCTGGTGCTGGACAACCTCGAACAGGCGCTTTCCGGCGCGCTGCTGCTCGCCGACCTGGTGCAGCAGACCCAGGCGCTCAAGCTGCTGGTCACGTCGCGGGAGCGGCTCAACGTGCAGGGCGAGTGGGTGCTGGAACTGCGCGGGCTGCGCTGTCCGGAGACCGCCGATGTCGAAGAAGTGACCGACTACGGCGCGGTGCGGCTCTTCATCGAGCGCGCGCAGCGCGCCAACCACGCCTTTGCGCCCGATGAAGCCGAAATGGCCGCCATTGTCCGCATCTGCCGCCTGGTCGAAGGGATGCCGCTGGGCCTGGAACTGGCCGCTGCGTGGACGAAGCTGCTTTCCTGCCGGGAAATCGCCGACGAAATCGCCGTCAGCCTCGATTTTCTCAGCCTGGCGCTGCGCGACCTGCCGGAGCGCCACCAAAGCCTGCGCGCTGTCTTTGCGCGCTCGTGGAGTCTGCTTTCCAAAGAGGAACAGGCTGTGTATTGCGCTTTGTCCGCTTTCCGGGGCGGATTCACGCGCGCGGCAGCCGCAGCAGTGTCCGGCGCTTCTCTGCCCTTGCTGGCCTCGCTGATCGACAAATCCATGCTCTACCGCACTGCCCCCGACCGCTTCGATCTCCTGCACGTGCTGCGCCAATACGCCGGGGAGCAACTGGCGGCGAACCCGGAACGCAACGACGCCGTCCACGACCGGCACAGCGCATACTATCTCGACTGGCTGCGCCGTCTCGAACCGGCGCTCAAAGGCCCCGGCAAAGATGTGGCTTTCGGGCAACTGGCCGCGCTGGAAGCCATTTACACGGAGCGCGAGAACATCCACGCCGCGTGGTCGTGGGCTGTGGCGCGCGGAAAATTCGAGTGGTTGCACGCCGCGACGTTCAGCCTGGCGCTATTCTGTGACATTCGCAGCCGCTTCCGCGAAGGCCTGACACTGTTCGGGGGGGTGATTGCTGCGCTCGACCGGCGCAGCGTAGAAGCTCCGCCCGCGCTACTGGGTTTGCTGCTGGGGATACAAGGCGAATGTCTGTTGCGTCTTTCGCAGCCCGGCGCGCGGGAAGCCTTGCAACGCGCCGTACAAGTGTTGGAAACTGCGCCAACGGGGCCGGAATTGGCGTTGGTGAATGTATTGAATTGCTATACCGGATCGTGGTATCCCCCAGAAGAAATCGAGCGCCGGTTGAACGACAGCCTTAGCTTTTACCAGACCACCAACGACCTCTGGGGCGTCGCGTTGACATTAGGCGTTATGGGGGAAGGTCTCAGCATCTTTGCCCGCCGCAACCGTGAGGCAGCCAGGGATTACGTTCAGCAAAGCCTCGATGTCCGCCGTCAGATCGGCGACTTGTGGGGTATGGCGATCACCTTGTTCACGCTGGGGATGATCGCCGAGTGGGGCGAGGCGTTTGTGGATGCCCTCCGTTTTTATCAGGAAAGCCTGGAACTGCGGCAGACGCTCAAAGACTTGAATGGCGCGGCGAACTGTATGCAGAGTGTTGGGCGTGTCGCGTACCGGTTAGGGGATCGCGTCACGGCGCGGCAGATGTTACAGCAGAGCCTCGAATTGTCACGCGAAATCGGCGCGCCACACGGCAGCCCTGACACGTTGGAGGCCCTGGCGCAAATCGCTTATGATGAAAGCGCATTAGGTGAAGCGTGCGATCTTTTGCGCGAGTCGAGCGTGATCCGTCGGAGGATCCGCGAGACGGACCGCCCGCTGGCCTTCACGCTGCTGCGCCTGGGCAACATCTGCCGCGAGTTGGGCGAGAGCGAAGCGGCGCGTGAGCATCTCTCGGAGAGCCTGGCGCTCTTCGAGCAGTTCGGCCCGGAGGAGGGGCGGGAAAGAGCGGCGGCGGCGTTGCAGCAGGTGGATGACGGTGCGCATTGAGATGACCGCGACGACGTCCACCGTGGCGTTGATGGCCGTGCTGCTGCTGTTCGACAGCCTGCACTTCGTCTTTGCGAAGCTGCTGCACGCCTACATCTCGCCCGCCGTTTCGGTATTCTACGTGCTCGGCGTCAGCACACTTGAGGTGGGACTGTTCGCGTTGGCGCAGAGGCGCCTGCATCTGGCCTCTCTCAAACGGCATTTCTGGTTCTTCCTGGCAATCGGCTTCTTGATCGCCGCCAGCACCAACATCAACTACGAAGCGATAGCCTTTCTCGATCCGGGCACGGCCTCGCTGCTCTCACAAACTTCGATCCTGTTTGGCCTGGGCTTTGGCGTGCTCTGGTTGCGCGACCGGCTCACGCGCGCGCAAATCGGCGGCGCGCTGCTGGCGACGGCGGGCGTCTTCGTGATCTCGTTCCAACCCGGCGATTACCTGCGCTTGGGATCGCTCATGGTCGTCGGCTCCGCGCTGATGTACGCGCTGCACGCGGCAATCACCAAACGGCACGGCGACGCGATGGACTTCCTCGACTTTTTCTTCGGGCGTTTGCTCTTTACGACGGCGGTGCTATTCTGTTTCTCGGCGGCGCGCGGCGCGCTGGCGTGGCCCACGGCGACGGCCTGGGCGTTGCTGGCGCTGGTCGGCACCGTGGACGTGGCGCTCAGCCGGGCGCTCTACTACGTCGCCCTGCGCCGTCTGACGATGAGTATGCACACGATCATCCTGACGCTAACGCCCATTCTCGCGGTACTCTGGTCGGCGCTCTTTTTTCGTGTGACGCCGACCCCGGCTCAACTCGCGGGCGGCGCGGCGATTATCGGGGGTGTTTTACTGGTAACGAGAAAAGTGAGGTGAAATGATGGCAAGGAAACAACAGACTCGAGGGAAATGCGTTTTTTGTGATCGTGAAATGACCAGAAGTGGTTTGGCCCGGCATCTGAGAATTTGTCCCCAGCGCCAGGAAGCGATCAACGCGGCGAATCAGGCTTCTGGTAGCGACCAACCAATCTATCATCTACAAGTGCAGGATGAATGGGGCGGGGATTTCTGGCTGCACCTGGAGATGAAAGGTTCGGCGACGTTGGATGACTTGGATAGCTACTTGCGTACAATCTGGCTGGAGTGTTGTGGCCATTTGAGCCAATTCTCTGTGGGCGGATGGCGCGGCGATGAGATCCCGATGTCCTGCAAGATTGCCCAAGTCTTTCAGGTGGGGGTAGAATTGACGCACATCTATGACTTCGGCACGTCCTCAGAAACGTTGGTCAAAGCGGTGGATGTGCGGCAGGGAAAACCGCTCACTCCGCATCCAATTTTCTTGATGGCGCGCAATGAAATGCAGGAAGTGAAATGTATGAAATGTGATCGAACTGCAACCTGGTTTTGCCAGGAATGTATGTACGAAATGCACGTAACCGGCGCTTTGTGTGAGGAACATGCCCGCGAGCATCCTCACGATGAGTATATCATGGCGGTGGTCAATTCCCCGCGCATGGGTATGTGCGGCTACAACGGCCCGGCGACGCCGCCCTATTGATCGCTTCCGTTCAACTTTCAACTTTCGACTTCTGACTTTTGACTTTTGACAATGAAAGGTGGATACAACTATGATGCAACCTCTGGATAATCTGCACTGGTGGCAGCGCGGCGTCGTGTACCAAATCTACCCGCGCAGTTTCAAGGATACGACCGGCAACGGGGTGGGGGATTTGCAGGGCGTCATCGAAAAGCTGGATTACCTGTACGCCCTGGGCATCGACGCGCTCTGGCTTAGCCCGTTCTACCCCTCGCCGATGGCCGACTTCGGCTACGACGTGGCCGATTACTGCGACGTCGATCCGCTGTTCGGCGACCTGGCGACGTTCGACCGGTTAGTGGCGGAGGCGCACAAACGCCGTCTCAAGATCATCATCGACTGGGTGCCCAATCACACGTCCGACCAGCACCGCTGGTTCATCGAGAGTCGCAGCAGCCGCGACAATCCCAAGCGCGATTGGTACATCTGGCGCGATCCTGCCCCCCTCCCGGCCTCCCCCCACGAGGGGAAGGTGCAGATCGGCGAACTCCTCCCCCCGTCGGGGGGAGGTTGGGTGGGGGGCGCTCCTCCCAACAACTGGGGCAGCTTCTTCGGCGGCCCCGCGTGGACTTACGACGCACCGACCGGCCAATACTACATGCACCAATTCTGCAAAGAACAGCCCGAACTCAACTGGCGCAACCCGGCGGTCAAGGCCGCGATGTTCGACACGCTGCGCTTCTGGATGGCGCGCGGCGTGGATGGCTTCCGCATGGACGTGATCGGCCTGATCATCAAGGACAAAGACCTGCGCGATAATCCGCCCAATCCCCACGCGCCCGCGCATCTGCCCGCCAACGACCTCTTCAGCCGTCTGTTGCAGGTCTACAACATGGATCAGGATGACGTACACCAGGTCATCCGTGAGATTCGCGGCGTGCTGGACGAGTACGACGACCGCTGCGGCATCGGCGAGTTGTGGGGACCGCTGGATCGCTGGGTGAAGTACTACGGCGAACACGGGGAAGAATTGCACCTGCCCTTCAACTTCCGCTTGATGGACGGGATGGCGTGGAACGCGGGGCAAATGCGCGCCGTTGTGGATGCGATGGAGGCCGCGCTGCCTGATTTCGCGTGGCCCAACTACGTCCTGGGCAATCACGACCGCACCCGCCTGGCGACGCGCTTCGGTGGGGAGGCGCAGGCGCGGGTGGCGGCGATGCTGCTCCTCACCCTGCGCGGCACGCCGACGATCTACTACGGCGAGGAAATCGGCATGGAGGATGTGCCCATTCCGCCGGACAAAATCCAGGACCCGCAGGGCATCAACCTCGGCGCGGAGCGTACCCGCGACGTCTGCCGCACGCCGATGCAGTGGGACGCCGGCCCCAACGCCGGCTTCAGCCCGGCGGGCGTGGAGACGTGGTTGCCCCTCGCCGGTGATTACGCCGCGCGCAACGTCGCCGCGCTCACCCCCGACTCGACATCCATTTTGTCGCTCTATCGTCGCCTGCTTGGCTTGCGCCGCTCACGCCCCGCACTGCAAGGCGGCGCTTATCGCGCTGTGGATGTGGCTTACGACGACGTTTACGTCTACAACCGCGCCGTCTTCGCGGAGCGGTATCTCGTCGCGCTCAACTTCGCCGCCGAACCGCGCACGCTGGCGATTCCGGGCGAAACGGCAGGCCGCATCCTCCTCTCCACCCACCTCGACCGCGAAGAAGCCGTCTCCCTGGACGCCCTGACCTTGCGCGCCAACGAAGGCGTGATTATTCAATGTTCCTAAACGATGAAGCAGACTTTAACCGCGAATGTCTGCATTCGCAGAATCCACGCGAATTTTCGCTAATTTTTTGAAGATTCTGTACTGGGCAGAAGCATATTGCAATTTTGGTACACGGATGAACACGGAAAACACGGATTTTTTCCCTAAAAATCCGTAGAATCCGTGAAATCCGTGTACGATTCTTCGATTCGTGATTGCAAGATCAGCTTAACTACTACAATTTTTTGAACATTCGCGTAGATTTGCGAGATTCGCGGTTTATCTTTGGAGGATGTATGGAAAATTTGAAATGGTGGCAAACGGCTGTCTTCTACCAGATTTACCCGCGCAGTTTTGCGGATGGGAACGGGGACGGCATCGGCGATTTCGTCGGCATGACCGCAAAACTGGATTATCTCAAGGACTTGGGCATCGATGCGCTGTGGCTCTCGCCGCACTTTCCCTCGCCGCAGGCTGATTGCGGCTACGACGTGGCCGATTACACGGGCGTCGCGCCGGAATACGGCACGCTGGACGATTTCAAGACGTTCCTCGCCGAAGCGCATCGGCGCGGCCTGCGCGTGATTCTGGACATGGTCTTCAATCACACATCGGACGAGCACCCGTGGTTCATCGAAAGCCGCCGCAGCCGCGACAATCCCAAGCGCGATTGGTACGTCTGGCGCGACCCGGCCCCCGATGGCGGTCCACCCAACAACTGGGAGTCCACCTTCACCGGCTCGGCGTGGGAGTACGACGCGACGACCGGGCAGTATTACTACCACTTCTTCCTCAAAGAGCAGCCCGACCTGAACTGGCGCAATCCGGAGGTGAAAGCGGCGATGTGGGACGCCGTGCGTTTCTGGCTCGACCTGGGCGTGGATGGCTACCGGCTGGACGCGATTGGCACGATCTTCGAAGACCCTGACATGCCCGATCAAACCACGGGCTTGACCCTGCTCGATCTTTATCGCATGGGGATGGCGGCGCAATCGGCCAGCGAGGCGGAGGCCGTGGAGGAACAGTGGATGGAGATGTTCAAATACCAGGTGAACCGCGCCAGTGAGATGCACCCGCTCATGAAGGAATTGCGTACCGTGGTGGACGAGTACGAAGGGCGGATGCTGGTCGGCGAGGATGACAACATCGCCTACTACGGCAACGGCGACGACGAACTGCACATGGTCTTCAACTTCCCGCTGATGCGCACCGACCGTATGACCCCGGCGCACATCCGCAAAAACCAGACCGAGCGGTTGTCGGCGTTGCCGCCGGGCGCGTGGCCCTGCAACACGCTGGGCAACCACGATACCGGGCGCGTATGGAGCAGTTTCACTGACGGGACGCCGCAAATGAAGCGATTCGAGCGCGAACGGGCGCAACTCTCGCTCGCGTCGATGCTGACGCTGCGCGGCACGCCCTTCCTCTACAACGGCGAAGAGATCGGCATGACGAACATGGCCTTCGATGACATCGCCGTGCTGCGTGACACGGTCGCGCTGCGTCAATACGATCTGGCGGTGAACGTGGGCGGCATGGAACCCCAGGCTGCAACCGCATTGGTGTGCGGGGAAACGCGGGACAGATGCCGCACGCCCGTCCAGTGGGCGGACGCGCCCAACGCCGGCTTCTGCCCGGCGGACGTGACGCCGTGGTTGCCGGTCAACCCGAACTACGCCGACGGCGTGAATGTCGCCTCGCAAGAAGCCGATCCGCGCTCGCTGCTCGCCTTCTACAGGCGGATGCTGGCAATCCGCAAACAGACGCCGGCCCTCATCGCCGGCGACTACACGCCGCTGTTGGAGGATCACGCGGACTGCCTGTGCTTCTTGCGGCAGACCGAGGGCCAAACGTGCCTCGTCGTCCTCAACTACTCCGACGAGGCGCACACCCTGGCTTTCGACCTGGACGGCTCGCCGTCGCGTCTGATTTTCTCGACCGAAGCTCGCTCAGACGCCGGCGACCTCTCCGCATTGACGCTCGCGCCCTTCGAAATCTACATCGCCGAACTAGCGTCATAATGTGAATCGCTAGTACTGTAAGGCGCAAGTTCCTTTCTGGACAATGATGCTCAGAGGAGATCACCAGATCCCCGACTATGCGCCAGACGCGGGGATCTGACGATCCCCTTGAAGCTGTAAACTCCCCGACTATGCGCCAGACGCGGGGATCTGACGATCCCCTTGATGCTGTAAACTGGGGAGGGATTTATGCCGCGTTGTACCAGTCCGATTTCCGACCTTCGACTTTGGACTTTCGACTAGGAACTATCCGACTGCCTTGACCATTACCGCGCTCGTCCTGGTGTTGATTTCGGCGTTCACCCACGTGGGATGGAACGTGCTCGGCAAGCGCAATCACCCCACGGCGGCGTTCCTGTTGGCAGCGACGCTGTTCGGCTGTCTGTGCCTGTCGCCGTCGCTGCTCTTTTTCGGGCGGGCGCTGGCTGCGTTCCCGGCGGCGGTGTGGGTGTGGCTGGGCGTCACGGGCATCTTTCAGGCGCTCTACTACGTGGCGTTGGCGGGCGCGTATCGCACGGGCGATATGTCGGTGGTCTACCCGCTGGCGCGCTCGGTGCCGGTGGCGCTCGTGGCCTGCATCAGCGTGCTGCTTGGACGCCGCGCGCAGTTGAGCGTCCCGGCTGTCGCGGGGATCGGGCTGATCATCGCCGGCGGGTTCGTGCTGCCGCTGCGCCGCTTCTCCGTGCAGTGGAGCGACTACCGGCAAGTCGCCACGGCCTTCGCGTTGCTGGCGGCGGTGGGGACGGCGGGTTATTCGCTGGTGGACGATCACGCGCTGCGGCTGCTGCGGGCCGTGCCCGGTTTGCCAGTCAACCCGGTGGCGGCGACGCTGTTGTATGCGTTCTTCGAGGGCTTGAGTTCGGCGCTGTGGCTGACGGTGTGGATCGCGTGGCGCAGCGCCCGGCGCGCGGAGGTGTGGGACGTGGCGCGCTTTCACCTGGGCCGCGCGTGGCTGGCGGGGTTCTTCATCTATTTCGGATACACGCTCGTCCTGGTGGCGATGGGCTTTGCCGCGAACGTCAGCTACGTGGTGGCCTTCCGCCAAATCAGCATCCCGTTGGGCGCGCTGGTGGGCGTCTTCGCGCTCAAGGAGCCGCGCTACCGGCCAAAATTCGTTGGCGTCCTCATCATGTTCGCCGGACTGGTGTTGGTGGGAGTGGGTTAAGAGTGAAGAGTGAAGAGTGAAGAGTGAAGAGTTGCGGATTGCTCTTCGTGTATAGGACTTACGCAGTTCTCTGAAATTGTATGCAGATTTACGCTAATTTTCGCAGATAATCAAAGAAAATCTGCGTGAATCAGCGAAAATCAGCGTCCAATGGCTTTTCTACGACCAATAGTGCGTAAGTCCTGTGTATTCGCTCATTCGCTGATTCGCTGATTCGCTGATTCTTTAGGAGGTGTGACATGCGTGTAGTCGTTATCGGTGGCACAGGCCACGTGGGGACGTATCTGGTGCCGCGATTGGTGGAGGCGGGGCACGCGGTGGTGGTCGTCAGTCGCGGGGAAAGCGAGCTGTACAGCCCGCACGGGGCGTGGCAGGCCGTGCAGCGGGTGACGCTGAATCGCGCGGCGGAGGAAGCGGCAGGGACGTTCGGCCAGAAGATTCGCGCGTTGGAGCCGGACGCCGTCATCGACATGATCTGCTTCACGTTGGAGAGCGCGCAGCATCTCGTCGAGGCGCTGCGCGGGCAGGTGCAGCACTTCCTGCATTGCAGCACGGTCTGGGTGCATGGCTACACCACGACTGTCCCCGTGACCGAGGACGCGCCGCGCCGCCCGGTCGGGGATTACGGGATCAAGAAGGCGGATATCGAAGCCTATCTGCACACCGAAGCGCGCAGCAACGGCTTTCCGGAGACGTGCATCCTGCCGGGGCACATCGTCGGGCCGGGGTGGGCGCCGCTGAATCCGCAGGGCAACTTCAACCCGGAGGTGTACGCAAAGCTCGCGCGCGGCGAAGAGGTGACGCTGCCCAATCAGGGCCAGGAATTGCTCCACCACGTGCATGCCGACGACGTGGCGCAGCTCTTCATGAAGGCGCTGGCGAACTGGAACGCCGCCGTCGGCGAGAGCTTCCACGCTGTCTCGCCGGCCGCGCTGACCCTGCGCGGGTACGCGGAGGCCGTCGCCGGGTGGTTCGGGCAGCCGGCCAACCTCAAGTTCTTGCCGTTTGCGGAATGGGAAAAGACCGTTTCTGAGAAAGACGCCGACGCGACGTGGGGCCACCTGGAGCACAACCCTAACTGCTACAGCCTCGTCAAGCCGCGCCGCTGGCTGGATTACCAACCGCGCTACTCGTCGCTGCAGGCGATTTACGAAGCGGTTCAGCGTCTTATCGCGGATGGGGTAGTGCGTATCTGATAATTATTCCTACCGGCTCAGGCGGTTGAAGGACAGGCGAGAAATCCAGGCGCAAAGTTGCCCAGAAGCTGAAATTATGCTATGATGACGAATGAAGTCCTGGAGAGACTCGGTTCGCAAATGGCATAAAAACGTTCTGGGAAAAGGAGCGCATGGATGGTGATACAGTCTGACAAACCCATGCACGGCAAAGTCTGCATGGTAACAGGCGCGGCTTCAGGCATCGGCGCAGCGACGGCGCAAGGGTTGGCGCAACAGGGCGCAACGGTGATCCTCGTGGACCGCGATGTGGAGACAGGCGCGGCTACGGTCGAGCGGATCAGGCAACAGACGGGCAACAGCGCCATCGAATTGATGCCGGCTGACCTCTCAGCGCAGCAAGCGATCCGCGAATTGGCGCAACGGTTCAAGAGTCGCCGCCAACGCCTGGATGTGTTGGTGAACAATGCCGGGGCGCTGTTCACCGAGCGACGGGAAAGCGTCGATGGGATCGAGATGACGTTCGCCCTCAACTATCTGGGCTATTTTTTGCTGACGCATCTGCTGCTCGACACACTCAAAGCCAGCGCCCCGGCCCGGATTATCAACGTCTCGTCCCGCTCGCACGCCAGGGCACAGATCAACTTCGACGACCTGGAAAGCAGGGCAAACTACCAGGGGCTTTCGGCTTATGCGCGCTCCAAACTTGCCATCGTGCTGTTCACCTACGAACTGGCGCGGCGGTTGGAAGGTGCAGATGTGACGGCGAACGCGGTCAATCCCGGTATCGTAGCGACGAACTTCACCAAACAGGGCAGCGGCGCCATCGGCTTTATTATGCGCCTGTTTAGCCCGCTCTTTCTCACCGCGGAACAGGGCGCGCAAACCAGCCTCTACCTGGCAACCTCGCCGGAAGTCGCGGAGATAACGGGGAAATACTTCGTGAAGTGTAAAGCCGTTCCTTCATCCCCGGCCTCGTATGACGCCGCTACAGCCAGCCGGTTGTGGGACATGAGTGAAACGTATACGAACTGTACCCTTTGAGCTGTGAACGGATAAAAAGACGTAGCACCTGAAAGTGAAGGAGGCATAAACGCTGCCGCCGGGTATGGGGAGAGGCAGAGTGATGAAAAAAAGCGTCTCTATCGTTATCGTGGTGATGGGATTCAGTGGGTTGGTCGCCGAGATTCTCCTGTTGCGGGAACTCCTGGTCGTCTTTTCGGGCAACGAACTCTCCATCGGCATTGTCCTCGCCAACTGGGTGCTGCTCGAGGCCAGCGGAAGTTTCTTTGCCGGGCGGCTGGTGGAGAAAGTCAAGGACGCGCGCGTGATCTTTGCCGGGATTGCCATCCTTTTTTCGGCGTCCTTACTGAGCGCCCTCTTCTTGACACGCATCCTCGAAAACCTATTGGGCATTTCCATCGGGGAAAACATCGCTCTGTTCCCGATGTTCTACACTTCTTTCCTCATCCTTTTGCCGGTAAGCCTGTCGCACGGCGCTTTGTTTACCCTCGGTTGCCGAATTTACGCGCCGACTTCCGCACAGGACACCGCAGCAGCCGGCAAGGTCTACGTTTACGAGACCGCGGGCACGATGATCGGCGGCATTGTCTGCGCCTATCTGCTCCTTCCCCATCTCAACACATTCCAGGCCGCTTCAGGGCTGGCGATGCTAAACTTCGGCGCGTGCCTGCTCTTGCTCGCGCCTTACCGTAAAAGTGGGCTATGGCAGAAGGTTATGTTGGTCATCCTGGGTATATTGCTCGTTGCTTCTGGTTATCTGGTCTGCGGTGGGCAGGCCGACAGACTGCACTGGCATACCATCCAGGCGCAGTGGAAGCCCCTTAACGTCGTTCACTACCAGAATTCCCCTTATGGCAACATCTGTGTGATCGAAAACCAGGGACAGTACATCTATTTCCAGGATGGAATGGCCGACCTCATCATCCCGGCGCCGGACCTCATCGCCGTCGAGGAATTCGTACACTTGCCGCTGCTGGCCCATCCCGTCCCTACCCACATCCTTATCCTGAGCGGTGGGGCGGGCGGCGTCATCGCCGAGGCGCTGAAGCATCCCTCCATCGCCGTCATCGACTACGCGGAACTTGACCCGCTGCTGCTCGCGCTCTTACGGAAGTTCCCCACCCCGCTGACGGAAGCCGAACTGGACGATGCGCGCGTGCGGGTCCATCTCATTGATGGCCGGCTGCTGCTCAAGACGACGTCGCGCCAGTACGACCTGATTTTTGTCGGGATTATGGAACCATCGAACTTACAGGCCAACCGGTTCTTCACCCAGGAGTTCTTTGCGCTGGCAAAAGACCGGTTGAACGAAGGGGGTATCCTCGTCCTGGGCGCACCCGGTTCGTTCACCTGGTTGAATGAAGAGCTGCAAGACCTAAACAGCAGCCTTTTCCACACGCTAGACAGCGTCTTCATGCGCATCCGGGTGATTCCGGGCGATGGGCGAAACATTTTCCTGGCATCGGATTCCGCGGTCATCGCCACCGTCGATAAGGCCCAGGTGGTAGAAAGATTGACCGCGCGCCAGATTACGGCCGGCAGTATCGTCCCCTGGCACATTGAGAACAAGCTGCATCTCGGCTGGCAGGATTGGTTCGCGCAGTTCATCGAGGGACGCAGCCAGACCATCAATCGCGATTTCAGGCCGATGGGACTGTTCTATAGCATCGCTCACTGGAACGCCACATTCGCGCCGGCGTTCGGCGCGCTGTTCAGGCGCTTCGAGCGGATCGACCTGGGGATGATAGCGGCGGTGTTCGCGCTCTTTCTACTCTTCTGCGGCTGGCTGCGCGCGCGGCGCATCAACATCTTCCGGGCAGGCATTCCCTTTGCCATCGTCACAACCGGTTTTGCCGGGATGATCTTCGACCTGGTGGTCATTTTTGCCTTTCAAGCGATCTACGGGTACGTGTTCGAGTGGATTGGGCTACTGGTGGCGTTCTTTATGGCAGGAGCGGCCGGCGGCGCGCTGCTCGGCGCGCGCCTGATAGAGCGCACAAAAAACACGCGCCAACTTTTTCGCGGCGTCGAAGTGGCCCTCGTCTGTTTCGCCGTTGGACTGCCTTTGATTTTGCTCGCCGGTCAAAGGTGGTTGAGCTATCCGGGCGTCTTCCCACTTTTCAGACTGCTGTGTCTGGCTGTTTCGTCGCTCGGCGGGCTGTTGATCGGCGCGCAATTCCCGCTGGCGAACAAACTGTATCTGCGGGAGAGCGCGAGCGTAAGCCAGACCGCCGGGCGGCTCTACGCCGCCGACTTGCTTGGCGGATGGGTGGGCGGCATCGTGGGCACGGTGGTGCTGCTGCCCGTCCTCGGGTTGACCGGAACGTGCGTCACGGTGGGGTTGCTGAAACTGGCAAGTTTGATAATCGTTGGAGGTGAATAAAATGAACGATTTTCTGTTTAACAAATGGACGCGCAGGGATTTTCTGGAAAATGCCGCTAAACTCTGTTTCCTGGCCGGGCTATCGGCGGTTTTGCCGGGTTGCGGTAAGACAGAAGTCGCGAGCGATGCGCCGGAGACCGAACTCGAAACAGCGGTGAAAGTCGAAACTGTTGCCACACCCACCGGCGCTTTCGAACCGGCGTATCTGAAGCTGCATCGAACCGGCGAATTGAAAGCACGGGCAGAAGAACTCTGGGCCGTTATGGAAAACTGCCAACTCTGCCCGCGCAAATGTGGAGCCAATCGTCTCGAGGGCGCTAGGGGGTTCTGTCGCGCGCCCGGCGCGGAACTCGTCGTTTCGGCGAGTCACGCGCACTTCGGTGAGGAAAGGCCGCTGGTGGGCCGGGACGGTTCCGGGACGATCTTCTTGACCCACTGCAACCTGCGCTGTGTCTTTTGCCAGAACTATACCATCAGCCATCTGGGGCGAGGCTTCGAAACGGACATTGATGGATTTGCGGTGATGATGTTGCAATTGCAGCAGAGAGGTTGTCACAATATCAACCTGGTCACCCCGACGCACTATTCCCCCCACATCCTCAAAGCCATCGATGTAGCGGCGGCGCATGGTCTGCGGCTGCCCATCGTCTACAACACCTCCGGTTGGGAGCGTTTGGAAATCCTCGCGTTCCTCGATGGCGTGGTGGACATTTACCTGCCCGACTTCAAGTACTGGGACAGCGCCATGTCGGCAAAGTATTCCGCCGCGGCAGAGAGCTATCCAGAGATGACCAGTGCGGCCATCCTGGAGATGCACCGCCAGGTTGGCGTGGTGAGTCTTACAGAAAAGGGCATTGCGCAAAGAGGACTGATGATCCGGCATTTGGTCATGCCAAACGACGTCGGCGGTTCGGAAGCCATCATGGCGTGGATTGCAGAAAAATTGCCCAAAAACACGTTTGTCAATATCATGGCGCAATATACTCCGGCGCACAAAGCGTATGAGCATCCGGACATCTCCCGAAGAGTGACCGCCGCCGAATATCAAGCGGTTGTCGAAACGGCGCAAGCGCTAGGACTGACGAACCTCGATATACAAGGCGGCGGGTGGCTGCAACGATAGGCGCCCATTTGCCATTTGCCGTTTGCGGAATGGGAAAAGACCGTTTCTGAGAAAGACACCGACGCGACGTGGGGCCACCTGGAGCACAACCCCAACTGCTACAGTCTCGTCAAGCCGCGCCGCTGGCTGGATTATCAACCGCGCTATTCGTCGTTGCAGGCGATTTACGAGGCCGTTCAGCGTCTTATTGCGGACGGTGTAATCTTATAGCTGTCAGCAGTCAGCTTTCAGCGATCAGCCAGAAGGCTGAGAGCTGATCGCTGACGGCTGATAGCTGAAAGCTGAGGGCTAATATGACCCACGCATCGATTTTTCAGATCAACGTTTCTCAGGGTGGCGTGCCGAAACTGCCTGTGCGCAGTGCTGAAGTGACGGAGCTTGGTCTCGTGGGCGACACGCACAACAACACCAAAGTCCACGGCGGGCCGACGCGCGCGCTGTGCCTGTACTCGCTGGAGCGCATCCTCGCGCTGCAAGCGGAGGGGCATCTGATCTTCCCCGGTTCGACGGGCGAGAATCTCACGCTCGCCGGGCTGGATTGGGACGCCGTCGCGCCGGGCGTGCGTTTGCGATTGGGCGACACGCTCGAAATCGAGGTCACGAAGTATACCGAGCCGTGCCCCAAGATCACAGAGTCGTTTGCCGGCGGCGACATCAGCCGGATG
>DAOUAY010000428.1:0-3298 GCA_034432995.1 Anaerolineae bacterium | reverse complement strand
GATCCTTGCTGCGCAAGCCGGCTTCGACAGCCTGTTGCTCTTCGGGTGTTAGTTCACGGATGTATAGTGGTGCTCTCATACTGCCTATTTTACCACCATACCGAAATTCTTGTCTGTGTTTGCATTATCTCGGCGCAGACAATTCAACGCAATCTGCCGTAACGCCGCCAGATTCTCGTCGCCATGATCTTTGCGCACGCAACATTCATCTTCGCGGAAAGCGATGTTGAGCACCCAATGTAATTGGTTCTCGATGCTCCAGCGCCGCCGCACCGCGTGGAGCGCCTGCGGCGCGGTCCGGGTCCCTTGGTCGGGTATACTGCTAATGTAATCACCATATAGATCGCCGCTTTGCCCACGCCCGCATCGCCGGAACGCCGCAGACACTTGCCATCCAGGGCAATCACTTGGCCCTGGTCCGGTTCTGAACCGCGCCGAAAACAGGTTTCAAACGCCGCCGGATCAAGATGGCGAAACACGCGCCCGAAGGTATCATGCGAGGGGATGCCATGCGGCAATTCCAAGAAGGCGCCTAACCACTCCGCTTTCGCCTGCCCAAAGGCTTCGATTTCGGTCTACGCTCAGTTGCTATGGTAGTCTCGACGGTTGACATATCGGTTGCCCTCCTTTTCAGTTTCCGTCCATTCTACCAGTTGTGACCGGCGCTTCCCTCCCTGTTTTCAAATGCGATAGCCCTATCGTTGAGTTCGGGACCCGTGTGGCGTATATGAGGCCGGGGCGATGATCGCTGAAGCGTTCATGTCCCTCAAGCTGCACTCTCTTCACTTTACCTGCAAGCCGTTGATCATCATCCCTGCGAAGGCAAATCGCCTTCGCAGGGTTTGTTATCCCCTCGGATGTCATAGCTTCCCCATGAACATTGGCTCAATCCACAGAAATCTCTCAGGAATTTCTTAGACGATTTTCAGATAATTCTGTTATGCTAAGGATAATTCGGTGCAGGGCATTGCGCCGCGCATCGAAAATCCAAAAATACGTTTAGGAGGTATTTAGATAATGTTGAAGACTAAGAAATGGCTGTTGGTTGTGAGTGGGTTGGTTTTGGTGGCGTTGATCGCAGGTGTGTGGCTGTTCGGCGCTCCGACGACCGCGAGCGCTGCGGACAGCCTGCAGACGGCGACTCAATCGGTCATGCCCGGCCTGTTGGGTGAAGGCTATCTCGATCACGGCGGCGGCTGGGATTTCCCCGGCATCAAGGGCGGGGACATCGACTACCAGCAGTTGTTGGCCAACGCGCTGGGGATCACGGTCGATGAACTTCAGACCGCCTATCAGACTGCCCGCGATGCGGCCATCGACAAAGCCGTTGAGGCGGGGTTGATCACACAAGAGCAGGCCGACGAGATGAAGGTGTGGGGCGGGTTCGGCCGTCGGGGTGGCTTTGGTGTCTTTGGTCGTGCTCCGAAAGGTGTTGCTGATAGCGCCATCGACGAAAACACGCTGCTGGCCGACGCCCTCGGTATCACCGTGGACCAACTGCAGGCCGCGCGCGAAACCGCCAACCAGGCCGCCATCGACCAGGCTATCGCCGAGGGTCTGATTACTCAAGAACAGGCCGACGCGATGTTGGCGCGCAAAGCTTTGCGGAGCTATCTGGACCGCGACACGCTGTTGGCAAAAGCGCTCGGGATGTCGGTCGAAGACCTGCAAGCCGCCTACGCCGATGGCGAGACACTTTCCACGCTGATGACCGCCAAGGGTCTGGATGCCGCCGCCGTGCGCGAGAAGCTGCAAACGGCTTACACCGAAGCGCTCGCACAGGCGGTCAAGGATGGCGTTATCACGCAGGAACAGGCCGACGAGATGGCACAGAACGGCCATGGCTTCGGGATGATGCCCGGAATGGGCATGCCCTTCGAGGGCCGTGGCGGAGGCCGTGGTCGTGGTGGTCATCGGGGTGGGGGAGCGCCCGTAGCACCCGATACCGATGATAACTCCGGGACAGACTTCCGCAGTCCCTCGCGAACTGTGCCCGATGTCGGGAGCGGTGCGTAGTTTGTGAATCAGACAAATTAGTCGCTCCTCCTCCTTCGATAAAAGCGACCTTCGATAAAAGCGACCTCGTGTGGCCTACTGCTACCGAGGTCGTCTTTTTTGTACACCTTAAGGCTCTCAGGATACTCTCAACGTTTTCTTGTGATATTTTCAGCCAGATTTGGTATGCTGTCGTTATCAGCAGAATCACATACTGTTGGTGAAATCTGATCAAGGAGGACATCATGTCTAAGGATAAAGTGTTTCGTACTAAATTCAATCTGTTTTTGGATGCAGGTCTGGCAGCGGCTTTTCTTATTGCGCTGAAGCCTGTTATGACCGGCCTACCATTTCATGAGTGGTTCGGCCTGTGCATTGGAGCGGCGCTCGTCGTTCATGCGATCGCCCATCGGCAGTGGATTGTGGGTATCACCAGGCAGTTGCTCCGCAGGTTGCCGGTTAAGACGCGCATCTATTATGCGTTGGATGCGACGTTACTTGTAGTCTTTGGCGCCATCATCATGACTGGGGTGCTGATGTCAACCGCTGTGCTGCCCGTGTTCGGTATGCAAGGCATTGCCAGTGTGAGCATAGCACAGGTCCACGAATGGGCATCTTATCTGGCGTCGATGCTGCTAGGAACGAAACTCGTGCTGCATAGGACGTGGATCAAGAACGCCATCCACCGTCACGTCGCAGGCGTAACCTACGGACCGGCGCTCCCCTCTTCAGCCTTAGTCCCTGTACCTGCACGGTCGGGGAACATCTCGCGAACGATCAGCCGCAGGCGCTTCCTGCTCATCGGGTGCAGCGCCGTGGGGGTTGGGTTGTTAGCGATCATTTACAAGACCAGGCAGGCACAAGGGGATTCTTTCACGACGCCGACCGAGGTTCTTTCCGCTGATAGCGCATCAACCGTCGTCGATGCGCCCGTCGACACTCCCATAGCAGCCGTTACAGTGGAGGATGTGGAACCCACTGCGGTGCCCACCGCTGCGCCTGCGACTGTCGCAGCACCGCAGCGGGGCGTGACACGCTGCCCACGGGGAATGGTTAACGATCCCTATCCAGGGCGTTGCCGCCATTACGTGGACAAAAACGGCAATGGCATTTGTGATCTGTCGGAAACGGCATAAGCCGGTTCCAGAACGCAGACCCCAAGGGGCTACATGCTCCTTGCAGATGTTTGCTCAACCAGACGCCTCGGGAGACTTTTGTAGTCTGGTTCCTGCTGAAATTTTGATCTACTGAGACTGAACACGCGCTTTTCGGAAAGATGCCAGTTGACAAGCAGGGCACTCGT
>DAOUAY010000427.1:0-3100 GCA_034432995.1 Anaerolineae bacterium | reverse complement strand
TTCGCCGTCCCGTGGGTGATCCAGAACCTCATGGCGCGCACCGAATTGCCGCCGCAGCACATCGCCCGCACCGTCGATGCGCCGTTCAGCGCGATTTTCCAGGGGACGGCGGCGGGCGTGCTTGGCGGGATGTTCGCTGCCTTCTTCCCGGTGATTACCGGCGGCATCGGCGGCTTTTTGGCCGGGCACGCGACCGCGCAGCGGGACGAACGCGCGTTCGTCATCTCGCAGGGCGCGTCGAAGGTCGTCTACTACGTGGGCGGTTTTTTGCTCTTCTTCGTGCCGGGGCTGCACCTTACGCGCGGCGGCATGGCGTGGATGGTGAGTACGCAGTACAGCACCTACACGCCCGAACGCTACTTTTGGGCCACGGCGGCGGTGTTGGCGGCGGGCGTCCTGGCGTTTTTCCTCTCACTGGGACTCACGCGGCTCGTCATTGCGTTGACGGCGCGCGTGAGCTACCGCCTCATCAGCTTCGTCACGCTGGCGATTCTGCTCGTGGTGGTGTTCACGATGACGGGGTGGGGCGGGTTGGCGGTCTGTGCCGTCGCCACCGGCATCGGCCTCATCCCCGTGCTGTGGGGATCGCGCCGGATGAACGCGATGGGCGTGCTCCTGCTGCCCATCGCGCTGAACATGGCCGGCGCGGGCGACGTCGTGGCGGGGTGGTTGGGGCTGCTGTGAGGCTATGGCTTTGTTGTGTGCTCTTCCAAAAATACCCCTACTTCAACGCTTAAGGCGGATCACAATCTGCCGTTCTCGCAGCGCCGGAGTGATCCGGCGCAAGTGTTTTGGTTCTGGGTGGTGTGGAATCCTACATGAAGACTCCCTGGAATTGGTCCGCGTGATGCTTTCCGGGTGACAAGACGCGGCGAGAGGATGCCTCGCCTTTACGCCGTTTTTGCGCCCCAATAGGTTTTGACTCCGCCGAAGCTTGCGCTATACTGAAGGAACTATTCCTACAATATTTCGTAGGTATATATGGCCTTGGTGTACATCGCTAAAGTGGACCTGACTACCTGACAGTATGACTCACGACTTTCAGATCATGTGGAGGACATCATGAAATTGGTAACCTATCTTATCGCTGCCGTTGTGGCTTTGTTTGGCCTGATGTTCATCGTCGGCGCGCAGGGGCAAGTGATGCGCCTGGTGGTTGGCGTGGTGCTGCTCGGCGCGGCCGGCGTCCTCATCTATCTGACCCGCGTGCAGCCCAAAAAAGAGGAGATCACCCACGTCCAGAAAATCGACCTCACCGGCGACGTGCGTCTGGAGGCTATGAAGTGTACCTCCTGCGGCGGCGCGCTGGGCAAGGAAAACCTCATCGTGCGAGCAGGCGCGATTTTCGTCGATTGCCCCTACTGCGGCGCCTCCTACCAGATCGAAGAAGCGCCCAAGTGGTGAGAGAATCATGAATCATGATTCGTAATTCGTAATTCGTAATTCGTAATTCGCATGGTAACGAATGGCTTCTGGAACGAGCTGCGCCGGGAGTTGGCGCGGCTGTGGCCTGCATCGCCTGAACCGCCCGCGCCGGGATTGTACACGTATCCCATCGCGCTGGATGGCGGGCAGCGGCGCGTGCATTTGCGCGTCGAAGCAGACGGCAGTGGCCTTCTCTTCATCGACGTGACCGAGGTGATCCACCTCAACGCCACCGCCGTGGAGATGGCGAAGCTGGCGCTGGACAATGTTCCTCAGGAACGCGCGCGGGATATGCTGCTGCGGCGCTTCAATCACGTGGACAAAGCGCGCCTCACCCGCGAATTGGCCGACGTCTACACGATGGTGCAGCGCCTCAAGGAGACCGGCGATGGCTGTCCGACGTGCGCGATTGCGGGGCAAGTGGCCTTCAACCCCATTTTCAGCACGCCCGTTCACGCCCCTTACAAAGCCGATGTCGCGCTCACCTACGGGTGCAACAATGCGTGCGCGCACTGCTACAACGAGCCGGATCGCTTCACGATGGCGTCTTTGCCGTTGGATGACTGGTTCCGCGTGCTCGACAAACTCGCCGCCATCGGCATCCCGCACATCATCCTCACCGGCGGCGAGCCGACACTGCATCCCGACCTGCCCGCCATCATCCGCCACGCCGATGAGCTGGGGCTGATCGTGGGGATGAATACGAACGGGCGCTTGCTCTCGCACGCCCCCACCATGGCGACGCTCGCTGAGGCGGGTCTGAACCACGTGCAAATCACGCTCGAAACCTTTCGGGCCGACATCCACGATGCGATGGTCGGCGCGCCGGGGGCGTTCGCGCAGACGGTGCGCGGCATCGAGAACGCGCTGGCGAGCGGCGTGCACATCATCACCAACAGCACGTTGACGCGCCGCAACGTCCAGGATGCCGTCGCCATCGTCGACTTCCTGCACGGCCTGGGATTGCGCACGTTTGCGATGAACGGGATGATCTACGCCGGCGGCGGTTTCGACGACCCGGACGCCATCCCCGCCGAAGAGATGGCAGCGACGCTGGCCGCCGTGCGTGACCGGGCCGAGGCGTTGGATATGCGCTTCCTGTGGTACACCGTGACCGACTACTGCCGCCTCTCGCCGCTGGAGCTGGGCCTCGCGCCCAAACGCTGCAACGCCGCCGAGTACTCCATCTGCGTGGAACCCAACGGCGACGTTTTGCCGTGCCAATCGTACTACGTGGCGGGCGGCAATCTGCTCGACGATCCCTGGGACGCCATCTGGAACAGCCCGCTGTTTTTGAGCTTCCGCGAGCGCGAGACGGACCCGCTCGCGGCAGGGTTGCCGGAAGCGTGTTGGGACTGCCCCGATCTGGAAATGTGCGGCGGCGGTTGTCGTCTGGAACGCGAGGCGCGCGCCGGGCAACGCGCCGCCGAACACGGCTGCGCCCGCGCGCGGGTGCGCCCCCCCTCAGTCCCCCCCGAAGGGGGGGAAGCTATCTCCCCCCATTGGGGGGGATTAAGCATTATTCAACCATCCCGACTGGTAACAATAAACTATCTCCCCCCCATTGGGGGGGATTAAGGGGGGGAGAGTCGCGGGCTTAACCCCACCTGCTGGGGCTGCGCGCGCCGTCACGCGCGCTACGGGACATCCGCGATGAGAATCAAAAATGCTTGCG
>DAOUAY010000426.1:0-1843 GCA_034432995.1 Anaerolineae bacterium | reverse complement strand
GGCCGGTTCCATTCTGTATATCGTCCGGCAGACAGCCTTTCAATTGGCGCTGCCATTGTTCAAAAGTTGCGTTTTTGCGCCCAGTTGACCATTTTGGCCGCTGGTTGCACAAATCTTACGCTAATACGCAAATTTCCTAAAATTAGCGGAAATTCGCGCAATTCGCGGTTAAGGTAATCACACATCTAATCTTGTGGAACAACGGCGATGCAGTCTATCTCGACGTCAATACCGCCGGGCAATTGCGCCTGCACAGTCGTCCGCGCGGGGTACGGCTCGGTCACGTAGGTCTTGTAGACCTCGTTCATCGCGGCGAAGTTCTTCATATCGGAGAGGAAGACGCCCACCCGCACGACATTCGCCCACGAAGTCCCGGCGGCTTCCAACAGCACGGTGAGGTTCTCGAAGACCTGCTTCGCCTGCGCGCCGACGTCGTCCTTGTCGAACGTCCCGGTCTTGGGATCGATCGGCCCTTGTCCGGAGATGAAGACCAGCGGCCCGTCGGCCACAATCGCCTGCGAATACGGCCCAATCGGTTTGGCCCCTTTTTCGGTGAAGATTTGTTTACGCATGGTGAAATACCTCCTGAAAGTTTGTCAACGGATTGAACGGATGAAACGGATTTTTATTTTGGAAGGAGCAATTCGGGCGCATCGCTGCAAATCGCGTCCACGCCGAGTTGACGCAGCGCGGCGATCTCTTCAGGGCGCTCCTCATGCCAGCAGACGATGCCCAGGTTGGCTTCGCGCACACGAGAGACCCACTCTGGGGTCAGCAGCGCGCTCGGATTCGGGAAACGCTCCCAGCAAGGGTGTACGAACGTCGCCTTGACGGACTGCGCCAGTTTGACGGCATCCACGGTTGGCGCGTTGAACAGGATCGACGTCAACAGCCGAGGTTCGATGTCCTTGACCGTCGCCAGCCAATCCGGGCGGAACGAGGCAAGGATGCAGTGCCCGCCGTATTTCTCGTCGCGCAGCGTCTTGATTACGGATTCGATGGCCCCGCCGTCCTTGATCTCGATGTACGCGCCGAGATTTTCCTCGATGCAGAGTTTCAGCGCCTCGGCAAAGGTGGGGATGCGTTCGCCCTGTCCCAGGTCAATTGCGCGCAGTTGTTCCAACGTGCTGCGCTGGACAGGCCACGCGCGCTCGTGGCTGTCAGTAAGGTGGGTATCGTGGGCCAGCACAACGTGCCCATCGGCAGTGCGCTGGACGTCGATTTCCACCATATCCGCGTTCAGCCCTGCCGCCGTACGAATGCCGAGCAGCGTGTTATCCGGCGCGTGCGCCCTTGCGCCGCGATGCCCGATGCGCAGGAAACGATATTCGGACGGTGAAATTTCTTGCGCCAGTTGATCAAGAATCGCGTTGACCCGCCCCGGCATCCAATCGCGCAACGCTTCCCACGGGACGAGCATCTCCGGCGTGATCGGGAAGGTCAGAGAGAAGTCCCAACTCGGCTCGAAGGCGCGTTGCGCGAGGTAGGTATGCACCAGCCGCGTCTTGAGCGGCGTCGGCCTGACATGCTTTTCGATATACTTCGCCAGCAGCACGCCCCCCACCCCTGCCAGGTCGCGCGTCTCCGAGCGTTCGAACTCCGTGCGGCGCTTCTTGAACCAGTCGGGCGTCGGCGCGAAGGCGTGCTTGCCCGGCTCGCTGTAGATACGGGGGTGTTCATCGCTGTTATTTGTCAGCAGATCGAGCAGATCAAGCAGATGAAAGTCGCCGTGCCAACTGGCTTCGACGCGCACGACGCGGCCATCCGCGCCCACGTAGACCCACACGTGCTCCAATTCGTACAGGTGGCCGATATCCCAATCCCACCAGATCGCATACTCGAT
>DAOUAY010000425.1:0-4178 GCA_034432995.1 Anaerolineae bacterium | reverse complement strand
GGCCGGTTCCATTCTGTATATCGTCCGGCAGACAGCCTTTCAATTGGCGCTGCCATTGTTCAAAAGTTGCGTTTTTGCGCCCAGTTGACCATTTTGGCCGCTGGTTGCACAAATCTTACGCTAATCTCGCCGATCTACACGAATCTCTGAAAAATTCGCATAGATTCTGCGAATGTAGACATTCGCGCGATTCGCGGTTAAAATTCTCAGTCTTGGGATCATTTTATCACAGCCGCTTTGCTTTCCCTTGATTGCCGATGAGATGGGTAAAGATGGGAAATGCCTCCAAGTGTAGGGCGAATGAGAAAAGTTGCAAGCCACGGGAGACGCCGACAAACCACAATTCTATACAAATTGGCGATGAGGCGTATCATGTGTATAGTCCCTGAGATAAGTTGGGTGCGTTTATGCGCACGCATGACGATCTGACTGATGACGACGTGACTATTTTGGAGGTTAATATGCCAGTGATGCAACCGGCTCACCACGTAGCACAATCGAAGACACAGAATCCACTTTGATCATCATTCCCACCCACAAGGATTGGCTTTCGATCATCGTGATGCTGTTTTGGTTAGCGGGTTGGCTTGCGGAGAGATGCCCATGGTGGGGATGGTCGCCATATTTTTATTCGGCGGTTTGGTAGGGTGGCTCGGTAAAAGCCCTGCTGCTGCGGCTGCGGGTCTGGCGACCGTTGCGGGTAGTCGGTGTTTTGGTTCTTTTGGTTTGCGATCTGGACGTTTGGCGGCCTTTTTGCGCTGTACTATCTGCTGTGGCAATTCACGGGCGCTGAAAGGGTTGAGATTGACGCGCAGGCTATCACGTTGCGGCGGCTGGTGTTCAATATGGGACGCCTCAGGACCTATCTGGCAGACCATGTCAAAGATTTGCGATCCGCTGCCAATCCGCCTTATTGGTGGTGGTGGTCGAGCCGCAGGTATTACTGGGGATGGATGTTTGGTTCGATCACCTTCGACTATGGCGCGAAGACGATCTGCTGCGGCAGCGGCGTTGATGAGGCAGAAGCCAAAGCAATCGTCAAAACAATTCAGGCGCGATTCCCGCAGTATCGGGCGTAGTAGCCGGCAAGAGCTTGATTACTCGATCACCACCACCACGCCAACCTCAGCCCAGTTGTACAACGTCTCCGCTTCGGAAATCCCCAGGATGATGCAGCCGAACGAGGCCGGACGCCCCAACGAGCCGGCCCACAGCCGCTGCCCGTTGGCGAGGATCGGCAGCTCGTGGAAGCCGTTCTCCACGCCGCCGCCTGCGGGATAGACAGAGACAAAATATGGCATCCACAGATCCCACTGGCTTGCATACGCTTTCTCGGTCTTGCCGAGCACCTGGAAAACGCCTCGATGCGTTGGCGAGGTGGCAATCCCCGTAGAAGTGGGCCAGTCGTAGAGCAACGCGCCGCTTTCATAGACGCGCACACGCTGTTCGGCGAGGCTGACCACGATCCGTTTGCCCGGCACCGCCATATACGGTGTGAGCACATCCTGTGAGGGAATGATGATCTCCTGCCCCACGCTCAAACGGTTGTAATCGATGCCGGGATTGGCCTCTGCCACCAGTCCCGTCGGCATCCCGAACTTCGCCGAGAGGCTGGTGAGGGTATCGCCTGACTGCACGCTATAGACGCGCTGCGGATGAGTGAGATAGAGCGTGACCGTTCCCCCGCCAGCGTCGAACACCTGGAAAACTTGCTGCGCGGCCTCGTCATAACGGAAGCCGCGTCCGTCCTCCAACGCCTCCGCCAATGCGACCAGGCTGTCGCGGATGGCGTACAGGTTCGCGTCCACTACCGGCTTGCCGTCGGGGCCGGGCGTCATACGCAGCCACGTCGCCAGCATCTCCCGGTTGAGCGCCCAGGTGAGGGTCTGGTCGGTGAGAACGTCGTAGGCCGTCAGTGTAATATTGCGCGTAAGCAACGCCTCGGCCTGCGCGGTGATGTCGGCGGTATTTGGTTGCACTGGCTGCACGATCTCGAAAGTCAGCGGCACTTCGACGCGGTGCAAGCCGGCCTTGGCCGTGGTCAACGCAAGCAGCGTCTGCGACACGTTCATCACGCGCCCCGGCTTCCCCGGCACGATCACCACCTGGCCGTTTTCCAGGCGGATGGTCGCCTCTTCCGGCGGGGTGGAAGCTTCCGCCGCCACCTGCTCAAGCACGGCCCGCCCGGCCTCGGCGTTGTAGGCGAAGCGCAGCGGCGTGTCGGCATGGCGCAGCCAGACGCTCAACTGGCCCTCGATGCCGCCGTCGCGTCCAACGCGATAGGCTTCCTCGGCCATTGCTTGCGCATCGACGCGCAAGCCGGCTTGCGACCAGGCGAAGGACCAGCGTTGGTCGCCGTCGGTGAGGATGAGTATCCCGGTGTCGAGTTGCGCCGCGATGCCTTCCAGCGTCCTGGCCGCCTCCGTGGTCGTCATCCCGCCGATGGGCACGCCGAGCGCGTAGACGTGGGGATAGATGTGATGGGCGTAGAGGCGTTCCATACGTTGGAGGAAGACCCACACGCAGAAGAACGAAGCCGCGACCAGGCCCAGCAGCAGCACCAGAATCAGCCCGCCAGCGAACGCGCCGTTTCCTTGACGGGCGCTGGCGTTCTGCTGAACGGCGCTCTGGCGGGCGGGTGGATGTCTTTGCTGTATGGTCATCACTCTTCTCCCACGATTAGCCTGGCAATGCTTGCGTAAATCTCCTATAGTGTATGCCTCTGTTGGAGAGAGTCAAATGCTCAGGATTTACGTAGGGGTAGCTTTTTTTACCGCAGAGGTCGCTGAGAACGCTGAGTAACTACAAATTCTCTGCGCTCCCTGCGTACTCTGCGGTGAATTTTCGCTCGTTTTATCTTTTGGCGTCCAACGTATTGGTCAAAAGCTGACGTACCACGTCGGGTGCGGCGCGGCCACGGGTCGCCCGCATCACTTGTCCCATAAGCCATTGGAAGACGGAGTCTTTGCCGCCGAGGTACGCGGCGACCTGATCGGCGTTATCCGCTACGACGTGCGATACAATGGTGGAGAGCTGGTCATTGTCGGAGATTTGCGCCAGCCCTTTGGCCTCGACGATGGCTTCGGGTTGGTCGCCTGTCGCAAACATCTCGCCGAGGACGGTTTTGGCGCTGTTCTGGTTGAGCGTTCCCGTGTCCACAAGACCGATGAGCCGTGCCAACGCCTCAGGCTGGACGCGCACGGCGTCGATGGCAACGTTTTCGCGGTTCATCAGGTAGAACAATTCCCCGCTCAACCATTTGGCGACGGATGACGGCGCGCCGCTGTAGGCTTCGACCGCGCTCTCGAAGTAGTCCGCCACCGCGCGGTCCGTCGCCAGGACACGGGCATCGTAGGGCGTGAGGCCGTAGTCGGCCACGAAACGCACGTGCTTGGCATCGGGCAGTTCCGGCATGGCGGCGGCGACTTCATCGACCCACGGGCGGTCGATGCGCAGCGGCGGCAAGTCCGGCTCCGGGAAGTAGCGATAGTCGTGCGCGTGCTCCTTGCCGCGTTGCGAAAACGTCACGTTACGCAGCGCATCCCACCCCAGCGTCTCCTGGATGATCTCGCCGCCGGCCTCGATGACGGCAATCTGCCGCTCGATTTCGTAAGCCGTCGCCAGCGTCAGCGCGCGGAAGCTGTTGAGGTTCTTGATTTCCGTGCGCGTGCCGAGCGTGTCGCTGCCGCGCGGGCGCACCGAGACGTTAGCCTCGAAGCGCAGGACGCCCTTCTCCATATCGCCGCTGTTCACGCCCAGGTAGCGCAGGATTTCGCGGATTTTGGTCGCGTAGGCGTGGGCAGCTTCGACGGAGTGCATATCCGGCTCGGAGACGATCTCCAGCAGCGGGACGCCGCAGCGGTTGAAGTCGATGAGTGTGTAATCCGCCTCACGCGGCTCGTAGACGTGGAATAGCTTGGCGGTGTCCTCTTCCATGTGCGCGCGCCGCACGCGGATGTGGTGCGCCGCGCCGTTCTCGTCCGTCATATCCACCCAACCCTCGGCAGCGATGGGAAAATCGTATTGCGAAATCTGGTAGCCTTTGGGCAGGTCGGGATAGAAGTAGTTCTTGCGGGCAAAGCTGGTGAATTCGTTGATGCGGCAGTTGAGCGCCAGCCCGACCATGAGCGCCTGCTCGACGGCCTTGCGGTTGACCGCCGGCATCGCGCCGGGCAACC
>DAOUAY010000424.1:0-4809 GCA_034432995.1 Anaerolineae bacterium | reverse complement strand
GTTCGCACTCGAACCGCTTTTACCGTCGGCCCCGGAATTACACCGGGTCTGCCGTTTGCCTGTGGCAAACCGCTCGCGGGCTTGAGAACCGTCGTTGCGTCAGCGCGACCGTTCTCTTTACCGCCGGTCGGGAGTTGGGCCGCTTCATCAGGCCCGCACCCTGCCCCGAAGGAATCTATGAATTGTTAAGTGCTGTCAAGTATACCACGTTTACGATAGAACGAAAGTGGCTCACACCTGTTGAACTCTATCATTCTCGCTTCGAGCGGATCGCCAGATCCGCGCTGGTTGTCAAGACACTTCACGCACGCGGATTTGACAATCCGCTTCAAGCAAGGATATAGAAACCCGGCAAGACTGATAAGCCTCTACGCCACCAACCAGCGGGTGACGAGGGCGATAGCCTGTCCCGCCGGCCAGAGCAGCAATTGCGCCGCGAGCGTGCCGACGAGTTGCGCGCCCACCTGCCATATCGTGATGTACGTCACGTCCTTGAGCGGGCGCTCCTCGCGTAGCGCCTCGTCGGTGACGAGCGCGGCGACGGGATTGACGACGAAAATGGAGAGGAACAGGCCGCTGCCGGCCAGCATCGGCGAAAGACTGGTCGCCGTGCGCGCGCCCTCCGGGACGAGCGCGCTGGCGTACATCGCGGCGGCGTTGCTCACGGCGGCAATCGCCGTGACGAGCACGCTGGCGAGGAGGAAACGCTTGGGGAAAGGGCTGCGGCGGGATTCGCGCACTGCGCCCAGACGCGGCGGCGTCAGATCGGAGGTCATCCGCCAGAGTCCCTGCACCGACGCGCCGCGCACGACGACTTGCGGCAGCGAGCGGCGGGTTTCATACGAAGCGATCCCGCGCGCCAGGATGCGGCTCAGGCTGGGGATGCCAAACGCGGCAATGACTGTTCCCACAGAGGCCGCGAGCACCACGATGCGGTACACGCTCAACAGCGAACCGGTATCCTGGTTGAGTACGGCCAAATCTGTCAGGCTGGCGAGCAGCGGCCCGGCGAGGGCATTGGCCCCGCGCGATCCCAACGTCAGCACATTGTACAGCGATCCCGCCAGCGCCGGATGTCCCGTGCGCACCCCCGCCAGCCGCGCCGCATAGGCGCTCGTGTCAATCGTATTGACCAAGACGGTCAGCGCAAAAATGATGAGCAATTGGGTCGTCATTTGGTTTACCCCCTTGTAGCGCGTGACAACTCACGCTACAGTATACTCCTGTCTCCTGATTTGGCTGCGAGCGGATCGCCAGATCCGCGGTTTATGGCCTGTGTCAGCCTAAAACGGGGAACTGGCGTTCCCCTTGAAGCGGAAAGGATAAGACCCCGGCAAACGCCCATTTCTCTGTTCATTTATGCATTTCGTGCTTTAATAGAGGTGAATACACCAGCCGTCGAATGAGCATTGACCACTCGACTCTGGACTCAAGACTATCAGACGACTTTCAAGGAGGGAACTATGGTAGTACAACCAATTCCGCAGTTGGCCTATAATCCCGCAGCCCGCAATCTCAACAACGTGCAGCGCGTACAGCGCGCGTTGGTCTGGTTCGGCCTCTTCTTTTTGATTGGGGTCATCACCGTGATCCTGGCTCTCGCGGCAGGATTCCTGTTGCCCGACATCGGTGCGGTGATCGGGGGTGTGATTCTGGTTGTCGGCGGTCTGCTCGCGCTGGTCGTTCCGGGGATGTTCAGCAACAGCCTCTACATCGTTTCGGAATACGAGCGGGTGATCGTGTTGAAATTGGGCAAATTCATGGGCGTCCGCGGGCCAGGGCGCTTCTGGGTGATCCCGTATCCGCCGTTCAACGAGTCGGTCACGGCGCAGATCGACTTGCGCATCCAGACTCGCGTCATCACGGCGGCGGAGACGCTCACCGATGACAATGTGCCCGTGGGCTGCGAAGCCGTCATTTTCTGGCGCGTCGAAGATCCCCACGCGGCGGCGCTGAGTGTGGCGAATTATCAGGAGGCTGTTTTCCAGGCCGCCAACAGTGCGCTCAAGGATACCATCGGGATGCTGGAATTGTCAGAACTGTTGGGATCGCGGGACAAGGTATCGGGCCGGCTCAAGGAAATCATTGACAGCGCGGCGGCCTCATTTGGGGTGGATGTGACCTCGGTGGAGATCACCGACGTCCGCGTGCCCGCCGATCTCATCCAGGAGTTGAGCATACTGGCGCAGTCCCGCCGGTCAGCGCAGGCCAAGATCGCCGAGGCCGACGCCGAGAAGGCTATCGCCGAGAAATACAACGAGGCGGCGGCGCTGATGTCGGACCGCGCCATGGAAATCTACCGGCTCAGCGTTCTGGAGCGCATCGGCCGCGAGGAAGGCAGCCAGATCGTCATCTACGGCTTGGGCGGCAACGTCCCGGCGGTTGATAATGCGTTGGCGTCGACGGTGGCGGGAAGTCTGACTGCGAGGTAGCTCGAAAAACGTAAAACGGGATGCGTGACGAACCTACTGTCACGCATCACGTTTCTGCGTTGGGTTGAGCGCGCCGGATGATTTTTCTCGCTGATTCGCTTCTTCGCTGATTCACTATGTCCGAAAATACTCCCTGGCAAACCCTCGAAGGCACGCTGGAACGGCTGACCTTCCAGAACGAAGAGAACGGCTACACGGTGGCGAAGCTGATCCCGAAAGGAAAGGGCTATGAAGTCACCGTGATCGGCACGCTCACCGGCGTGAATCCCGGCGAGTCGGTGCGGCTGCGCGGCGTGTGGACGACGCATCCGCAGTATGGTCGCCAATTCGAAGTCCGTGAATACTCGGTGCAACTCCCGGCGACGGTCGAGGGCATCCGCAAATACCTGGGCAGCGGTCTCATCAAGGGCGTGGGGCCGGTCAACGCCGGGCGCATCGTGGACTACTTCGGCCTCAAAACGCTCGACGTGATCGAGACGGAAGTGAACCGCCTGCGCGAAGTGCCGGGCGTCGGCGCAAAGCGCACGGCGCAGATCGCGCGCGCCTGGGAAGAGCAGAAGCACATCAAGGAGATCATGGTCTTCCTGCAGGGGCACGGCGTCAGCACCGGGCTGGCGGTGAAGATCTACAAGCAATACGCGGATCAGGCGCTCGCCGTCGTCCGCAACGACCCCTACCGGCTGGCGAAGGACATCTACGGCATCGGCTTCAAGACGGCGGACAAGATCGCACAGAAAATGGGCTTCGCCGTGGACGCGCCCGAACGCCTCCAGGCCGGACTGCGTTACGCCCTGGGCACGTTCAGCGACGACGGCCACTGCTTCGCCCCGCGCGAAGAATTGCTCTCCACCGCCGCCGACCTGCTCGAAGTCGCCCGCGAAGCCTGCGAGCCGCAGTTGGACACGCTCGTGCAAGTGGGGGAACTCATTGCGAAGAATGGCGAATCAAGAATCAGCGAATCAGCGAATCAGCAAACCCAGCAACCAGCAACCAGCAACGAGTCTGCCATTTACCTTCCGCCATTCTTCTATGCCGAAACCGGCGTCGCCAACAAGCTGCGGCAGTTGCAGGCGAGTGCGCGCGACCGGCTGGCGGTGTTCCGGGACGTGGAGTGGGACAAGGCGTTCGAGTGGCTCGCGGAACGCAATCCTATAAAATTGGCGGATCAACAGCAGGCGGCGGTGCGCATGGCGCTCACAGAGAAGGTGAGCATCCTCACGGGCGGCCCTGGCACCGGCAAGACGACGATCACGCGCAGCATCATCCACCTGCTGCTCGCCAAACGCTGCTCGGTGCTGTTGTGCGCGCCGACGGGCCGCGCTGCCAAGCGCCTGAGCGAGGCGACCGGTTTGGAAGCCAAGACGATTCACCGCCTGTTGGAGGTCAAGCCCGCCGAAGGCTTCCGCTTTGCGCGCGACCAGGAGAACCCGCTCGACGCGGACATAGTCATCGTGGATGAAACGTCCATGGTGGACATCTTGCTGATGAATCACCTGCTCAAAGCCGTTGAGGCGGGCAGTCACCTGCTGCTGGTGGGCGACGTGGATCAGTTGCCGTCGGTGGGGGCGGGGAACGTGCTGCGCGACCTGATTGCCAGCGAGATGATTCCTGTCACGCGGCTCGATACGATCTTCCGCCAGGCCGAGGACAGCTACATCATCGTCAACGCGCACCGCATCAACCGCGGCGAGATGCCGGTGTGCAACGGCCCGGCGCGAGACTTCTTCCTGTTCGCGGCGGACGACGCCGAGCGCGCCGCCGACCTCGTCCTCGACATCGTCGCGCAGCGCATCCCGGCGAAGTTTGGCTATGACGCTGACCGCGACATTCAGGTGCTCAGCCCGATGCACCGGGGCGCGGCCGGCGTCGGCGAGCTGAACCGGCGTTTGCAAGAGACGCTCAATCCGCCGGACGCGCGCAAAGCGCAGTCGGTGCATGGCGCGCGCGTCTTCCGCGTGGGCGACCGCGTGATGCAGATCCGCAACGACTACGACCGCCAGGTCTTCAACGGCGATATGGGGCGCGTCACGGCGCTGGATTTGGAGGAGCACACGCTCACCGTCAACTTCGACGGGGCGCTCGTCGGCTACGAGTTCACGCAGTTGGACGAGTTAGTCCACGCCTACGCGGTCAGCATCCACAAATCGCAAGGCTCGGAGTTCCCCGTGGTGGTGATCCCGATTCTCACGCAGCACTACATGATGTTGCAGCGCAACCTGCTCTACACAGGCGTGACGCGGGCCGCCAAACTCGTCGTTTTGGTCGGCAACCCACGCGCCATCGCCATCGCCGTGCACAACGACAAAATCGCGCAGCGCAACACGCGGTTGACGGAGCGGCTGCTGGCGTGGAGGCCGTCTTCTGCGCGGGGGTATGC
>DAOUAY010000423.1:0-3590 GCA_034432995.1 Anaerolineae bacterium | reverse complement strand
CAGGAGTCATCCGTCAGTTTCAACTGCACCATGATGTAACCGGGATAAAGACAACGTTCCACGGTGCGGCGCTTGCCGTCCTTGATCTCGATTTCCTCAACGGTGGGGACAACGACCTGGAAAATATAATCCTGCATCCCCATCGATTCGATGCGTTGCTCGAGGTTGTGCTTGACCTTGTGCTCGTACCCGGAATAGCAGTGGATGATGTACCAGGCGCGTTCCTCGGTCTCGGCTTTGGCCTCCTCATCGGCGAAGGGATCCGGCAGCACGCCAACCACGTCGGCGGGTTTCTCTTCCACCGGAGCGAGGAGTGGCTCCTCCTCGGCTGGGGGCTGCTCGAGTCCGAACCGTTCAAAGAGCGCAGTGGGCGATAAGTCTAGCTCTGGCAACGATTCAAAATCGTCTTCCAAGCCAAACTTGTTCAGATCGAGCGCGTCCATCTCGCTCTCGTCCGCCTCGAACGCTTCGTCGTCTGGGTACAAACGATCATCCCGCATAAAATCTCTAACCTTCTTCTCCGCGACCGATCAGGTAGGCGGCGCCAAGCAGCACAGCGACGACCGCGACACTCAAGATAATGTACAGGATGTTAAGGCTGACCAGGTTGCTGAGCAACCAGCCAAAGAAGAAATCGAAGACGTACAAGAAAAGCGCCATAGCGACCGTAACCACCAACACGATCTTGGTCATGGTCCACCCTTGTTCCATGGTCGGCCATTTCACTTTCCGCAGTTCGGCGCGCGTACTTTTGAAATACGCCACGATCGGATTTTCCTTCTTTACCTTTTTCTGCTCAACCACACCTGCCTCCACATCCCACTGAGACTCTAAAACACCGCCTGGTTAAGGCGGTGTCCTGATTCCTACAGACAGGCGAGGCAGGAATTGAACCCGCAACCTACGGTTTTGGAGACCGTTGCTCTGCCAATTGAGCTACTCGCCTATGCTAACTTGCCATTCAGACACTCACATCGAGTGTGTGCTGACCACGTTACGCCTAAGCCCATGATCAGACTTGAACTGATGACCCCTTTCTTACCAAGAAAGTGCTCTACCGACTGAGCTACATGGGCGCGCCTCCCAGCATATGGGCAGTGAGGGACTCGAACCCCCGAAGGCGTTGCGCCAACTGATTTACAGTCAGTCTCCTTTGCCGCTCGGAACAACTGCCCAGAAAAGCCGACGGTGGGAATTGAACCCACAACCCTCCGCTTACAAGGCGGATGCTCCGCCGTTTGAGCTACGTCGGCGTCACGGCATTATAACACACCAACATGAAGGGTCAAGGTTTTTTCCTACCGAGCGGGGTAAGTATACACAAATAAAGGGATTTGTCAATTTGTGAAAATCTGTTTTTGTTCGCTTGCTCCTACGGCAACAATACGTATAATGTAGCATTATGACGATCTATGTAGACATCTCCGCGGCTGCGCATCGACGCGCCGGGTTGGGGCGGTACGCCGAAAACTTGACGCGCGCTTTGATGCCACGCCTCACGCGTAAACTGGCGCTATTCTACAACCGGGAGAAAGGCGTGACGTTGCCGCCTGGATTGGAACACCTGCCAGCACGCACGGTCGCGCTTAGCTATAAATCCTGGCGAATGTTGGTCTGGGCGGGCCAACTGGCGCGCATCCCCTTCAACCGCCTGATACCGGATGCGGCGCTGTTCCATGCCGCCGAGCATCTGTTGATGCCGCTAAAAGACATTCCGACCGTGTTGACCGTCCACGATTTGATATTCCGCTACTTGCCGGAGCATCACAAGCCGCTCAATCGCTGGTATCTGAATTGGGCGATGCCCCTGTATTGCCGCCGGGCCAATCACATCATCGCCGTTTCGGAAGCGACGCAGCGCGACATCATCAACGCCTATCACATTCCGCCGGAGAAGATTTCGGTGATCTACGAAGCGGCGGACCCCCGCTTCGAGCCGCAGTTGCGCACCGTCGTGGAAGCGATGCGCGCGCGGTATCATCTGCCGGAGCGCTATCTCCTCTACGTGGGCACCATCGAACCGCGCAAAAATCTGGTGCGACTCTTGAAGGTATGGGAACCGCTTTATCAGGCGCAAGAGGTGCCCCCTCTGGTGATCGCCGGTCATCAAGGCTGGCTCTCCGAAGATTTCTTTGCAACGCTAGAGAACAGTCCCGCGCGCGACGGCGTGTTGCTCACAGGGTACTTCCAAGAGACGGATTTGCCGGCGCTCTATTCCGGGGCGACGGCGATGATTTTCCCCAGTCTCTATGAGGGGTTTGGGCTGCCGCCGTTGGAAGCCATGGCGTGCGGCACACCGGTGCTCTGCTCCAACGTCTCCTCACTGCCGGAGGTGGTCGAAGACGCAGCGTTGACGTTCGACCCGACAGACGACGAAGCGATAGCCCAGGCCTTGCGGCGGATTACGCACGACAAGGCTTTGCGCGCCACGCTCAAGGAAGAGGGTCTCTGCCAGGCGGCGCGTTTCTCGTGGGGGCGGGCGGCGCAAGAGACGAAGCGCGTGTACGATCAGGTGCTATCCGCATGCCGCACTACGTCCTAGACGCCCGCACAGCGACGCCGCACTTCCCTGGCATTGGACGGTACGTTACCAACCTCGCTCGCGCGCTGATCCCACAGCTTGCGCCTGACGAACAACTTACCGTATTATTCGATCCGGCACACCCGCTGGAGTTGCCTTTAGGCGACTCTGTACACGGCCTACCTGTCGATGTTTCACCCTTTTCGCTGCGTCAGCAATGGGTGATCCCCTATTTGTTGCGGCAGCACAAGGTCGATATGTACCACAGTGCCTACTACCTGATGGCGTACCGTACCGGCGTCCCTACGTTGCTCACGCTCTACGATCTCATCCCGATTCATTATCCCGAACACAGCACGCTGAAGGCGCGCTTGCTGTTTCGCGGGGCAACAGCGCTGGCGTTACGCACCGCGCAGCACACATTGGCCATTTCCGAAGCAGCGCGGCGCGACTTTTTAGCTAGTTTTCGCCTGCGGCCCGAGCAGATCACGGCGATCCCATTAGCCGCCGATCCGGCTTTCACACCGCAGCCGCCGGAAGTTGTCACGGCCTTGCGCACGCGTTACGCCCTGCCAGGTAAATTCCTCTTGTACCTGGGAAGCAACAAGCCACACAAGAACCTCGTGCGATTGATCGAAGCCTGGGCTGCGATGCAGGCAGAAGCGCCGGACTATACGCTCGTGATTGCGGGCGCATGGCTGCCGCAGCATCCAGAGCCGCGCCAGCGCGCGCAATCGTTGAGTATCGACAACCGCGTATGCTGGCTGGGGCCACTGCCGGGCGCGGATTTACCGGCGCTGTATACGGCGGCTGACGTCTTCGTCTTTCCCAGCCTGTACGAGGGATTTGGCCTACCGGTGATCGAGGCGATGGCCTGCGGGGCGCCGGTCGCCTGCGCCAATACCTCTTCGCTGCCAGAGGTGGCGGGAGATGCCGTGGTGTTGTTCGATCCGACGCAGATCGGGGTCATCGTCGATGCGCTGCGACAGGTGCTCGGCGATGCCGGGTTGCGCGCCGACCTGCGCCAACGCGGTTTGGCGCAAGCCGCCAGATTTTCCTGGCTGCGAAC
>DAOUAY010000422.1:0-9803 GCA_034432995.1 Anaerolineae bacterium | reverse complement strand
ATTGTGAGTCACGTTTTACCGTTGCTCATCGTCATCCCACTCGTGGGGGTGCTGCTGACTTATTTGCTGGAGACGCAAGTGCTGCTGGCGGGGTCGTCGAACGAGTTGGAGTTGCAGGCGGCGCTCGTTGCCGAGGCGGCTGCGCAGAATCCGCAAATCTGGTACAGCCCGTTGCAGGCGGCAGCGTTCGTCTCGCAGGTGGGCGGGCGGCTATCGGCGCGGATGATGATGCTCAGCGCCGACGGGCATCTGCTGGCGACCAACGATACGGCGTTCCGCGACCAACTCGGCGAAATCCTGGACGTGCCCGGCTTGCGGGAAACGGTTCTCAACCGGCGGGCGCTCCGGGTGGACTACGGCGAACGGCCCGGCACCGGCGCGGCGGAAGTGCTGATGCCCGTTATCGGACCAACGCTCGACGTGATTGGCGTCATCCGCCTCACCGACCCGCTGTCCAGCGTCTACGCGCGCTTTCCGCGCACGCGGACGCTCATCCTGTGGGTGCTGGGGGGCGGCGCGCTGGTCGGCGTCGTGGCCGGGTGGCTGCTGGCGGTGGACCTAGCGCGCCCGCTGCGCCGCGCCACCCACGCCGTCTCGCAGATGGCGGAAGGGCACCCGCTGACCGAACTTCCCGAACAAGGGCCAAACGAGGTACGGATGCTCCTGCGGGCGTTCAACACACTCACCGATCAACGGCGCGAGTTGGAAAAATCACGCAAACGCCTGCTAGCGAACCTCGTCCACGAACTGGGACGGCCTTTGGGCGCGCTGCTCTCGGCCACGCAAGCCCTCACCGGCGGCGCCGACGAGAACCCCGACCTGCGCGCCGAACTGCTGGACGGTATGCAAGGCCAAATGCAATTGATGCGGCGACTGCTCGATGATCTGACACGCCTCTACGATCAAACACTCGGCCCGCTGGAATTGGAATGCAAACCGGTGGCGCTCAGCCCGTGGCTGACACAGGAACTCGCGCCCTGGCGAGAATCGGCGCAGCACAAGGGCCTGCACTGGCAAGCGGACATCCCCGACACCCTGCCCGAACTGACCCTCGACGCCGACCGCATTGGGCAGGCGCTCGGCAACGTCATCAGCAACGCGGTGAAGTACACGCCGGCAGGCGGGGAAGTTGCAATCGGCGCAGGGGCAGAAGAAACCGGGGTGTGGATTCGCGTACGGGATACCGGCGTCGGCATTCCGCCAGAGGAACAGGCGCGCATCTTCGAACCGTTCTACCGGGGGACAACGGGGCGACGCTTCCCGCAAGGCATGGGACTGGGCCTAAGCATCGCTCGCGATCTGCTCATCGCGCACGGCGGGCGCATCGAGGTGGAGAGCGCGCCGGGCGTAGGAAGTACGTTCACGCTCTGGCTGCCCACGATGCTTGACTATTCGTGAAATTGATCAAAATTTAACCAGAAAGAACATCTCAACCGCCGGCTTGCGCCGGAGCAGAATCCGGCGCTGCGGGGACGGCGGATTGTGATCCGCCTTAAGCGTTGAAGTAAGACTATTTTCAAAGGGGGATAGTTATGACACAACAAGCCGCAATCATCGCAGAAAATTTGACTTACACCTACGGCGCGCTGACCGCCGTGGATCACATCAATTTCACCGTCGCCGAAGGTGAAATCCTGGGGTTTCTCGGCCCCAACGGCGCGGGGAAGACCACCACCGTCAAGATGCTCACCGGGCAGTTGACGCCGAAGGACGGGCGCGCGCAGTTGCTCGGGTTGGACATCACCCAACACACGCAGGCGATTCAGGCGCAGATCGGCGTGTGCTTCGAGACGACGAACCTGTACGAGCAGATGACGGCCATTGAGAACCTCACGCTGTTTGCGGAACTGTTCGGCGTCAAAGGCTTCGACGCCGGCGCGTTGCTCGCGCGCGTGGGACTGGACGGGCGCGGCAAGGATCACGTGGCGACATATTCCAAAGGGATGAAGCAACGGTTGATGGTCGCGCGCGCCCTGGTCAACCGCCCGCGCATCCTCTTCCTGGACGAACCGACCGAGGGGCTAGACCCCGTGTCGGCGGAGGCGATCCGCGCGCTCATCCTGGAAGAGCAACAGCGCGGCGTGACCGTCTTCCTCACCACCCACGATATGCTGGAAGCCGACCGGCTGTGCCGGCGCGTGGCCTTCATCAACCAGGGAAAGATCGTGGCGCTGGATACGCCGCACAATCTCAAGCAGCGGTACGGCCAGCGGCGGCTCAGGGCGCAGGTGACTGCCGCCAACGGGGACCTGGAAACCCGCGAAATCGTGTTGGACGCGCCCGACACGCCGCGCGCGGTGGAGGCGCTGTTCAGCCGCGAGCAGGTGGTCACCGTCCACAGCGAAGAGGCCAGTCTGGAAGACATCTTCATCCAGATCACTGGGCGGGGGTTGGTATGAAACGCTGGCCCATTGTCCGCGCGTTGGTCCGCAAAGACCTGACGCTGTTCTTTCGCAATCGTTTTTTCGCCTATATCACGCTGCTGGGGCTGGTCTTCTACATCATCATCTACTTTGTGATGCCCAAAGCGGTGGATGAGACGCTGGCATTGGGCGTGTATTCCGCCGCGCTGCCGGAGGCCGTCCACGCCATTCTGGACGCCGAAGCGGTGACGTATCAGATTTACGAATCCGACGCCGCCTTGCGCGCGGCGATCCTCGATGGCGACGCGCCGGCCGGGCTGGTCTTTCCGCCGGACTTGATGGCGCAACTGCGCGCCGGGCAGAAACCCCGCGTGGACGTCTACCTGGCGGCGAGCACCCCGCCAGAGATGCGCGATGTGTACGTGGCGGTGGTGAAAGGCATGGCGCTCGCTCTGGGCGGGCAACCGTTGAACATCGAAGCGCACGAGATCACCCTCGGCCCGGATATGGCCGGGCAGCAGATCGCGCCGCGCGACCGGATGCGCCCGTTGCTCGCGGTGATCATCATCGTGATGGAGACGATGGGTCTGGCGACGTTGATCGCCGAAGAAGTGCAGGGCGGCACACTGCGCGCGCTGCTCATCACGCCGATGGACGTGCGCGACCTGTTCGTGGGCAAGGGCATCATGGGCGTCGGGATGACGTTCATCCAGGCCGTGCTGGTGATGGGCGTCACCGGCGGTCTGCGCCAGTCGCCAGTGCTGATGCTCGTCGCGCTGTTCCTCGGCGCATTGATGGCGACCAGCATCGGCTTCCTCATGGCCTCCGTCTCGCGGGATATGATGTCGAGCATCGGCTGGGGCATTGTGGCGATGGTGATCTTGAGCATTCCGGCGTTCGGCGTGCTGTTCCCCGGCACAGTGACCGCGTGGGGCAAGGCGCTGCCCTCGTACTACCTGATCGATACGATTCACCGCGTCGCCAACTTTGCCGCCGGGTGGGGCGACGTGTGGCCCAACCTGCTGATCCTGGCGGCGATCAACGGGTTCTTGCTGTGGCTCGGCGTGGCGGTGCTCAGGAGGAAATTCTCATGAACCTCAGACGGATTGGCGTATTGTGCAAACGCGAATTTCTCTACGGCCCGAAAAACATCATGTTCACCTTCGCCGTCGTGATGCCGGTGGCGCTGTCATTGATCCTGTCGCTGCTGCTCGGCACACTCTTCGCCGGGAAACCGCGCCTGGGTGTGGTGGATGCGGGCCAATCGCAGCTCGTCGCCGCGCTGGAGGCCGAGACCTATCTCGTCCTGCGGCGCTACGACACGGTGGACGCGCTCAAGCAAGCGGTCGAATCCGGCGCGCTGGATATGGGCATGGCGCTGCCGTCCGGCTTCGACGCGGCAATCAGACAAGGCGCAGTCACCACGCTCGATGTCTTCGTGTGGGGCGAAAGCCTCCTCAAGCACCGCACCGTGCTGGCCGTGGCGATCACCAACCAACTCGTCGCGCTGACGGGCCGCGACGTGCCCTTCGACATCGTCGCTGTGACGCTCGGCGACGGCGAAAACATCCCCTGGAGCGAGCGGCTGTTCCCTTTCATCGTGATGCTCACTCTGTTCTTCGGCGGCGCGATGATTCCGGCGTCGTCGCTCATCGAGGAAAAGCAAAAGCGGACGTTGCGGGCGCTCGTCGTCACCCCCGCCTCGCCGGGCGAAGTCTTCACAGCGAAGGGCCTGATGGGCGGCCTGGTGAGCCTGGTGATGGGCGTCGTCGTCCTGGCGCTCAACCGGGCGTTCGGCGCGCACCCCGGCCTGCTGCTCCTGGTGATGGTCTTGAGCGCAGTCATGATCGTCGAGATCGGCCTGATCCTCGGCGCGCTGATCAAGGATATGAACGCGCTGATGACGATGGTGAAAAGCGTGGCGATTCTGCTGTACGCGCCGGCATTCGTCTACGTGTTCCCGGAAATTCCCGCGTGGATCGCCAAACTCTTCCCGACGTACTACATGATCGATCCAGTCATCGCGCTCAGTATGCGCGGGGGCGGGTGGAGCGACATCGCCGTGGATGTTTTCATGCTTGTCGGGCTGATCGTGGTGTTGGGTGGCATCACCGCTGGCGTCATCAGGCGGTTCGCGCAGAGCGAAGCATACTAGATTTTAACCGCGAATCACGCGAATGTCTGCATTCGCAGAATCTTGTGATAGTCAATATGATCTTGCAGTGAAGAGCCAAGGAATTGTACACGGATTTCGCGGATGCTATGGATTTCTTTTAAGGAAAAATCCGTGTTTTCCGTGTTCATCCGTGTACCAAAATTACAATATACTTCTGACCAGTTCAGCATTCGCAGAATCTTCGCTAATTCTTCTGTAAAATTCGCGTAGATTAGCGAGATTAGCGGTTTGTTATGGAGGATAGAAGACGTGAACGGAACAACTGTACCCAATCCTGTAGAACTGCTGCAAACGCTGGTGCGCTTCGATACGACCAATCCGCCCGGCAACGAAGCAGCCTGCATTGCCTATCTCGACGGCCTTTTCAAGCAAGCCAGATTCGCCACGACGATTCTCGGCAAGACAGCGGAGCGCCCCAACCTCATCGCCCGACTGCCGGGACGCGGCGAAGCGCCGCCCGTCCTCTGGCAGGCGCACGTGGACGTGGTCACGACGGCGGAGCAGACCTGGCAGCATCCACCCTTCGCCGGCGAGATCGTGGATGGCGTGCTGTGGGGCCGGGGGACGCTCGACGACAAGGGCGCGGCAGCGATGATGACTGTCGCGCTGCTGCGGGCAAAGGCGCAGGGGATTGTCCCGCCTGGCGACATCATCTTCACCGCACTGGCTGATGAGGAAGCCGGGGCCGAATATGGCGCAAAGTTCCTGGTTGAGGAACACCCGGAGCAGTTTGAAGATGTGCGTTTTGCGATTGGCGAGGGTGGCGGGGTGTCCGTCACGATGGGCGGCAAGAAATGCTACGTCATTATGCTGGTCGAAAAACAAATCTGTTGGATGCGTTTGACCGTGCGCGGACGCGCCGGGCACGGCTCCGTCCCGCTGCGCGGGCAGGCGATGGCGAAGCTGGCGCGTATATTGCGTATCCTCGACCGAAAGCGACTGCCTGTCCACATCACGCCGGTTGCCCGACAAATGATCGCCGGCATCAGCGACGCGCTGCCCTTCCCGCAAAATCTCGTGCTGCGGCAGTTGCTCAATCCCGCGCTGACCGACCGCGTGCTCAATCTACTCGGCGACAAGGGCGAACAACTCGGCGCCAGCCTGCGCAACACCGTCAGCCCGACGATCGTGCGCGGCGGCGAGAAGATCAACGTCATCCCCGGCGAGATCACGCTTGAGCTGGATGGGCGCTTGCTGCCCGGCTTCACGCCCGACGATATGCTGCGCGAGCTGCGCGCGCTAGTTGGAGACGACATCGACATCGTCGTGGAACGCTACGAACCCGGCCCGGAACCGGCGGATATGGAACGGTATCTTGTCCTCGCCGACATCCTCCGCCAGGCCGACCCGGAGGGCATCCCCGTGCCGTACCTGGTTTCCGGCGTCACCGACGCGCGGCACTTCGCCAAACTGGGCATCCAATCCTACGGCTTCATCCCGATGCAGATTCCCGACGAAC
Source organism: Anaerolineae bacterium (assembly GCA_034432995.1). GTDB lineage: Bacteria > Chloroflexota > Anaerolineae > B4-G1 > SLSP01 > DSWT01. Next base: position 3,805 of record DAOUAY010000422.1, on the reverse strand, counting down.
TCATCAAGACGATCCACGCCGCCGACGAGCGCATCCCCGTGGCGACGCTGGAATGGGGCACGCAGGTGTTGGTGGAGACGTTGCAGCGATTCAAGGGATAAGTATGGTAAGCCGTAAATACAACACTTATCAGGAAGAACTCGATAGTTTGCTGCGCCGTTTTGGTATGGGCGGCGAAACAGCTTTTTATGTCTTGGCCTATCATTACTTCATCTGTTACAAAGAACGCCTGGAAATACCCATAGATGTGACAGAGAAATGGCATAATGCTTATCAAAATATCGAAAATGAAGGGCGCATTCTATTGTTTCTGGATGAGTTAGTCCTGAATGACCCGAACGGCCATGCCTTAGCTGATTGGTATCAGTTTTTTATCGGGCGACGATTTAGGGAAGCCTCCGGGAAATTTTTCACGCCGAAACCAATTGCCCATGCTATGGCGCGTATGCTCCCGCCAACCCCAAACGCCATTGTGATGGACCCAACCTGCGGAAGCAGCACCTTTCTCATGGAACTTGCGCAACTATGGGGCGATTATCCCTGCACGCTGGTAGCAAACGATATAGAGGCTTCACTGGTTGAATTATCCATGCTCACACTCGATCTCGCCACACCGTTGCAATACCGGAAACACTTTATATGCAGCGATATTTATGCGCCTTCACATAACCTGCAACACTGGTTTAATCAAGTTGATTATATCCTGGCCAATCCACCTTTCTCCTTACAAATCGGATATGAACAATTCAATAGCCCTCTTTTTACGAGCGGCTATCGCAACAGCGATGCGCTTTTTATTGATGTAGCTGCGCAATTGCTTAAACCGGGCGGACGACTTGTCTGCATTTTGCCCCATTCCATTATTGCCAACAAAGAATTTGCCGATTTCAGAACCATTGTCGAACAATCTTTAACCCTGGTAGGTGTGGTGAGTTTACCCGAAGGCGTCTTCTATCTCAGCGCCGGCACAACAACACGCGCGGATATTGTTATTCTGGAGAAAACCCGGCCAACGGGATCTCAAAAGCATTTCTTTGCTGCCACCCCTTCAGTGGGGGTCAGACTGAGCGGCAACGAGGAGCAGGCGCTACAAAATCATTTAGAAGCCTTGTTGGCCAATGCATCTGTGAAGGCTACCTTGCGAATCTAGCGGAGAAACACGCATGGGCAAAAATGGAAAATTCTTCATCACCATTGTCGAGACAAATGCGTTGGTTCCGTCAGTATGGGATCCATACGCATATCGTCATATCGCAGAAACAGAGAAACTCGGAAAATTCGTCAGAATTCAAAAAGTTATAACCAGTAATTTTCCACATCGCGCTACCCCCTTTGCAGCGATTGAGTATAGACATTTCCCTAGCGAGCACTACTTGAGCTTCACATTGCAACCAGCGGCGATTCCACACGAAGACAAACAACCCTCAGTGGGCGAGGGACAACTTCTGTTCGGCACAATGCGCGCATATTTAGGGAATATCGTCGTGACCCCACTTGCAGAATGGATCGCACAACCAAGCCCAGTATATTTTTCAATAAAATCCGAATTTGTCGCCATTACACCTCACGATAAACTACCTTACTTTTGGTGGTTTTATCTGCGTTCACCATCTTTTCTGGAAAACTTACCCGTAGGCGCAGGCGGAACCCGGCCAAGACTCCAAACAAAACCATTGGAACAAATACCGGTGGCTGTGCCTGCCATAGAAATCCGCACACAGATTCATCAACAACTCTGCGCTCTAGCGCAACAAGAGTGGTTACATTACACTGCATTGACGACAACATTAGAAACCGTCACATCCCTGTTGGAGGAAACAGATTAAGATGCCAGAATTGACCCAAGCGATTGTAGAATCCCTGCATAACAAATTTGCTCCACTCATTGGCTTGAGAATCCATTGGCTTTCGTTGCCTGAACCGGCGCTTCCCGGATTCGAGCCAAGCCAAATTGCCGTCATCATCAACACGTTACTGGATGCGGCCTTGCCTCAAATTGAGCTACTGGCAACAAACCCGGATAATCTGGCAAAACTCACACACTTAGGGTTACAAAAAGCCCCGCAAGAAATCGGAAATCGAGAATCCTACCCTGATTACATCCACACATCGGGTTATCGCGTCGAGTTGAAAGGGCTTTTCATAGACAATCCAGCCCTTGATCTCAAGCGTCCTCCCACTCGCCGAGAGCCGTCTGCCCGCCTGAAAGAAAACATCACACTCACGAACGTTGTCCCTGACAGAGATGTTCTGATGCTGGCCGCCGTGCAATTACAAGAATTCACCGGACTATGTTATCCGGTCATTGTAGATATCGGGTTATTTCCGATGATTGCATGTATACGCGCGCGAGATGCGCGATTGCTCGAAAGTGGAGGGCGATGGAAAGATGGCGTTCCGCAAGTGATAAAAAACACGAGCCAGGCTCGTTACAATGCGGGTGAAACACTAACCGACAGCGATTATCAAAAAGACACAAACTTCGGAAAATTGAAGCGTATACCCTATCCTCCACTACAAGCCTTTATGCAAAAACACCACACAATTTAGGCGCGGTACAGAAAATTATACTCAAACAAGGAGACACTATGCACAACCCCAAAATCCTCATCATTGGCGCAGGCGGGCGTGGCACGGGCTACGCGACGTATTTCCGCGAATTCCCCGACCGGGGACAGGTGATCGGTGTGGCGGAGCCGCGCGGCGCTTATCGTGAACGGCTGGTACACGCGCACGTTATTCCGGCGGACAATGTCTTCACCGACTGGAAAGATGTTGCCGCGCGGCCTAAGTTCGCGGACGCGGTGATCATCGCCACGCAGGATCGGATGCACACGGAACCGGCGATTGCGTTTGCGGAGCTTGGCTATCACGTGCTGCTGGAAAAGCCGATGGCCCCCACCCCGGAGGAATGTCGCGCCATTGTGGGCGCGGCGCAAGCGGCAGGCATCCTCTTCGGCGTGTGCCACGTGATGCGCTACACGCGCTTTACCCAACGGCTCAAGGCCGTCGTCGAGTCCGGCGCGATTGGCGATCTGGTGAGCATCCAACACCTCGAACCGGTGGGCTTCTGGCACCAGGCGCACTCCTTCGTGCGCGGCAACTGGGGCAACGAGGCCGCCTCAGGTCCAATGTTGCTCACCAAGTCGTGCCACGACCTGGACTGGTTGAGCTATATGATGGGCGTTCCCTGCGAGGCGGTATCCTCGTTCGGCACGCTCAAGCACTTCCGCAAGGATCAGCAGCCGCTGGGCGCGAGCGACCGTTGCCTCGACTGCGCCGTCGAGTCGAACTGCCCCTATTCCGCCCAGCGCATCTACCTGACGGCGTTGGAGCGCGGTCACACCGGCTGGCCCACGGACGTGCTCACGCCTCACGTCAGCCGTGAGAGTGTGCTGGAGGCGCTGCGCACCGGGCCTTACGGGCGCTGCGTCTACGCTTGCGACAACGACGTGGTGGATAACCAGGTGGTCAATCTACAGTTTGCGGGCGACCGGACGGCCAGCTTCTCGATGATGGCCTTCACGCAGATGCGGAACCGCGAGACCCGGCTTTTCGGCACGCGCGGGGAACTGGTCTGCGACGGGCGCTTCATCCACCATTACAACTTTATGACCGACAGCACGGAGACAATCGACACGGAAATCGACACCGGCTCGGCGCTCGGCGGGCACGGCGGCGGCGATTACTGGCTGATGCGCCACTTCAGCCAGGCGCTCCGCGACGAGGATCAAGGCCAGATTCTCTCCGGCCCGGATGAGACGCTGGAATCACACTTGATGGTCTTCGCGGCGGAGCAGGCGCG
>DAOUAY010000421.1:0-3830 GCA_034432995.1 Anaerolineae bacterium | reverse complement strand
TTCGCCGTTCAGGGTGATGGTGTCAATCGCGTAGTCGCCATAGTCCAGGCGCGCCGGGTTGTGGTAGATGACGCGCAGGCGCCGGTCGGCGAACAGGGTGTGGATGGCGGCGTTCCCGTCCGCGTCGAATTGCGCGGCGACGAGTTTGGGTTCCAGCAGCAGCGCGCCGCGTCGCCCCTTGACGCCGAAGACCTCGTTGACCAGCGTGAGCAAGTACCAGCTCGCCGAACCGGTCAGATATGGGTACATCCCGCGCCCGCGTGGATTGACGTATTCGGGAATGCCGGGATACATCCGGCTGACGGCGAAATCGCAGCAGTGACGGTAGATATCGTCCAGCGCCTTGTGTCCTTCGTGGACCAGCCCGCGCCGGTAAAGGGCGTTGGCGTACATCACGGCCATGTGGCTGAACATCGCCCCGTTTTCCTTGTGACCGTAAGCGTAGCCGAAGCAGCGCCCCAGGTTGAGCAGTACCTCGCCGAAATCGGTGTTGAGCCGGTGGCCGCCCATAGTCTCCGCGTAGAGATAGCGATCCGCCGCCGCGACAATCGCGCGCGCCTGTTCCGCCGTCGCCACGTCGCCGAGCAGGGCGAAGGTCTGCCCGGTGAGCGTCATCCGCACGCCGTTCGCATGATCGCCTTCGACGCGCTGCCCGTCCTCGTCGTAGTAGCCGTTGAACCAGCCGCAGCCTTCCGCGTTCTCCAGCCATTCTTGTTTCTGCAGGTGCGCCGTCAGCCAATCGGCTTTGGCGGCGAGGTCTGCCGCGAGGCTTTCCAGGCTGACCGTGACCTTCTCGCCGGAGACGGTGGGCTGCGCCGCCGCGAAGTAAGCGTTCAGGCGCGCTTGTTTGGCGGCGATGTCGGCATACTCCACCGGCTCACTGAGCGAGTCGAGTAGCAGCACCAGTTCGGCGGCCAGTTCGACGTCGTCATCATTCGGCGTCTCAAGCGCCAGGGCCAATTCGCTCAGCGCGCGCAGATTGCCGGCGTAGAGCGCGGTGAAGGCCACACTCTCGCCGCGCCGCCGCGCCATGTCCATGCCGTCGTTCCAGTCCGCGCCTTCGAGGCGGATGATGTTGTGTTCGCCCACGTTGAAGAACGCGGTGAGGTGCTGGATGAGCAGGTGCTCAAGGATGCTTCCCTGGTAGATGTCGCCGTCCGCCGTCTTCAGGAGCGTGCCGTCTTCGGGCTTCCACGTCAGGTCGAGGCTCTGGGCGCGGCTGATGAACTGGTCCTTGAAGTAGACCTGGTCTTGCAGCAGGAACTCCAGGTCGCCGGTGGCGTCGAGGTAGAGTTGGGTGGTCAGCAGCGGCCACGCGCCGTGGTCCATCCACACGCGGGGGATGTTGTTGCGGTCGGCCTTGAACTCGCCCGGCTGCGCGCCGATGATGGTGGCGTTGCTGCCGTCGCTGCGCACGCCGGCGTAGTTGCTGAACAGGAGTTCCCGTACATCGGCAGGCTCCATGAGCAGCAGCGCCAGGCAATCCTGCCACAGGTCGCGCCACCCGCGCCCGCCGCGCCCGTAATCGTGGTACGGCAGGAACGAGTTGCCGATGAGCCGCCGCAGGATGGGCTGCACCGTCACCCACTTCAGCCAGCGGTCGAAGGTGGGGGCGGCGGTCTGCGCATTCAACGGGGCGAGTTTCGCCTGCCAATACGCGAGCGTGTGTTCGAACCACTGCCCGAATTTGATGGCATCGCCATACGCGGCAAGCAGCGCATCGGGATTTTCGTCCCCGTCCATAATCGCCGTGATGAGGACATAAGACTTGGCGCGGCCCGGTTCCAGCTCGATGTCCTGGAAGCGCAGCGCGCCGATGGCCTCGTAGCCGTCTACCGTGGTTCCGGCGGGGACGCCCGGTTTGGCCTCTTCCGGCGCGATGATGGCTTGAGGCCATTCGAGCGCGCCGCCTTCACCGATGAAGTCCTCGACGACGGGGTAAAAGCACACGGGAGCGTCGCCGCTATCTTCCGCGCCGAGCACGCCGTAGGTGACAGTGTTGGGCTGGTGCCCGCGCTCGTCGAAGGAGAGGGTGGGGCGCACGAGGACGCCGTGCGGGTGCGTGCGGATGCGGTGCAGCAGCGAGGTGACGTGCCGGTGGTCGCGCAGGTTGTCGGCGGAACGCCCGTAGAGCGGAAGCGCCGCCGTGGGCGTGAGCGCGAGAGGCGTGTCGCCGGTGTTGGTAAGCGTCACCTGCAGCAGTTCGACGGCGTCGGCGGACGGCGGAACCAGCGTCGTGATTTCGGCGCGCAGTCCCAAGCGCGCGTTCTCGCGGATGACGCGCTGCCAGAGGAAGCCGGCTTCGAGCGTGACGGTGTCCGCGTCATCCGTAAACGTCTCTGCGATCTGAGGCGCGCTGTTGCCGGTGGCGGACCACGGCCCGACGCCGTGGACGTGTATCCAGAAATTGCGCGCTGAGCGGGTGTTGCGCAGGTCTTCCACGGAGACGGGGGCCGTGGCGAAGGTGTTTTGCCCGGTCTTCACGTCGCCATGGAGTAGCGGCGTGACGACGGATATCATGCCGGCTTCGTTCACCAGCGGGAGGTACAGGTAATTGGTCTTGTGCGGGTCTTTCAGGACAAAGGTGGCTTCATCGTCTACAAAACGCCAGCCGGTTACATCAGTTTTGGTCATTACATTCTCCTGTTTTGTACTGTGGTTAGCTATGAAAAGCGGCGTGAGGTTACATACTCACGCCGCTCCTGTCTTCTACTGACCTTATTGCGACATTTCGTTGAGCGTTTGCTCGAACTCGGCAAGGTCTACGGCTTGCAACACGGCCTGCAATAACACGCGCAGTTGTTCGATGTCGGAGATGGTTGCCAAGCGCTGCTCGATACGGCGATAGTCCGCAATGGAGGGGGTGAAACGCAACGTGATAGCGTCCAACACACTTTCCAACAGCCCTTCTGCGCGGCCTTTCACAATGCCTTTTTCGAGACCTTCCGCCCTGCCTTTTTCAAGGCCTTCCGCAATCCCTTTCTCGCGCATACGGCGTAAGTAGGGCGTTTCCAGCATAGGGTCTTGCGCGATGAACTCAATCAGTTGTTCTAACATCTCCAGTACCTCCCTATCAGGTAATAGACTGCTCAACGCGGCGAATAAGCGCGCGCGGTCCGCGTCGGATGGCAGATGAGCCAACGTGGTGACGGCTTCTCGTAGTTCCTGTTTCGGCTGCGTTAGTTGCGTTTGTCCAATCAACGGCAACAGCGCCGGCCGCCCCAGGGCCAGGAGTTCCGCCGCTGACATCTGCCACAGACGTATGACGCGGTAGCGCCAGGTTAGCGTCGGCGCGCCGGTATATCCGGCAACGCAGTACTCGCCAGAATCCCGGAGTCCTGCGCCTGTGCCAACGTAGATGACGACGCTTTCCAGGCATTGCGCTTCTTCGCGCTGCGCCAGACGGCTCAGGTAGTCCAACATGCGCCAGGACATCGGACGGTCGCTGCGCGCGCCCTGGAATTCGACGTGTAACAGCACTTCCCGCTCGTCCGCCAGCCATACGCGAAAGACAGTGTCGCTCCGTAGCGTCCCGGCCGACAATTCGATGTTGAGCGGTTGCGCGTATCGTATCTGCGTTACGTCTACGTTCAACAACCACGCCGCGTACTCCGGCGCGAAGTCGTAGAGCAACTGTTTCAAGGGTGTGTCGGTTTCGGGCATCGGGCGCGTCTCCGGTGTGAATGGCTCGTTACCTTGTAACTATTCAGCGGTAGGCCTGCCGACAACGAATGGGCAACGAATGAACGAATTTCGGCCTCGGCGGGACGAAAAACTCGCGTACAGCAAGCATCCATTCGTTTATTCGTGCAAGAATTCGTTGTCGGCGA
>DAOUAY010000420.1:0-6167 GCA_034432995.1 Anaerolineae bacterium | reverse complement strand
TCGTTGGCGGCGAGCGCCTGGCTGTAACGAAAAAGAATTTCTTCGCTCACGCACTCCGTAATCTGCACGAAGCTAAATGTCTGGTAGAGGTCCAGCGCCTTCTGCGCGGCGCGTAGCGCGCTATCCAGGTGTTCGTAGACGGCGCCGGGCCGGTTCGTCGCCGCATCTTTGGCGAGCATGGCCAGCTTGAGGTGCGCCGCCGCCGCTTTGCACAGCGCCGCCATTTCGTACTGCCGCGAGACCAACGGGCTTTGCAGGGCGAGCTGTCGGACTTCTGCGGCCAAGTCCAGCGCCATGCGCAGGTGGGCCTCGTCGCCGAGGGCGTTGTAGAGGATGGCCCAGACCAGTTTCAGGCTGGCCAGCCCGCGATCCTGGACCGGTTCGCCGATGGCGCGGATGCGGTCGAGACTGGCCAACGCCTCGGTGTACTGGTATTGCTCGCTCTGGATTTGGGCGATGTGGAATAGCGGGTACACTTCGTCGCGGGAGCCGATCAGGATGCGGCGGCATTCCTCCAACATCGCCAGACCGCCCTGGTAATCGCCCAGGTAGATCCCCTGAATCCGGCCGCAGGCCTGCAGCGCCTTGCTCTCGTTGGGGCGGTGGCCGATCTCACGGCTGATGTTGAGCCGTTCCTGCTGGTATTCTATCAACAGGCGGTAGTAGTCGCCATTGCGTTCGAACTCCAATCCCAGCAGGTTGAGCAGCGACATTTGCGTGATTTTATCGTCGAGGCCCTGGCACATCGCGAGTGCAGCGGCGGCTTCCAGGTACTCCATGCTGAGCGTCGGCTCGTCGCTGAAGGCGAAGATGCCGCCCATACCGATGAGCAGCCGCGCCTCGTAATGTTCGTCTTGCAACTGGCGGGCAAGTTCGAGGGTACGCTCGGCCAACGGCCGCCACGCCGGATCACTCAGGGCCAGGCGATGGTTGACGATGGCGATGAGGCTTTCCATTTCGCGCCGCCGATCGCCCAATTGCTGCGCCAGATCGAGGGCTTGCTGCGCCATAGGGATGCCGGCCTCGATTTCTTCCTTGCACTGGTAGTCGGCCACGCCCGGTTGTTGGAGCAGCGCGTCGATGGTGAACGCCGGATCGTCGGCCAACTGCTCCGCCAGTGGCAGCAGCGCCTTGGCATCCTCCCACATCGCCTCGAACTGCCCCATGAGATAAAAGACGGCGCGGCGCTCGTTGATCACGTGGAAGCGCTGCGCGCGTATGGCGCGGCGGCGCGTCTCGTCATCTGCTTCGGTCTCCAGAGCGTCGAGAATTTCGAGGGCGCGGGTGTATTGTTTGCCCGCTTCGGCGTTGGCGTAGATGTGCTTGGCGTTCTCGGCGCCTTTGAGGACGTAATCCAGTTCCTTTTCCGGCAGGCCGGCGCGTTGAAAGTGATAGGCCAGCGCGCCATAGAATTGCGGAGAAGGTTGGGTGGCGTCTGCCTTGTAATGGCTTTCGACATACTCGGCGATGCGCAGGTGATAGTTGATGCGCTGGCTGCTGAGCAGGCGGTCGTAGGCGGCATCGCGGATCAGCGACGAGCGGAAGACGTATTCGATGCCCAGTTCCGGGGCGCGCCCGCGTTCGCGGATCAACTGCGCGCGCTGCAATGCTGTGAGGTGGGCTTTGACGCGCGCGGGGTGGGCTGCCAGCACTTCGACGATTTTCGACCAGAACACGGTGCCGACCACGGAGGCGATTTGCAGGATGTGCTGCTCTTCCAGCGTGAGCCGGTCGATGCTGGCCAGCAGCAGATTTTGCAAGCTATCGGGCAGGGTGAGGGTGGTGACGGCTTGGGTGGTGCGCCAGCGGCCGTCCTCCGGATTGCGGGTCAAAATCCCGTCGAAGATCAGGGCGCGCACCAATTCCTGGATGTAATACGGGTTGCCCTCGGCCTTGTTGATGATGAGGTCCTGTGTGGCTTCCGGCAGCACATCCGGGCCGATCAACTCGGCGATCATCTCCTGGCTTTGCGCGACGGTGAGGGGCGCGAGGGTAAGCGTGGTCAGACGGTGCGGGTACTCGGTCTCGACGTAGTAGCGGAATTCCCAGACCTGCGAGGCGCGATCCGGTCGGAAGACGAACAGCCACAGCAAGTCGGTATAATCGCACAGCGGCAGACAATACTTGAGCAGGTCCAGCGACGTGGCATCGACCCAGTGCATATCGCTGAACGTGAGCACGACCGGGCCTTGTTGGGTGAGCGCCTCGATCCAACTGCGCAGCGTGAGGAAAAACTGCTGGCGCAGGCTGTCGGCGTCGAGCCGCTGGATGTGCTCGGCATGATCCGCTTCCAGGGGAAGAGAGAGCAGCATCGCCAGGTCGGGATAATACTCGTCGGCCTGATCGCCCCAGAGGATTTCGGCTTGCTGGTGCAGGCGGTCGCGCGTTTGTTCGTGCGGTTCGTCCGGGCGGATGCCGAGCCAACTGCGCAGCATATCCTGCCACACCGCGTAGGGCTGGGATTGGGTGTAAGAGCGGCAACGCCCGCGCAGCCAGATGACGCCAATCTCTGTATCGGCGGATGGCGCGCCGGCGCTTTTGTCGCGCGCTTCGGCCAGGAGCGCGTTTTGCCGGGCGAAGTACTGCCGCACCTCGTTGGTAAGCAGCGATTTGCCCATGCCCTGTTCCCCGGTGATGATGACGATGCCGCCGATACCGTCGCTCAGGTCTTCGATGCAGGCTTTGAGACTCTCCATTTCTGCGTCGCGCCCGATGAGCGGGCTGGCCAGGTCGTAGGCTGCGGGCCTTTCGAGGCTGGCGTAGGGCGCGCGAGGGCGGTAGACGGCGATGGGCGCGCTCACGCCCTTGACTTTGATCTCGCCGAGGGGCAGCCACTCGAATTGCGTGGCGGTGAGGCGATAGGTGTTCTCGCTCACCAGTACCGTGCCGGGTTCGGCGGCGGTCTCCATGCGCGCGGCGAGCGCGATGGCCTCGCCCATGGCAGTCTCCTCCCGGTACTGGCGATCGTTGCCCACGCTGGTGACGATGACCTCGCCTGTGTTGACGCCCACCCGCAGCGCCAGACTGATCCCCTCGCGTTTCTCCAGGTCGGCGGCAAACGGGAGGATCGCGGATTGCATCGCCAGGGCGGCCAGCACCGCGCGCTCCGGATCGTCCTCGTGCGCCATCGTCGTCCCGAAGAAGGCCACTAGGCCGTCGCCGCGGAATTGGTCGACCTTGCCGCCGAAGCGGTAGACCTCCGTCTCCAGGATTTGGAGGACGCGGTTCATCATCTTGACCCAGGCTTCGGTGCCCACCTGTTCCATCAGATCGGTGGAGCCTTTGACGTCCGCGAGGATGATGGTTGCCAGGCGGCGCTCGCCTTCGAGCGGGGCCAATTCATGGGGTTCCGGCGCGCTTTCCGGTACGCGCTCGACTGCGCGTTCCAATGGACTCTCTTGTACGCGCAGGGGGATGTGATGTGCGGTATTGGCATCGAGAGGACTGCCACATTCGCTGCAAAAGCGATAGACGCTCGGATTCGACGTCCCGCAAGCCGGGCAGAGCAGCCGGAGACGCGCGCCGCACATCCCGCAGAATTTCGCTCGCGGGTGTGCTTTGAAACCGCACTCAGGACACTTCATAATGGTAAGCCTTCAGTGTTCAGCCTTCAGCCTTCAGCCTTGGCATCTACGTAAACGTCTTGACGATGCCTTGGCTCGCTCTGCTGATAGCTAAAAGCTGATGGCTGAACGCTTACTCATGATTTAGTAGTAGGCGTCCAGGGCCATGCGGAAACGCTTGGCGAGTTCGACCATGATGTCCACAGCCATTTCGCCATCCCGTTTGAGGACGCCGAGGAAGTTCTCGCGGGGGAGGATCAGGCACTCCGTGCGCTCCGTGGCGATGACCGACGCGGTACGGGGGCCGTTGTCCAACAAGGCCAATTCACCGAAGAAGTCGCCCGGCCCAAACGTATTGACCACCGCTGTGCTGCCATCGGCTTTCTCGCGCATGGCCTCAGCCTTGCCAGAAGCGATGACGAAAAAGCCATAGCCATCGCGTCCCTGCGGCACAATCACTTCGCCAGGCGCACACGTGCGTTCGATGAAAAGCCGTCCCAGGTCATGAAGTTGGCGCTTTTTCAGGTTTTCGAATAAGGGCACTTTGCAAAGAATGTCGATTGCTCGTTCCAGGTCTGCCATAATGATCCCTCCTTGTCGGGCTGGTAAACTACCGTTTATTATAGTCCAATGCTGAGAGCGTGCAAATATCGACACCCATCAAAAACGTCTGCGCGCCACTTCGTGTGGATTGAGCGTCAGGTTCAGCCCATCTCCCAACAGGTTCCACCCGATGCCAAACACGATCAAGGCTACTGTCACCGGAAGGTAGAGCCACCAGTACGTGAACGGATTGCCGCCTGCGTGCAACCTATGGTTGCCCATCTTGGGATTGCCTTGACCAAGCGTCTTGTTGAACGAAAAACGCGCCAAATGCAGGTGTCTGCTGAGACTTTTGTAGTCTTTGCTGCCAAATGCGATAGCTCTAATACAATATGACCCGCGCCTCCGCCGGCGACAGCATCAGCACCCCATACAACACCGCCGTGATGACCACAAACGTGATCAGCATCAATAACACACGTCGCACCAGGAAACGTATTATCGACATTTATTTGTTCTCTGAGGGGAAAATGACGCTCCCCTGCTTGGCTAGTCAGTAGCTGCGGTTGAGGTCAATCGTAAGGCTCAGGATAAACAAGAAAGCGCAAAATGTGGGGCGGATCCACATGTCCGCCCCACTTCCACTGTGCATAAAGCCTTGACAGGTCAACCTGCGCTTACGCGCCAAGCCGCTGCTTCACGTCCGCCGCGAAGTCTTCATAACGCCGCAGCGCCGTGACATCAACGTGCATGTGGTGGCCGTGCTCCTTCATAATGGGCAGATCTAGCAAGATTTGATCGAGCGTATCGAGGCTGTCCACATTCACCACCGCCACGATGCGCCGCATCCCGACGCATTTCCACAAGTCCACCACGACGCCGGCTTGCTTTGCGCCGAGTGCGGCATCAGCCTCGCGCGCCCAGATGGCAAACAGGTCCTTCTGGGACATCGTCTCGGGATACTCCACATGAAAATCGAGCAAAAACAACATGGCATTTTCTCCTTTCGTATGCGCTATGCTGAGTAAATGGATTTTTTGGGGGTTTGTAGTGTTTGACTTATAGACGCCTCCTTACTCTGTTGTCGGCGCGCCTTGTCGCTCGGCGAGGTTGCGGCGGATGTCGCGCAGTTCAGCTTTGATTTCGCTGCCTCCATTTGGCTTGTGTGGCTGAAAGGTTACGGTACGCACAGTATACTGCGAAACGCCTGCTTTGCATAGTCAACGCGCACTATAGGGGCGGCATAAAAACGACCTGGCAGGTTAGCCAGACCTGCCAGGTCGTTGTGAGGAGGAATCTACACTACGGTGTAGCGTTCCTAAAGACGAGTGGGAGAATGATCCGGTACAGCGTTGGCCGTGTGGCAGTGTTGTTAGCGAGATTCAGGTCGAAAACGCCCGCCGGAGGCGTGATGGTCACGGTATTGTTTTCGATGGCGCTGACCACGATATTAGCGGCTACAGTGTATGTCACTACGCCACCCGACGGGAAGGTTGCCAACGTCTCCTCGATGTGACCGCTGCCGCTGGCGTTGGGGCACGCCGCCCCACCTGTTGCGACGCACGTCCAGGTGATGTTGCCGACGCTGGGCGGGAAGGTGTCGGAGATGACAGCGCCGTTGGCGGGGCGCGGGCCGAGGTTGCGCGCGACGAGGGTGAACTCCAGCCCACTGATGGTGCCGCGTACCGTTTGCGCGACCGCCAGATCGGCGACCGGCGACACCGTCACGGTCACCTGCGCGGTATCTTCATACATACCATCGCTGATGGTGTAGGTGAAGGTATCCTGGCCCAGGTATCCGGCCGTCGGCGTGTAGACGATGGTGGCCCCGTCCGTCGTGGCGACGCCGTGCGCGGGCGCGCTGACGGCTGTGATAGTCAGATCGTCATCGTTCGGGTCGCTGTCGTTCGCCAACACATCCAGCGTGCTGGAGGGCTGCGCGGGCACGCTCTCCGGTACGGCAAAGGTGTCATCCACGGCGACCGGCGGCAGGTTGATGGTGTCGATGGTGACGGTGACAGGGGTGGGGGCGCTCTCGTTGCCGGCTGCGTCGGTCTGGGT